>NZ_JBHSMP010000026.1:0-64387 GCF_042655705.1 Paraburkholderia denitrificans | reverse complement strand
CCGGCCCCTCCCTGACCTCCTGCGTCGGACCGGAGCCCCCTACCGCGCGAGCGGTTTCGTTCGTCGGCCAATTGTTGCCGATCACAAAAGATATAAAGCCGCCATTCCAACGGCCGATTCACCTCGATAGCGGTCCTTTCGATCAAGCCTGGGGGCGACACGATGGGCCAAATCCGGAAACGGCCACCGCACCTCTTTTTATCAGCTCGTCGGTGGGCACGAGTAGACTGGTCAATTGGGGCAATGTTTGGATATGGTGACTTGCTGCCTGCGCACGGTGCAAGACAATTGCAATTTGCTCGAAGAGCAGGGGGGAATGTCCATGTTTCGTAAACTCGTGATTGACGCACTATGTGCCATGGCTGCCTTGTTCTCGACTACGGCATTCGCGCAAGGTACTGCGGCGGACGCTAAGGCCATGCTTGAAAAGACGGTTGCGGCCATCAAAGCCGATAAGGCCAAGACACTCGACCAGATCAACAAGGGCGAAAACGGCTTCCTTGTTGGCGACCTCTATCCGTTCTGCTTCAAGCTCAACGACGGACTCCTCGTCGCGATCGGCAATCCCAACGTTAAGGGGTTACTCGGCAAGGATGCGAGGACATTTAAGGACCCTACGGGCGACGTGTATGGCCCAAGGCTCTATGACGCGGCAAAAGACGGCCAGGTCAATGAGGTTAGCTACATGTCTCCCAAGGCCGGTGCGGACAAGACGTGGGTGCCGAAGGCGAGCTTCGTTACCGCTGTCGCCGGCCTGGGATGCGGCGTCGGTTACTACAAGTAGTCCGACCAAACCAACTGTCATATGGGTGCCGAACTGCCGAACTCCGACGCCCACACAATGTTATTTTCTCGCGTGACCGGTCAGTTCTGGTGCCCTTCACTACGCATGTGCGGTTTGCCATGATGACCGGATCCCTCTGTTAGCTGCCCTTGGATGCTCGGCCACGCGATCGGCGCGAATGGGTCAGGTTGCGTCAGTCCGCTCTTCAAATTCATCGCCGGAAAGCGGCCAGTGGAATTCCGCTTCCCGGAAGCGGCCAGTCGGCGGTGAGTACTCCCGACCCGAAGCTGTCGGTTGGGCTTATCGAGGGACGATGCCGGATTTCGGAGCGAAGCGGCCACACGACTCACGGGAGGTGCACCAACCAATTCAACTATATGGACAGCGTCTGCGTCACGCCGGATGAGCGTGCAAATTGCGGTATTCCCCTGGCGTAACCCCCGTCCAGCCCTTGAAGGCACGCAGGAATGAGTTGGTATCCTGAAAACCAATCAGAAAAGCAATCTCGCCAGGCGAGATTGCCGAGCGGGCAAGGTAATAGCTAGCCAGTTCCTGTCGTGTGCCATTAAGCACGTCCTGATAGCTGACCGCCTCGTCGGCGAGATGGCGCTGTAGCGATCGCTTGCTCATTGCCAGACGGCTCGAAATATCGTCGATGCTGCTCTGGCCGCTCGGCAGCATATCGAGCAGCGCACTGCGTACGCGTTCGCGCGCGCTGGCCTCGGCATCGAGCTTCGAGAGCCGCGCCTGAAGCTCCGGCTCGAAGAACTGCCACATGGCGACGTTCTCGGTCAGGAACGGTCGCGCGGCGTCCTCTGCCGAGTAGCTGATGCGATTGTGGTTGCCTTGCTGTAAGCGACAGCCGAGAAAGTCTTCGCACGGCCGGGTCTGATTCGGCAGGATCACCAATTCCGTCTCTATCGGGTTAATCGCGTGCCGCGTGGCGAGGCGCGCCAGTTGCGTGAAGAAAACCACTTCCATCGCGCATAGGCTGCGCGGCAGCGGACGGTCGTAGCCGTAGCATTCGATGAACACCTCAGTGCAGTTTCGACCAACGGCAACATCCAGCGCTAATGGTCCGCAAAGGCGCTTGTATTCGGCGAGCCGGGTGAGCGCGACATTCAGATTCGGGCTACACAGGCATGCAAAGAGCGACGGATCGAAGGCCTCAACCGAGATGCCGCTACCGAGCCGTACCGGCAACTGCGCTTCCCCAACCATCGTTTCGAGACTGTGAAAGATACGAAAGTATTCGGCAGGCGTCAGCGAGGCGTCCTTGCGGCTGAACAGGTCGGCGGGCAGTTCGGCCAGCGCCAGCAAGTCGCCGGGCGCGATTCCCATATCGACGACGATCAGTTTCCAGCCGGGATGCACGGAAAAGCGTGTGGCCTGCTTCATCACGCAGCCTTTTCCATCGCCTGACGCGACATCCTCAACACCGTTTTGCGCGGCAGCAGCGGAACAATCCACTCAAGCATGATCTGCAGCTTGCACTCGTTGAAGGCCACCAGTTCGCCGCGCTCCATGGCCTCGTAGCCGCATCGCGCTACTGACTCTGCCGACCTGGCGTTCTTCCAGACATTCACGCCTTGCAGATCTCCGGCAGCAACGAAACCAGTCGCCACCGCGCCCGGACATAGCGCCGTGGCGGTCACGCCGTACTCGCGCACTTCTTCGGCGATAGCCTGAGTGAACGAGGTGACATAGGCCTTGGTCGCGTAGTACACGGCCTGCAGTGGGCCCGGCATGAACGATGCAGTCGACGAGACATTCAGGATGCGTCCGCGCCGACGGGCCACCATGCCCTTCAGGTAGTGATGTGTCAGGTTGGTCAGCGTCACCATGTTGACCTGCATCATCGCCTGCTCGGCCTTGAGATCGCGTTCGACGAATTTGCCGTGGCCGCCAAAGCCGGCATTGTTGATCAGGACCTCGATGGAAAGCCCCAGCGCCTCAGTGGCAGCGAAGACTCGATCGGCCGAAGCGGGGTCGGCGAGGTCCTCGGCAATGACATACGCTTTCACGCCATACTTCGTCTGGAATTCCTTCTTGATTGATTCGAGTTTGTCGCGCGAACGCGCAACCAGAACGACATCGCCGCCCTTGCTCGCATGGATGCGCGCCAGTTCCAGGCCGATGCCGTTTGAAGCGCCAGTGATCAATGCCGTTGCGGGTTTCATGACTTCTCCCTGGTTAGATTGGATAGCCAGATGGTAGGCGTTTGAACCACGGGAGGCACTAGCATAACGCGCCATGAATAATTCCGATCGCGCCAAGACACACCGACAGCCCTCGCTACCCCATGCCATTACTACGCCGCAACACGACAAATCAACCACGAAATACGGATACCCGATTTATTCGAATCTCAGGGCAGCCGCGCGACCGACACAAAGCAGCACGACGGTGACGACGCAGAAGATCGCGCTGGCGTAAAACGTCGCGGCGGGTCCGAAGCGGTCCCACAGTTCACCGGCGACGAGACTGGCCGCCAACGTGCCCAATCCCCCCAGCAGGTTGAAAAAACCGAACGCGGTACCGCGCAACTGCGCGGGCGCGGTACGCGAAACCATGGTGGCGAGCAGCCCCTGCGTGATGCCCATATGAAGCCCCCAGATGGCGACACCCACCACCACGATGCTCCATTGGTTTGCGTTGGCGAGCACGACATCGGCGGCAATCAGTACGGCGAGCCCTGCCATCAGCAGGCGGAAATGGCTCATCGAGTCGGCGAGTTTTCCGAACGGATAGGCCGCCGCTGAAAACACGACATTCATCGCAAACATCACGAGCGGAACCAGCGCAACGGGTACGCCGCTTTTCATTGCGCGCAGAACGAGAAAGGCATCGCTGAAGCGTGCGAGCGCAAAGAAAGTTCCCACCGCAACGACCCACCAGTAGTTCGCGCCCAGTTGCCTGAGGTTGTGCCAGCGTGCCGGATTGCGCTGCTTCGCGCCGGGCTCCCAGGCAGGCTCCTTGATGCCGAACGTCAGCAGCGCAACCGCAATCAGACCGGGAATGACGGCGAGCCGAAACGCGAGGCGGAAGTCGTCCACCCATCTCAGCATGATGAGGACCGCCAGCAGCGGTCCGAGAAAAGCGCCCACCGTGTCGAGCGACTGGCGCAGCCCAAACGCCGCGCCGCGCAAATGCGACGGCGTGACATCGGCGATCAGCGCATCGCGCGGCGCGCCGCGAATTCCCTTGCCCACCCGGTCGACGATACGCGCCGTCACCACGACGCCGACCGTCGACGCAACGGCGAAAAGCGGCTTGCTCAATGCGCCCAAACCATATCCCGCCACGGCAAGCCACTTGCGGTTGCCGAGATAGTCGCTCAGCGCGCCCGAAAACAGCTTGACGACCGGCGCGGTGGCCTCGGCGATACCCTCGATAATGCCAATCGTGGCCGCGCTTGCACCGAGGCTTGCCATGAGAAACATCGGCAGCAGGCTATGGATAATTTCGGATGAAACGTCCATCAACAGACTGACGCAGCCAAGAATCCAGACGCTGCGTGGAATCTGGCGCAATACGCTGGCTCGCGGTTCGGTATCCATGAGACGGTTTTCGGGAGATTTGAATGGTTGGCGCCCGTATCGCCCGATTCAACGGGGCGGAAATCTCCGGCTCTGAGATAGACGAATACTGCATCAAGCCCGGTCGATGTCAAGTTGCGTGAGCAATGATTATCCGGCACATGCAACCGTGCGCCACGGCACTAACCCGCCCTAAGCACCACGACAAAAGCGCTGTCATTACTGGAATCGGCGGCCGGATTGTTGTGTCGATGCTGTGTGGCGCATCGTGTCGTTGCCCGGCTCGCCGTCGTGGGCAGCAGAAACGCGATTGTTGTATTTATTTGTATTTATTCGTATTCAATCGCGTTTAGTCGAATTGAATCGTATTGAAGCGTTTCAGGCGGGCCGCATGCGGGCAGCACGTGCGCCGTACACGGCGCCCAGGACGGCGCCAAAAAAGAGGTGCAGCACCAGCGTCATGACCGGTCCCGCCATGCCGAGTTTCAGACCGAAGAACCCGTCACCCGCCATCGGCATCATGACGATCATCATCATCAACCAGGGCGCGATGGAAAAGAGCATGCCCCGGAGCCAGAATGCACCCGGGAGCATGTGGCTCACCAGGGCAAACGCAATACCCCAGATCGTACCGATCGCGAAGTGCACGATCCACCCCACGGGAGCAGGCACGCCGAGCATGTTCGCAATCGTGCCGACTGGATTGAGTTCGGGCATGAGCCCCATCGCCGCCTTCATCACCATCAGCACGGACAATGCCGCTGTCGCCACCACGCCCGCCAGTGCACCTCGGCCGATGGCAGGCTTTTCGAATACGAGTGAATCGCTCATACATCCTCCTGTTGCAGAATGCCGCTGAAACGTCGCTGGAAGTTTCGGCTAACATCGTCCTGCCTGACGTTTTTCCAGGCTAGGCCGTCGTATCAAGCCGACTCAATCAGTAATCCTACGCGCTTTCTACTTCACCCCGTAGAAAATTGCCAGGCGAAATGCGACGGCGACCAGGGATAATCTGCACAGCATGAACACGCATGCGCGCGACAAAAGCGTGATGGTCACGCTGGTCGAGAAGGGCTGTAAAAGAAGCGAACAGGAAACAAAAATGGCGATGAGAAAAGCGTGCGGCCCAGCAACCCGAGTGCGATAACGTCGGTGCGCAGGCCATTTCCTTCAGCAGAGTCCCGGGCGTTGGTTTTAACCGCGTATTCAGTGAACCGTGCGCGTGGCGGGCACGCCGGAGTACGAACGCACCGGCGAAGAAATCCAGTATCCGGCGTCAGCATCGTAGACCGTCCAGTGATCGCTCGCGTATTCCGCGCGCGTCACCAACGCAGCCTGTAGCGCAACGCCGAGCGCGTGTGCGAACGTCACGTCGTCCATTGCATCGATACGTTCGATCGACTGCGGGTAATCGTAGGCGCCGATGTGTTCCCATTGTTCGCGCATGACGTCGAACGCGCCCTGGCTGAAGTTGAAGACGGCGCCCTCAACGGGATTGGGCACGTTGAATGTGAGTTCGACGAAGCGCAGGCGCGGCGCGCCGTTCGCGATGATCAATGCGCCGGTTGCATCGCATTCGAAGCTGAATGCCATGGCGCATTTGAGCGGCCCGTCGGCCTCCCGAATACAACCGCACAGATCGAATGCCGACAACGGTATGCATTGCCAGCCGTCCGATTCGCCGCGCGTATGGTCGATATTGCGCAGCGTGGCGTAGAGGTAGGCGTGAAGGCGCGAGACGAACACGACCAGATCCCGATGGTCCTCGCTGCGCACCCATGCGGGCTCGGTATGGTGCGAGCCGTCGGCGAGGCGCATGTGACGAATGACGATCCAGAGAGCGAAAGGGGCGATATAGTCGGTCGGCATGGGGAAAACACGTTGAATGGCGGGGTTCACCGAACGATACGTCGGCACAAAAACAGGCGCTTGATAAATGGCCGACATGCAAGACGGAGGCCGCGGCTGCTGGCCGGTATCACGGGGCCTGTCTTCGCTGGCCCCGCCCATGACCGCCGACTCCGATGAGCCCTCGTCTCATGCCCCATTTATTCAATGTGGACTGCGAATGACGTAGCAGACCTTCGCCTATGCGAGATATTGTTAGCCGGATGAAAGATAACATATAAGACCGCGCTTTCGCGGTCTTGATTTATGGTGCTTAAGCGTCGGTGCTTCGAAGTCGCCGCTCCGCACCCGCCGCGAACGGCCGGTGGCTCCATTGCTTTGTGCCTGCCTGGCCCTGGCAGCGGCGTCGAGATTCGCTTACGCTCAACGTTGTCGCCGGCCGGAGAGCGGCGACACCGCATGCCGCGGAACACACCCAGAACAAACCGAGGAGAACACGCTTGAGCGATACCGTCGAAATCCGCCCCGTCACACCCGCCGATTACGAAGCCTGGCTGCCGCTGTGGGACGGCTACAACCGCTTTTACGGCCGCTTCGGGCCGACGGCGCTGCCAGAGGCGATCACGCGCACGACGTGGTCGCGCTTCTTCGACGGCCTCGAACCGATGCATGCACTCGTCGCCGTGCGGGGTGGCAACAGCGGTGGCCACTTCGTCGGGCTCGTGCACTACCTCTTTCACCGCAGCACGACGCTGCAAGGTCCGACCTGCTATCTGCAGGATCTCTTCACCGCCGAATCCGAGCGCGGCAAGGGCGTGGGGCGCGCGCTGATCGAAGGCGTCTACGCGGCGGCGAAGGCGGCAAACGCATCGCGCGTGTACTGGCACACGCACGAGACGAATCACACGGCCATGCGCCTCTATGACGGCGTGGCCGACAAGCCCGGCTTCGTCATGTACCGCAAGGACGTGTGACGCGGCGTCAGTCGAGGTCGGCGGCAAGCGCCGCGCGCGTATCGGCGTCGATCGTCTGCACCGGCACGCGATAGTTCGGGTGATCGCAGCCGATCATGAGCGCGGCACCATCGCGCAAGCGCGCCTTCATCGCAGGCGTGAGTTCGAAGCGCACGAAATGCACCGCCGAGGTTTTTTCGGCGGTTTCGCGTTCGAGATCTTCATCGGCGATGGCGTAGACCGGCGCTTCGCCCTCCACCTGCAGAAATACGCGGTCCTCGATGCCGATGAGCCGCCCGAGCGCGGCGCGGCGCTCGATCTCGTTCTGGTACTCGATCTGCAGCGTCGCCTTCAGGTTGCTGCCGTCGGGTACGAGCGGCTGATACACGTCCAGCTCGCTCTGGATGCCGTCTTCGTCGAAGATCTTCTCGATGTGCAGCATCTCCTGGATCTGATAGCGGATCGTTGCTTCGTCCTCGAACAGGAACGTCAGGTGATTGCCGAGCGCGACGGCGCGCCGCTTCTTGTGTTCGATGATGCGAGCGCGCATGTCGTTGCGCACCTTCGCGTAAGCCTCCAGCGTCAACAGCGAATTTCTCGCGATCGTCATCGTCAGTGCCTCATGTAGAGATTGGGTGAGGGAAGCAGCCTCAAATGCCATAGGCGCGTCGCAAGAGCGTGAGCGGATGCGCAAGTGGCGGCTCGCCGAGCTGCATTTCGCCGATGCCCTGTGCAATGTGATGGCCCGCCAGCGCGCAGTCCGAGGCAATGAAGCCCGGTTCGCCCTGCGCCATCAGCCGGAAAACGGGTGTGCCGATTTTCATCGCCATTGCGTGAAATTCCTTCTTCACACCGAATGTGCCCGCATGCCCCGAGCAGCGTTCGACCACGTTGACCTTCGTGTCGGGCACGAGCGAGAGCAGCTCGGACGTCTTGCGACCGATGTTCTGCACGCGCGCGTGGCACGGAACGTGATACGAAACGTTGCCGAGCGGCGTGCGGAAATCCGTCTTGAGCAAGCCGTCGCGGTGCCGCGCAATGAGGTATTCGAACGGATCCCAGAACGCGTCGCTCACGGCGCGCGTTTCGGCGTCGTCGGGAAACATGAGCGGCAGCTCGTGCTTGTACATCAGCACGCAGCTCGGCACCGCGCCGATCAGCGCGTAACCCTCGCGCGCGTAGTGCGCGAGCACCGGCATGTTGTGCGCCTTCTTTTTCGCCACGCCTTCCAGATTGCCCTGTTCGAGCAGCGGCATGCCGCAGCACGCTTCGCTCTTGACGAGCACCCAGTCGATGTCGTTGTGATCGAGCACCGCGAGCAGATCGTGGCCAATGCCCGGCTCGTTGAAATTCACGTAGCACGTCGCGTAGATCGCCACCTTGCCCGGCGTGCGTTCGCCATCACGCGCCTTGCGCACGTCGCGTGCCTTCTCTGCCGACACACGCTTCGCCGCGCTGCGGAACTTGTGCGGGGCGAAGTCGGGCAGCCACGCCTTGCGGTCCACGCCGAGCGCATCTTCCATCACGCCGCGCATGGCCTTCGTATGATTCACGGCGTTGACGGTCTGCGTGACCACCGGAATACCCGCGAGATGACCGAGCGTATCCGTGTTCGACAGCACGCGGTCGCGCAGCTTCACGTCGCCATTGCGGTAATCAATGGCTTTCGCGCGCAGCATCAAATGCGGAAAGTCCACGTTCCACGGATGCGGCGGCACATACGGGCATTTCGTCATGTAGCAGAGGTCGCACAGATAACACTGATCGACCACCTGACCGAACTTCGATTTGTCGACGTCATGCGCCTCGCCGGAATCGGTTGCGTCGACGAGATCGAACAGCGCGGGAAACGCACCGCACAACGATACGCAACGGCGGCACCCCGCGCAGATGTCGAACACGCGCGCCAGTTCGGCGTCGCGTTTTTCCGGGTCGTAGAACGCGTCGGACGTCCAGTCGAGCGGATGCCGCGTCGGCGCTTCGAGGCTGCCTTCCTTTTGGGGCATGACGTCTCCGGTTCTGCGTTTCTGGTTTCTGGTTATCGGGGCGCGAGCGCAGTCAGGTAGTCACGCGCTCGCCTCGCGCCGGCGCACAGCCGGCGCGGTAGTGGAACAAAACCGGCGCAAAACCGGCGCCGTGCGCCGCGCGATCAGTCCGCGAGTACGTCCAGCGCCTTCGTGTAGCGGTTCGCGTGGCTGCGCTCCGCCTTCGCGAGCGTCTCGAACCAGTTCGCGATTTCGTCGAAGCCCTCTTCGCGCGCCACTTTCGCCATGCCGGGATACATGTCGGTGTATTCGTGCGTTTCGCCTGCAATCGCCGACTGGAGGTTCAGCCGCGACGAGCCGAACGGCAGGCCGGTGGCCGGGTCGCCCACCGCTTCCAGATACTCGAGGTGGCCGTGCGCGTGGCCCGTTTCGCCTTCGGCGGTCGAGCGGAACAGCGCGGCGACGTCGTTCTGGCCTTCCACGTCGGCCTTTGCCGCGAAGTAAAGATAGCGGCGATTCGCCTGCGATTCGCCAGCAAATGCATCCTTGAGGTTTTGTTCCGTCTTCGAGCCCTTTAGCTGTGCCATCTGTGCCTCCTTCCATCAGCGTCATTGTGGGGACGCAGCGCTGCCCGCGATTCCTGCAGTGCAACAGACCATGGATGCGGGTACGCCGCAACTATCAATCTAGGAGGTGACCGGTGCCTTCCCAATTGTGATTTTCAATCCCGCCGATAGCCGTGCCACGCAAGCACGAGCTTGATTTATATCTACTGCGACCGCATCGCGCTGCCCAATATGTGGAATCCCTCCTTGCAGTCGTACGCACGCGACCTACAGTGAGTAATTGCCATCCCTGAACACGCTCTAACGGACCTGATATGCGACTTACGATCCTGATCAACGGTTCCGACCCGACCGTCAATCACGACTACGCCGTCCTGTGGCTCGACACCGATCAGCACCGCTGGTCGCGCGAGTCGCACGATGGGATTGCCCTGCCGGAATGGGGCGAGATGCGCGACACGAACGGCGTGACATCGCTGTGCGCGCCGCTCGATGATTCACCGCTTTGCACCTTGCGCGGCTTGCATGTAAACCGCCGCCAGGAAATCAGTTCTGCACATGGCGACGCGACCTGGTCGTGCGAGTCGTCGCATTCGCCAATGGAAGGTCAATGGCGGCTGCAAGCCGTCGACCGCCAGATCGTGCACGCCGAACACGCGTTGTTCGCGGGCTGACGACGCAGCGCGTCGCGCAGTCCCGCTTCGGTTCCGCCCGGAATCACCTTCGAATCCGCAAGCACACGGCGCTGTCCAGACAGCGCCGCGTCGCGTCTTGCGTGCATGTTTTGCGTGGATGTATTGCTTACATGCCATGCGCGCGCAATCCGTCCGATGAATAGCGCCACCAGGGCCAACGACCAGGACGGCCCCGCGCACATGACACGCGTGGCGCGGCGCGACGGCGTCACTGGCTGCGCGCGAACGTGCCCGCTATACTTCCAGGCCGCCTTCAACCGCCCTGCGTTTTGCCTACCCTGCCGATGAAGAAGCTGTTTGCCTGTCTCCTGATGGCTGTCGCGAGCCACACGTTTGCCGCGCCGGCCTGCACCGACTTCGTCCCCGATGGTCAGTTCCCGAAGCTCACGAATCCGCGCATGGCGCCGAAAACGCGCATGCTCTGCTACTCGGATTTCGTGGTGCTGCACTCGGGGATCACCCATGGCCCGCTGTGGTCCGCAGAACATCTCACGCGCGATCGGCTCGAAGCGGCGAAGGACATGACGCGCACGAACCGCTTTTTCGCAGACGAGCGCCTGCCGGACGGCGAAGGCGCGACGCTCGCCGACTACAGGCGCAGCGGTTTCGATCGCGGCCATATGAGTCCGGCGGGCAATCGCTGGAATGAGCAGGCGATGGCGGAGTCATTCTCGCTGGCAAATATCGTGCCGCAGAATCGTATTAACAATCAGCGTCTGTGGTCGCATATCGAATCGGCCGTGCGCCGGCTCACGATGAAATACGGCGAGGCCTGGGTCGTGACCGGCCCGCTCTTCACGGGCGCGCAGTTGCAGACGATCGGCGCGTCGCGCGTACTCGTGCCGACGCAGATTTTCAAGGTCGTGTATGTGCCGTCGCAGCAGCTCGCATTCGCCATCGTCGCCGACAACACGACCGCCGAACATTACGAGGTGCGCTCGGTGCGCGCGCTCGAACAGCAAAGCGGAATCAGCTTTCCCGGTATTCCCGCGAACGCCGCCAGCCAGACGCGGGTATCGTTCAACGGGCACGGGTTCGGCGTAAGCAGGTGGGGCGGATAAGCGCCAGATCGGCGCCGGACAAGCACCGAATAAATGCTGTGCGGGCGGCTCGCCATACTGCCCGCCATAACGGACGTTCGAGGAGGATCACATGGTGTTCGAAGCCTACGCAAACGATGACGACGTCCTCAATGTCGAGGGCGATGCGCTCACGCTCACGAACGGCACGACGCGCGTCACGCTTTCCGGCACGCTCGCGCTGACGCGTGACAAACGCGGGCTTGCAGCCGCACTCGCGCTCAAGGCGGCGCTCGACAGCGTCGTGCGGACCTTGCAGTCCGATCCGCATTTGCCCGCCAGGATTACCGACGAACCGGATGAAAAACCCGGCGTTGCCGATAATCCGTTTTCCTGATTCGTATCAGTTCAGCATCGGTTCCGCATCGATTCGGCATCGATTCAATCCGCGCAGCCGTCAACGCGCGCCGGTTCCGCCAGCGGCCACAAGCGGCGGCAACGCCCCTGTCCCGCGTATCCACGCATGATCGGCAAGCCCGGCCATTTCGCGGTCGCCGCGGCTGTCGCCGTACGCGTAGAGCGTGGCGGGCGCGCGCTCGCCCCACCATGCACGCAGCCGCGCAACCTTCTCCGGCCCCCAGCAGTTGAGCCCCGCGAGCCGTCCCGTATAAACGCCGTCGCGCCATTCCAGTTCGCTCGACAACACTGTCCCGATGCCGACCGTCGCTGCCCATTTGCGCAGATACACCGAAGGCGACGCGCTCACGAGCACGACCTCATGACCGAGCGCCTGGTGTTCGCGAACGCGCGCGAGCATCTCGGGGCGCAGGAGCGCGGGCAACCGCGTATCGACAAAACGCTGCGCCGCCGCTTCGATCGTCTCGCGCCGCGCGGGGCCGAGCATGGCGTACATGAAGCGCGCCTTGGTCGGCCCGCGTTCGGACCAGCCCGGCGCGATGCCGACGAGCCACGGCAGGCAGCGCAATGCTGCAACCGCGAAGCGCAGCGGGCCGCCCGTAGCGAGCAGGAATGCGCGGAAGCTGTCTGTGGTGGTGATAGTGCCGTCGAAATCGAATGCGGCAACGACGCGGTCGCTCATGAATCAGGCGCCGGAAGGCGGAAAAAGTGAGAGGAAATAGTGCCGCCGTATGCGGCGAAACCGCGGTCATTGTCGGCGCAGGCCGTGAACGGTTGCAAGCGGTTGCATAACCGTGAACAGATCGACGTGTTCAAGCTACGTCCTACCGCGCAAGCCTCACGTAGCGCGCGCTATGCAGCGCCGTGAGCGCAACGGCAATCCAGATCGGCACATAAGTCGCAAGCTGACCCGCGCCCAGATGCTCGCCGAGCACCGTCACCGAGATGATCACGAGCAGCACCGGTTCGACGTAGCCCAGGATGCCGAAGAGCGCCATCGGCAGCAGGCGGCTCGCCTTGAGATAGGACGCGAGCGCGACGGTGCTGATCACGCCCAGCCCCGGCAGCAGCGCGAACGTGAGGAACGGGCGTCCGTCGAGTAGCGCGAGCGAACCGCCTGCCCACGCATACGCAATCGCAACGGGCAGCAACAGGATCATCTCGACGGCGAAAGTCGTGAGCGAATCCGCGTTGATCCTGCGGCGCAGCACGAAATACGGCGGATAGCCGAACACCACGAGCAGCGTCGGCCACGAAAACGCATGCGTGGCCCAGAGTTCGTGGGCGACGCCGACTGCCGCGCACCCCACGGCGAGCCATTGGAGTGTTTCGAGCCGCTCGTGATAGTAGAAGCGTCCCACCACCACCATCGCGAGCGGCAGCAGGAAATAGCCGAGCGACACTTCGAGCACGCGCCCATGCAGTGGCGCCCAGAGAAACACCCAGAGCTGCGAGCCCAGCAGCGCGGCGCACGCGGCCAGCGAAAGCGCGGTGCGCGGCTCCTTGACCATGCGCGCCGCGAGTGTGCCCAACTGCGCACCCCGCCCGCGCAGCAGCAAAACGCCGAGTGCGCCAGGCGTCGTCCAGATCACGCGCCAGGCAAAGATATCGAGGCCGCCGAGCGGCTTGAGCAGCAGCGCATAGATCGACATCAGCGCGAACAGCGCCGACGCGCCCGTGGATAGCGCAATGCCGCGACCAGGCTCGTACTGGTTCATCGGCGTGCAGCCGTGCCGACGCTGCGCAAGAATCGGGAAAGGCGGGCAGCGTGTCTCCCCTCCGGCTGAACCGCACGGGGCGCGAGTAAATTCGTTGTCATGGTTATCGGCTATTGGTATGTGCGGTTATCTGCAGGTATGTGCGCGTATCTGCGGCGGCCAGCGCGCCGGGCCGCCAGCGGGCATTCTAGTCTGGTTCGCGCGCCCCGGCATGGCGGGCACGCGCGATGCTGAGTTTCTCATTCGCGGCGATACTGGCAATGGTTCCGCGCGGATTTAGTCCGTGCGGATTGCACCGCAATGGACTAGAACGTAATTCTCGCCACGGAGCCGCCGTCCGGCCGCGCCGCGCTCGCCCCGGGCCTCACACCGCCCGCCGCCGGCCGCCAATGCCCGCCGCTGTGCCACCCGTTCAACCCACCAGGAGCCCGCATGAGCCGACTCGCGCCCCGCCCTGCCGCCGCCCCGCTGACTCCCGATCTTGCCGCTTTCGCGTCCGAAGTCCGTAACGGCCTCACGCACGCGCCGCAGAAGGAGTTGCCCTCGAAGTATCTGTACGACGATATCGGCTCGGCATTGTTCGAGGCGATCACCGTGTTGCCCGAATATGGCTTGACGCGCTCCGAGGACCGCCTGCTCACGCGCTATGCCGCCGAAATCGTCGAGGCGCTGCCTGCCGGCGTCACCGTCGCCGAACTCGGCAGCGGCAGCGGCCGCAAGACACGCCGCATTCTCGAAGCACTGTGCCGCAAGCGCCCGACATCGTATTGTCCGATCGAAATTTCACGCACGGCGCTGCAAGTGTGCCGCCGCGAACTCGCCGATATCGAGCGCATCGCGATCGTCGGCTACGAACGCGACTATCTCGCGGGCCTCGCCGAAGTGAGCCGTCAGCGCGCCGCGGGCGAACAGCTTTGCGTGCTCTTTCTCGGCAGTACGATCGGCAATTTCACGCGGCTCGCGGCGACGCGCTTTCTGCGCGAAATCCGCTCGATGCTCGAACCCGGCGATACGCTGCTGCTCGGCACCGACCTCATCAAGCCCGTGGAGACGCTGCTCGCAGCCTACGACGACGCCATCGGCGTGACAGCCGCGTTCAACCTGAACCTGCTCGCGCGCATCAACCGCGAACTCGACGGCGACTTCGACCTCACGGCCTTCGAGCACGTCGCGCGCTTTAACCGCGATGCGCGCAGCGTCGAGATGCACCTGCGCGCGAAAACACGCGTCGAGGCGCGTGTGGGCGCGGCGAACCTCACGGTCGCGCTCGAAGCCGGCGAGACGATCTGGACCGAAAGCAGCCACAAGTACCACGCGGACGAGATTCCCGCGATTGCCGCCGATGCAGGCTTCGTCTGCGCGCATCAGTGGGTCGAGAAGGAGTGGGGATTCGCGGAAAGCCTGCTGGTGTCGGCTTGATTAGCCGCTTGATTTGCGGATCGGGCTGCGGAGCGGCATGCCGATTGACCTGAATCGACCGGCAAGCCGCTCCGCGCCCGACGTGACGTTCAGTGCTGCTCGAAGCGCTCGTAGCGCTTTTCGGTCAACCGTTCTTCGCTGACCACTTCCGCGACGCGCGCCGCAGGCGGCCCGTGTCGCAGCCACGACAGCATGCGGTCCACCTGGTTGGCCGTGCCCTGGATCACGGCTTCGACGGAGCCGTCCTCCATGTTGGCGACATAGCCGCGAATACGCAGCGCATGCGCCTGGCGCACGGTTGCCTGCCGGAAACCCACGCCCTGCACTGTCCCGCGCACGCGCACGTAATACGTTTCGACACGCGAATCCAGATCCGGTCCGGTCATCGTTCAATCTCCTGGTTCAGTCCTGCTCAGTCCTGGCTTCTGCGCGGCATTGTAGACGCCATCGCGCTTGAGCGCCGCGCGTCCTTGACGCGAGCGCAGCCTCACGTGCGGCCCGCAGCGCCAAACCGACACACACGCGGGCCACGCACTCGGGCCATACACATGCGCCTCACGCCACGTACAATCCGTGCGACGCGAGCGGCAAGGCCGCCCGCTTGCAACACGATTGCAACCCCACTGCAACCCATCAGGAAACTCATCCCGTATGACCGCCAACCAACGCGATCTCGTGCTGATCACCGGCGCATCCGGCTTCGTCGGCTCGGCCGTCGCCCGCATCGCGCAGGACAAAGGCTATGCCGTGCGCGTGCTGGTGCGCCCGACGAGCCCGCGCACCAACCTCGCCACGCTCGACGCCGAAGTCGTCACCGGCGACATGCGCGACGTCGCGTCGATGCGCGCGGCCCTGCGTGGCGTGCGCTATCTGTTCCATGTCGCCGCCGACTATCGCCTCTGGGCACCCGATCCGCACGAAATCGAACGCGCGAATCTCGAAGGCGCCGAGGCCACCATGCGCGCGGCGCTCGAAGCGGGCGTCGAACGCATCGTCTACACGAGCAGCGTGGCGACGCTCAAGGTGACGAGTTCGGGCGCATCCGCCGACGAAACCCGGCCGCTCACCGCCGAGCAGGCCATCGGCGTGTACAAGCGCAGCAAGGTGCTGTCCGAGCGCGCGGTCGAACGCATGATCGCGAATGACGGCCTGCCCGCCGTGATCGTCAATCCGTCGACGCCGATCGGTCCGCGCGACGTGAAGCCGACGCCCACGGGCCGCATCATCGTCGAGGCGGCAACGGGCAAGATCCCCGCGTTCGTCGATACGGGCCTGAATCTCGTGCACGTCGACGACGTCGCGAACGGTCATTTTCTCGCGCTGGAGCACGGGCGCATCGGCGAGCGCTATATCCTCGGCGGCGAAAATCTGCCGCTGCAGCAGATGCTCGCGGATATCGCAGGCATGGTCGACCGCAAGCCGCCGACAATCGCACTGCCGCGCTGGCCGCTCTATCCGCTGGCGCTCGGCGCGGAAGCCGTCGCGCGCTTCACGAAGCGCGAACCGTTCGTCACCGTCGATGCGCTGAAGATGTCGAAGAACAAGATGTATTTCACGTCGGCGAAGGCGGAGCGCGAACTCGGCTATCGCGCCCGACCGTATCGCGAAGGCCTGAAAGACGCGCTCGACTGGTTCAGGCAAGCGGGTTATCTGAATGCATAACTGCGCGCGTAACTGAGCCTGTAAATGAGCGCATAACTGAGCGCACGACGCATTCGCACGGTGTTATCCGGCACTTTTTTCGTGCCGGTTTTCCCGGTGTTTTTCCAGGTGAATTCGCATTTTGTTACAACTTTTGTTGCGACATGCGTGCAACGCTGGAAGGGCAATTCATGCGCGCTGTGGGTAAAATCCCAAGCCTTACCTGAGAAGCCTCGCATGAATCTACACGACCAGCTCGGCGCGCTCGAAGCCGCTGTCGATCAACTCCTCGTGGCCGCCACCTCGCACGCTGCGTGCACGGCAGAGGCGGCGAACGCGGACTATCCTGTTGCGGATGCAACGGCGGATGTGGCGGAGACCGCCGTTGCATCCGAAGCCACGACTGCCGAATCCGTCGCCGCTGAATCCGTCGCCGCTGAACCCGTCGCCCCTGAACCCGTCGCCGCTGAATCCGTCGCCGCTGAATCCGTCGCCGCTGAATCCGTCGCCGCTGAATCCGTCGCCGCTGAATCCACCGCCGCTGAATCCACCGCTGCTGAATCCGCAACCGCCGAACCCACCGGGCCGACGCTGAATCTCGCCCGTCCGTCGCAGAACGCCATCACGATGACGATCGGCGACCAGACGGTTACGCTGCATCCGCTTCAGGTCGGGCAAATGATCGAGGAACTGTCGAATGCGCGCGCGTCGATGGAACCCGAGGTGCCGCCCGGCATTCCGGGTGGCTGGCGTTTCGTGTCGACGAAAAATCCGGTCATGGCCGTGCAGAAACAGCCGAACGGCGACCGCCTGCTGGTGCTGCGCCATACGGGCCACGGCTGGGTGCCGTTCACGTTTTCGCCGCAGACGGTCGTTGAGATGTACATGTTGCTCACGCAACGCTGATTCGCGTTTGCCCATCAAACCGCAGGCCGAAATAGAAATAGAAAAGCCGTCGCATGAAGCGACGGCTTTCTTTTTTTGCGCCAGCCAGTGACAGCAGAAGGAGCAGCAAGCGCGCGCGATTCGCTTAGCGCCCCTGCGCGGGCGCCTGCACGCGCGCCTTCCATTGCCCGCCCTTGCCGCGCCAGAAGCGCCACGCGGAGGCGAACGTCGCACCCACGTAGAACAGCGCGACAAGCGGAAGGAACGGCGCCCACAGCGGCGAGCGGCGATAGTACGCCAGCATGGGCGCATAGGCGCAGCACATGAGCGCCCATGCGATCCACGCCGGCCAGCCCGCCGCACCGAGCACAAGCGCCACCACGGGCGGTGTGAGATAGATGACCGTCATGCCGAGAATCGTCCCGCCAAGCTGCCACGCGGAATAGTGCAGCTGCGTGAACGCGGTGCGCGCGATCATGTTCCAGATATCGCGCCACGAATCGTAAGGGCGCAGCGACACGCTTTTCGCAGCAACGTCGAGCCGGATCGGATGGTGCCCGTCGCCGCGATGCTTGATGCGCGCGGCGAGGCTGCAATCGTCGATGAGTTCGGCGCGGATCGACTCGATGCCGCCCGCTTCCTCCAGCGCCTTGCGGCGCACGAGCATGCAGCCGCCCGCTGCGGCGGCCGTCTTGTTGCGCGGATTGTTGACCCAGGAAAACGGGTACAGCTTCGCGAAGAAAAACACGAATGCGGGAATCAGCGCCTTTTCCCAGAACGAGTCGCAGCGCAGCCGCACCATCAGCGAAACGAGGTCGCGCCCTTCGGCCTGCGCGCGCACGATGAGTTGCGCGAGCGCGTCGGCGGGATGGCCGATGTCCGCGTCGGTGAGCAGCAGATAGTCCGCATCGAGGCCGAGCGTGTGCACGGCCTCGATGCCCTGCGACTGCGCCCACACCTTACCGGACCAGCCCGCGGGCAGCGGCTTCGCCGCCACCACCGAGAGCTTCTCCGGGCACTGCAGCGCCAGCGCCGCGGCGCGCGCGGCTTCGGCTGTGCCGTCGGTGCTGTGATCGTCGATCACGATCACATGGAAATCGCCCGCGTAATCCTGGGTGAGAAGCGAACTCACGGCTTCGCCGATTGCGTCCGCCTCGTTGCGGGCGGGCACCACGGCGCAGACGGCGGGCCAGCCCTGCGCGGGCTC
Organism: Paraburkholderia denitrificans; assembly: GCF_042655705.1. NCBI lineage: Bacteria > Pseudomonadati > Pseudomonadota > Betaproteobacteria > Burkholderiales > Burkholderiaceae > Paraburkholderia > Paraburkholderia denitrificans. The sequence goes on along the minus strand of NZ_JBHSMP010000026.1, from coordinate 45,711 downwards.
GACGAGCGGCAGCGGCGCGGCAGGCCGCGCGCGCCAGAAGCCGCCGCGCGCGAGCAGCAAGACGACCCAGATCAACAGGGAAAGACAGGACAGGACAAACAGGATGGTCGTCATCATGCGTTGTTGCTCTCGATCGACGGCGTGCGCACGACGCGACATGGCGCGTGCCCGAAGCGGCCCGGCAGGCGCCGCACGCGCGGCAAGTTGTCGTATTGGTCGACTTCCATCACAGCGTCCAGAATGGGGTCAAGTCGCCAGCGCCGGGTCCAGGTGAATCCGCGGTGAGTCCCGTCGGGGGGAGTCCCGTCGGGGTGAGTCCGTGTTACCCACGCCTGGCTCCCGGGTGGACCCGCTAGTTTAAGGGTTCCGGCGCCATGTTGCAGCGCCGCGCGGCGCCGAAATCCTGACAAACAGCCTTCATTTGCGCCGACCGCACGGCGCCCACCGCCGTCTCTGTACCGCGCGCACCACAGCAAACGGGCTGCGAAGGGGTTACGCAGCAAATGGGCGGCGAAGGGGTTAAAATGCGCGTCTAGTTTCGGTCCGGCCTACCCAGGCTGGACTTATGCACGTAATTAATATGATGGTCGCGGCGATCAAGTCACTCTTACCGGTTTCTTCGGTACCCGCGTCAGCCGGAGTTCGCCATCCCATGCGAGTCATCCTTGCCCAGCCCCGCGGCTTTTGTGCGGGGGTTGTCCGCGCTATCGAAATCGTCGATCGCGCATTGCTGAAGCACGGCGCACCCGTCTACGTTCGGCATGAAATTGTCCACAATCGTCATGTGGTCGAAAACCTGCGCAATAAAGGCGCGCATTTCGTAGAAGAACTCGATGAAGTGCCCACGGGCGCCGTCGCGATTTTCAGCGCGCACGGTGTTGCGAAGAAGGTCGAACAGGCTGCGCAAGTACGCAGCCTCGACGTGCTCGACGCCACCTGCCCGCTCGTGACGAAAGTCCATGTGCAGGGCCGCCAGTACGTCGCCCAAGGCCGCACGCTGATCCTGATCGGCCACGCCGGGCACCCGGAAGTGGAAGGCACGATCGGCCAGATCGAAGGCACCGTGCTGCTCGTGCAGAGCGAGGCCGATGTCGCGAAGCTCGATCTGCCGCTCGATGCGCCGCTCGCGTACGTCACGCAGACAACGCTCTCCGTCGACGACACGCGCGGCGTCATCAATGCGCTGCTGGCGCGTTTCTCCGACATCGTCGGCCCGGATACGCGCGACATCTGCTATGCGACGCAGAACCGCCAGGCCGCCGTGCGCGAGCTGTCCACGCACGTGGACGTGCTGCTCGTGGTGGGCGCAACGAACAGCTCGAACTCGAACCGTCTGCGCGAGATCGGCAGCGAGTCGGGCGTGGCGAGCTATCTCGTCGCCGACGGCTCGGAGATCAAGCCCGAGTGGTTCGAGGGCGTGACGACGGTGGGCCTGACGGCCGGCGCGTCGGCGCCGGAAGAGATGGTTGAGAACGTGATCGACGCGCTGCGCGCGTTGGGGCCTGTCGAGGTGTCGACGATGGCGGGCCGTGAAGAAAAAGTCGAATTCAAGCTGCCGTCGAAGCTGTTGAAGCCACTCGTCGAACGCGAAGTTTAAGGAGGACACTCTTGTCTATTCCGCTGCTCCAGAAAGTCCGCGTTGGCGCCTATATCACTCGCCAGCATTTCAGCGGCAACAAACGCTATCCGCTCGCGCTCATGCTCGAGCCGCTGTTCCGCTGCAATCTCGAATGTAACGGCTGCGGCAAGATCGACTATCCCGATCCCATCCTGAACCTGCGCCTGTCGCTGCAGGAATGCCTCGAAGCCGTCGACGAGTGCGGCGCGCCGGTCGTGTCCATCGCGGGCGGCGAGCCGCTCCTGCACAAGGACATGCCGGAGATCGTCAAGGGCATCATGGCGCGCAAGAAGTTCGTGTACCTGTGCACGAACGCGCTGCTCATGGAAAAGAAAATGGACGAGTACGAGCCGAGCCCGTACTTCGTCTGGTCGGTTCACCTCGACGGCGACCGCGAAACGCACGATCACTCGGTGTCGCAAACCGGCGTGTACGACAAGGCCGTCGCGGCGATCAAGGAAGCGAAGCGCCGCGGCTTCCGCGTGAACATCAACTGCACGCTGTTCAACGACGCGATCCCCGAGCGCGTGGCGAAGTTCTTCGATACGCTGGGGCCGATGGGCGTGGACGGCATCACCGTCTCGCCGGGCTACGCGTACGAGCGCGCGCCGGATCAGCAGCACTTCCTGAACCGCGACAAGACCAAGCAGTTGTTCCGCGAAATCTTCAAGCGCGGCAACAACGGCAAGAACTGGTCGTTCAGCCAGTCGGGCCTGTTCCTCGACTTCCTCGCGGGCAACCAGACCTATGAATGCACGCCGTGGGGCAACCCGGCGCGCACGGTGTTCGGCTGGCAAAAGCCGTGCTATCTGGTCGGCGAAGGTTACGTGAAGACCTTCAAGGAACTGATGGAAACGACCGAGTGGGAAAAGTACGGCACCGGCAACTACGAGAAGTGCGCCGACTGCATGGTCCACTGCGGCTTCGAAGCCACGGCCGTGATGGACACCGTCGCGCATCCGCTCAAGGCGCTCAAGATTTCGATGAGCGGCCCGCGCACCGAAGGCGCGTTCGCGAAGGACATCCCGCTCGACGGCCAGCGTCCTGCCGAATACATGTTCTCGCGCCACGTCGAGATCAAGCTCGACGAAATCAAGAACGCCATGAAGACGGGCAAGGCAGTGACCGTCGCCGCGCATCAGGACGTGTGATAGCCTGGGCGCTGCGCGCGCCCCTGCTGCCTTTGTAAAAAAAAGGGCGTAACGGCTCAAGCCGTTACGCCCTTTCTCTTTTCGGCCGCGCTTCAACGGCGCATCAGCAGCACTTGCCGGTGCGGGACGCATATCGCGCGTCCTGACGCTCCCGAAAGAATTCTTCGTAAGTCATCACCGGACGATCCGGATGCGTCGCGCGCATATGCGCGACGTAGCCTTCGTAGTCCGGCAGACCGATCATCAGACGCATCGCCTGGCCCAGATAGCGGCCAGCCGTCTGCACGTTGTCGCGAAGTTCCGAGAACATATGCGCCTCGCCCTTAGTGTGCCGCGCGCTGTGCGATGCCCGCATCGGCCGGCATCGGCTCGAACGGCGTTTCCTGAACCGTCGGATGGTTGATGCGGCGTGCGCGTGCAATCGCGATCAGGCCGTACACGACGATGCTCACCACCACCACGATGAAGAGACCCGAGAGTGCCGCGTCGACGTAGTCGTTGAAGATCATGCGCTGCATCTGCTCGACCGTCTTCGCCGGCCCGACGATCTTGCCTTCGGCGAGCGCCGCCGACAACTTCTGTGCGTGCGCAACGAAGCTCACCTTCGGGTTGCTGTCGAAAATCTTTTGCCAGCCGGCCGACAGCGTGCAGATGAGCAGCCAGAGCGTCGGCAGGCCCGTCACCCATGCGAACTTCTCGCGCTTCATCTTGAAGAGCACGACGGTTGCGAGCGTCAGCGCAATGCCCGCCAGCATCTGGTTCGAGATGCCGAAGAGCGGCCACAGCGTGTTGATGCCCCCGAGCGGATCGACCACGCCCTGATACAGGAAGTAGCCCCACGCGGCCACGCACAGTGCGGTCGCAACCAGGTTGGCCGGCAGCGAGTCCGTGCGCTTGAGCGACGGATGGAACGTGCCGAGCAGATCCTGCAGCATGAAGCGGCCTGCACGCGTGCCTGCGTCGACGGCGGTCAGGATGAAGAGTGCTTCGAAGAGGATCGCGAAGTGATACCAGAAGGCCATCATCGCTTCGCCGCCGATCACCTGGTGCAGGATCTGCGCCATGCCGACCGCCAGCGTCGGAGCGCCGCCGGCGCGCGCGACGATGGTTGTCTCGCCAACCGCCTGCGCGGTGTGCGTGAGCATCTCGGGCGTCAGCACGAAGCCCCACTGGCCGACCGTATGTGCAACCGCGTCCGGCGTCGCGCCGAGCACGGCGAGCGGTGCGTTCATCGCGAAGTACACGCCCGGCTCGATCACCGAAGCGGCGACCAGCGCCATGATCGCGACGAACGATTCCATCAGCATCGCGCCGTAACCGATGAAGCGCGCGTTGGTTTCGTTATCGAGCATCTTGGGCGTCGTGCCCGACGAGATCAGCGCGTGGAAACCGGACACCGAACCGCACGCGATCGTGATGAAGAGGAACGGGAACAGGTTGCCCGACCAGACCGGACCCGAGCCGTCGATGAACTTCGTGAATGCCGGCATCTTGAGTTCCGGCGCAACGATCAGAATGCCGATCGCGAGCGCGAGGATCGTGCCGATCTTCAGGAATGTCGAGAGATAGTCGCGCGGGGCGAGCAGCAGCCACACCGGCAGCACCGAAGCGATGAAGCCGTAGCCGATCAGGATCCACGTGAGCTGTGTGCCCGTGAACGTGAACCAGGCGGCGAGCGTCGGCGAATCGTGCACGACCTGGCCGAACGCGATCGACGCCATCAGCAGGATGAAGCCGATGATCGAGATCTCGCCGATCTTGCCCGGACGGATATAGCGGACGTACAGGCCCATGAAGATCGCGATGGGAATCGTCGCGGCGACGGTGAACGTGCCCCACGGCGAGTTCGTCAGCGCCTTCACGACGATCAGCGCGAGCACCGCGAGAATGATGATCATGATGAGGAACGTGCCGAACAGCGCGATCACGCCGGGCACCGGTCCCAGTTCCATCTTCACGAGGTCGCCGAGCGAGCGGCCGTCGCGGCGCGTGGACAGGAACAGCACCACGAAGTCCTGCACCGCGCCCGCGAACACGACGCCCGCGAGAATCCACAGCATGCCGGGCATGTAGCCCATTTGCGCGGCCAGCACCGGGCCGACCAGCGGGCCTGCGCCCGCAATCGCCGCGAAGTGGTGGCCGAACAGCACGTACTTGTTGGTGGGCACGTAGTCGAGCCCGTCGTTGTGGCGCACGGCCGGCGTCATGCGCAGACCGTCGAGCTGAAGCACGGTGCTGGCGATGAAGCGGCTGTAGAAACGGTAACCGATCAAATAAACGCAGATCGCGCAAATCACGATCCACAATGCGCTGACACGCTCGCCGTGGGCGAGCGCGATGGTGCCGAACGCGAACGCACCAAGCAGCGCGATGGCTGTCCACACAACGAAACTGGATACCCGACTCATGGCGTCTCCTGTTTGTACTTATAAGAATTACCGGCTCGAGGACCGGTTCCGTAGCGCCTTCGATCCACGGGAAATCGTTGCGAATCTCCTTGTGAACCCGCGGCGCATTGCATGACGCAGTTGTGCCATGCTTTGGCCGTGTAGTATTCGCTTTCGCAATTCATACGACAAGCGCACAACTACGTAAGCACTCTACGTGGAATTACGTAGAACCTGTCAAATGACCATGACTCTCAAAACGAAGATCTTTTTGCTCGCGGTCGTGCCGTTTCTGGCGGCGATTGCCGGCATCGGGATCGGCGTGCGCCAGCAGGCCACCTCGCTTGCGCAGACGCAGCACGCGACGATGCAAAACGCCTACCTGTCGAGCAAGGAACTCGAGCTGCGTCATTACGTTGAACTCGCAACGAGTGCGATTGCGCCGCTCTACAACGCGAGCCGCGACGCCTCGCCCGCCGTAGTCGCCGAACGCCAGCGCGAAGCGCTCGCCGTGCTTCAGAAAATGGACTTCGGCCCGGACGGCTATTTCTTCGTCTACGACATGCATGGCCGCTCGCTGATGCACCCGCGCGAGCCGGATCTGGTCGGCCGCAACCTGTGGGACCTGCGCGATCCGCAAGGCGCGCTCACGATCCAGCGACTCATCGCCACAGCCGCGCAAGGCGGCGGCTACGTGCGCTACACGTGGCTGCGGCCGTCGACGGGCAAGCTCGCGCCCAAGCTCGGCTTCGTCGTGCCGCTCGAACGCTGGGGCTGGATGATGGGCACCGGCATTTATATGGACGACGTAGTATCGACGCTCGGGCATATCGACGAGCGCGCTTCCGCCAACATCGAGCGCACGCTGCAGTGGCTCGGCGTGATCGCGCTTGCGGGCGTCGGCGTGATCGCGCTCTGCGCGCTCGTGCTCAACGTGAGCGAGTACCGCAGCACCGACGCCAAGCTCAAGCGCCTCGCGCAACAGGTGGTGGAATCGCAGGAACAGGAGCGCGCGCGGCTCTCGCGCGAACTGCATGACGGCATCAGCCAGATGCTCGTCTCCGTGAAGCTGCTGCTCGAATCGGCGCTGGCGCGGCTCGAACGCGGCGAAACGCGCATCCCCGCAGCGGAAGCGTCGCTCGCCACCGGGCTCACGCGTCTATCGGAAACGCTGCGCGAAGTCCGCCGCATTTCGCACGCGCTGCGCCCGTCGATGCTCGACGACCTCGGGCTCGCGGCGGCGCTCGAACAGCTCACGCGCGAACTCGGCACGGAATCGGGCATCAAGATCGACTTCACCCAGTCGATCTCGCCCGGCGGCGAGCCATCGAAGGCGCGCACCACCGCATTGCCCGATACAGTGAACACCGTGCTCTTTCGCATCGCCCAGGAGGCGCTCACGAACATCGTGCGTCACGCCAACGCGGCGCGCGCGGCGCTCACGCTCGATGTGGCCGCAAGCGGCGTCACGCTGACCGTCGCCGACAACGGCCACGGCTTCGACGTCGCGCATGCCCAGTCCGATCCGCGCGCGGGGCTCGGGCTGCGCAACATGCGCGAGCGGCTCGAATCGCTCGGCGGCCAGTTCACGCTCAACTCGCGCCCCGGGCATACGGTTCTCACCGCCTGGGTGCCGGTCAAGGCGGGCGCCGCGGCTGCAACATCCAGAACGAGCAGTCACCGGTAAAGAAAAGACATCATGAAACACACTCGCAAGCCGGCGCGCCTCGTGCTCGTCGACGACCATCCGCTCGTGCGCGACGGCCTGCGCGCCCGGCTCGAAGCAGTCACGGGCTTCGAGGTCGCAGGCGAGGCCGGCAACGCGGACGAAGCGCTCGCGCTCGCCGCCACGGTCGAGCCCGATCTCGTGCTGATGGATGTCGGCATGGCCGGGATGAACGGCATCGTGCTCGCGGGCATCTTTCACGACCGCTTTCCGGCGATCCGCGTGCTGATGCTCTCGATGCACGACAACGTCGAATACGTGACCCAGGCCGTGCGGGCGGGCGCGAGCGGCTACGTGCTGAAGGATTCGCCGTCGACGGAAATCGTGCGCGCCATCGAAGCCGTGCTGGCAGGACAGACGTATTTCAGCGCGGGGCTCGGCGTGCGGATGATCCAGGCGTCGGCGATGGAAACGCCTGTCGAGCGGCTGACGCCGCGCGAACGCGACATCCTCGACGCGCTCGCCGAAGGGCTGTCGAGCAAGCAGATCGCGCAGCGCGCGGGGCTTTCGGTGCGCACGGTGGAGACGCACCGGCTCAATCTCAAGCGCAAGCTCGATATCGAAGGTCAGGCGGAACTGATCAAGTTCGCGGTGGAGCACCGCAGGAAATGACCGGACGGGCGGCCATGCCGGCCGCCCGGTTTCGATGCATGGGCAACGTCGACTGCGGTCGACTGCGGTCGATTGCGCTCAGCTACGGTTAGCTGCGCGCGTTGTGGTCGACGAGAAACTTGATGAGCCCGTCGATGCCGCCCTTGGCGATCTGGTCGGCGAACTGCGTCTGGTACACCTGGATCAGCCAGGCGCCCATCATATTGATGTCGTAGATCTTCCAGCCCGTGGGCGTGTGCGTGAGGCGATAGTCGATCGCATCGTCGCCGCCGCTGCTGATCACGTGCGACTGCACGACCGTGTCCTTCGCACCGGTAGCCGTACTGGACGGCTGGAACTTGAAGGTCACCGCCGTATCGCGCAATTGCGACAGCGATGCCGCGTAGGTCTTCACGAGCAGGAGTTGAAATTGCTCATAGAGCTTTTGCTGCTGCTCGGGCGTGGCCGTCGCCCACGGCTTGCCGATGGCGATGCGCGTGGTGCGCTGGAAGTCGGTGGCCGGAACAAAATGGGTTTGGACCACCTGGGTGATCCTGGCCATGTCGCCGCCGCGCGCCTGCGGGTCGGCCTGCATCGCCTTCACGGTACCTTCCACGGCGGCTTTGACCGTGGCATCGGGGGAACTCTGGGCCCATGCAGCACCCGAGACGAAAGCGGCTGCGACAAATGCTGTGAAGTAACGTTTCATACGCTCATCGGAACAGTGAGATTCAAGCGCCGTACCGCAGCGGGTCTACGGAACGGCGGATCCAGTATAACGGCTTTAAGGTCGAAACCCATGTACGCGAGGCCGCGCCCATATGAGCCAGGCCGGTATACTTATGCGCTTCGCCAAGAACAACGCCATCGTCAGGGCTCCCTCGCCTGTATGCTGAAGCCATTCATCATCCAACTCGTCGCGTGGTCGGTACGCCGTGCGGCGTGGGTCATCGCACTCTCGACCGTACTGGCCGTGCTATGCGGCGTCTACGTCGCCAAACATTTCGAGATCAACACCGACGTGAACGGCCTCGTCGAGAACGACGCGAAGTGGGCCTCGCTCGGCGACGCTATCGACAAGGCCTTCCCGCAGCGCGGCCAGGCGCTGCTGGTCGTCGTCGAAGCGCAGGCGCCCGAACTCGCCGACGCCGCCGCCAACAAGCTCGCCAGCGCGCTCAAGAAGGATTCCAGCGAATTCGGCGCGGTCTCGCAGCCCGCGGGCGGGGCCTTCTTCGAGCATAACGGCCTGCTGTTCCTGCCCACCGCGACCGTGCTGTCGACCACAGGCCAGCTCGTGCAGGCGCGCCCGCTCGTGAACCAGCTCGCAAGAGATCCGAGCCTCACGGGCCTCGCCGGCACGCTCACGACCACGCTGTTGCTGCCGCTGCAGATCGGCCAGGTCAAGTTGCCGCAGATGGCGACGCTGCTCGGCAGCGCCGCCGATGTCGTCGATCGGGTCGTGGCAGGCAAGCCCGCCGCGTTCTCGTGGCGCGGGCTCGTCGACAAGGATTCGGCCGCGCAGCCCGCGTTCTCGTTCCTCACCGTGCAACCGGTGCTCAACTTCGGCGCGCTCAAGGCGGGCGCGAACGCCTCCGAGGCGATCCGCGCGACTGCTGCGTCGCTGCATCTCGACACGGAATTCGGCGCGCACGTTCGCCTGACAGGCGAACAACCGCTCGCGGACGAGGAATTCTCCTCGGTACAGGACGGCGCCGCGTTCAACGGCGCGCTCACGGCCATCGTCGTGCTCGTGATCCTGTGGCTCGCGCTGCGCTCGGGCAAGCTGATCGGCGCCGTGCTCATCACGCTCGTCATCGGCCTCGTCATCACGGCCGCGCTCGGCCTCATGATGGTCGGCTCGCTGAACATGCTGTCGGTCGCGTTCATGGTGCTGTTCGTCGGCCTCGGCGTCGACTTCGGCGTGCAGTTCGGCGTGAAGTACCGCGAGGCGCGCCATCAGGACGGCCGGCTCGATGCCGCGCTGCTCAAGACCGCGCGCGTGATCGGCGTGCCGCTCACGCTCGCCGCCATCGCCGTCGCGGAAAGTTTCTTTTCGTTCCTGCCCACGGCATACAAAGGTCTTTCGGAACTCGGCCGGATCGCGGGCGTGGGCATGTTCGTCGCGTATTTCGGCAACATGACCTTGCTGCCCGCGCTCATCAGCGTCTTCAAGCCGGCTGGCGAGGCGGGCTCACCAGGGTTCGCGTTTCTCGCGCCCGTCGACAAGTGGCTCGCCGATCATCGCAAGCCGGTGCTGATCGGCACGCTCGCCGCCGTGCTCGGCGCGACGCCGCTCCTGCTGCATCTGCGCTTCGACTTCAATCCGCTGCACCTGAAGGACCCGCATACGGAGTCGATGGCGACGCTCATTGCGCTGAAGAATTCGCCGGTCATTTCGCTGAACAACGTGAGCGTGCTCGCACCGTCGCTCGAAGAAGCCGACAAGATCGCGGCGAAGCTCTCGAAGCTGCCGGAAGTCGCGCGCGCCACGACGTTGAGTTCGCTGATCCCCGAGGACCAGCAGCAAAAGCTCCCGCTGATTGCGGGCGCCGCGCGGCAGCTGCTGCCCGCGCTCACGCAGCCGCCCGCCGCGCCCGTGACCGATGCGGTTCGCGTCGAAACGCTCAAGCGCGCGGCCAACCAGCTTGCGCTCGCCGCCGACGATCACCCGGGCCCGGGCGCCGCGCAAGCGAAGCATCTGTCCGAGGCGCTGACGAAGCTTGCGGGCGCCGACGCGGCCACGCGCGAGCGTGCCGAACAGGCCTTCAGCCTGCCGCTCCAGCTCGCGCTTGCGCAGCTTGCGAACCTGCTGCAGCCCGCGCCGGTCACGCGCGCATCGCTGCCGCCCGTGATGGTGCGCGACTGGGTGGCACCGACGGGCGAGGCGATCGTCGACATCGCGCCGAGCGTGCCGGCGGGCGTCGACCCGAACGACGACCAGATGCTCGCGCGCTTTTCCCACGCGGTGAAGGCGGCGGCGCCGGGCGCGATCGGCGGGCCCATCTCGATCCTGCATTCGGCGAACGTGATCATTCTCGCGTTCCTCCAGGCGGCGGGGTGGTCGGTGCTGCTGATCACGCTGCTCCTGTGGATCACGCTGCGCCATTTCGGCGACGTGCTGCGCACGCTGATTCCGCTGCTGGTCTCGGCGCTCGTGACGCTGGAGTTGTGCGTGGTGCTCGGCATCCAGCTCAATTTCGCGAACATCATCGCGCTTCCCCTGATGCTAGGCGTTGGCGTCGCGTTCAAAATCTACTTCGTGATGGCGTGGCGCGAAGGCCAGACGGGCCTCCTCCATTCGAGCCTCACGCACGCCGTGCTGTTTTCCGCCGCGACGACCGCCACCGCGTTCGGCAGCCTGTGGCTCTCGCATCATCCAGGCACATCGAGCATGGGCAAGCTGCTCGCGCTCTCTCTGTTCTGCACGCTCATCGGCGCTGTCGTGTTCCAGCCGGTGCTGATGGGCAAACCGCGCGTCACGCGACGCGCAAGACCGCAATCCCAAGGGACCGATTAATGAAAAACAAGCAAGCCGCGCTGACCATGGCCGCGGCAAGCCTCGCACTCCTCGTGACGTCGGGGTGCGCCACGGGCCCAGACCGCAAGCCGGGCGATCCGTTCGAGCCCGCCAACCGCGTGATCTTCAAGTTCAACGACACGATCGACCGCGCCATCGCGCAGCCGGTTGCGAAGGGCTACCAGAAGGTCACGCCGCACCCGGTGCGCCTGGCGATCAGCAACTTCTTCTCGAACCTCAGCGACGTCGGCAACCTGGCCAACAACGTCCTTCAGCTGAAGATCACCGACGCCACCGAGACCCTCATGCGTATCGCCATGAACTCGACCTTCGGCCTCGGCGGCCTGATCGACTTCGCGACGGCCGCGGGTCTGCAGAAACATCCCGAGGACTTCGGCCTCACGCTCGGCCGCTACGGCGTGCCGGCCGGTCCGTACCTCGTGCTGCCGCTGTTCGGGCCAAGCTCGGTGCGCGACGGCATCGGCATGGGTGTCGACGTGAAGTTCAATGTGCTCAACTACATCGACCCTGCCGTGCGCAATCCGATGTACGTGGCGCAGTTCGTCAGCGTGCGTTCGGATCTGCTCGGCGCAACCGATCTGCTTTCGCAGGCGGCGCTCGACAAATATTCGTTCGTGCGCGATGCATACCGCCAGCAACGCGAGTCGCGGCTGCGCGGGTCGTCGGGCAATCAGCCGCTGCCGAACTACGGCGATCCCGGTCAGTCCGGCGGATCCGGTAATTCGAACGACGTGCCGAACTACGAGGATCCGGGCGAAACGTCGGGTAATTCAGGTGCTGGCGCGGCAGCGGCTGCCGTGACGGCATCGGCTGCGGTTGCTGCGTCCGCCGCGCAAGCGCCCGTGTCCGCTTCCGCACCCGTGCCTGCATCGGCGGTCAAGGCCGCGCCGAACGCCGCTGCGTCGGCCCCGGTGCCTGCTTCGGCGCCCTGAAGCGCAGATCGCTATCCGCTTCACGACAAAAAACCCCGCCAGACATCGCGCCTGGCGGGGTTTTTCTTTCCGGGTTCCTCGCGAAGAAACGCGGGATTTAGTGCTTCGCAGTTTCGTCGACTGAATCAGCCGACTGCGCGCTCTGACGATAGTGCTCGTAGGCCTCCTCGGCGTAACGAATGCGCTCGCGTCCGTGCGGCACGGGCTTGCCGTCCTCGCCCATATTCACGAACACCATCTTCTCGATGGTCAGGATGCTCTCGCGCGTGATCTTGCTGCGCACCTCGCAGCGAAGCGTGATCGACGTGCGGCCGAAGTGCGTGGCCGTCATCCCGAGTTCGATGACGTCGCCCTGTCGCGCCGAGCTGACGAAGTTGATTTCCGAGATGAATTTCGTCACGACGCGCTTGTTGTCGAGCTGGCAGATCGCGTAGATCGCCGCTTCTTCGTCGATCCAGCGCAGCAGGCTGCCGCCGAAGAGCGTGCCGTTCGGATTCAGGTCTTCAGGCTTGACCCATTTGCGGGTGTGAAAATTCATGGCTGGCAACCCTGGTAAAGTGATCCATCCCCAAACCATGGAGACGGCTTAGGGTAAACGCGGAGATGTTACCAGAGATAAGGGTTTCCCCTGGGTATTTCAATAGTGCGGACAGGTCATTGGGGGAAAAACGCGCCGGATGCCACCAGCGCTTGCCGCGCGGCGGCGAGCGACTGACGCGCCGCGCGGGCGTCGGCGGCGATGCGCAGCAGGCCGCCCAGTTGCGAGGGCTCGCGCGCGAGTTCGCGCAGAACCGGCCAGATCGCCGTGGTGCCGTCGTCGCGCAGACCAGCCATCGCGGCTTTGGGCAAGCTGCGCCAGGCCGGATCGACGATCGCGCGGCACACCGCGAACGGCAGGCCGCGCGCGGCGGCGGCGGCCGCCGCCATGTGCGATTCCATATCGACAGCGAGCGCACCGCCCGTCGCGGCATGCAGCGCGGCCTTGTCCGCCGCGCCGGTGAGCGGCGCTGCGACCGCCGCCTCGACGCCGCGCCGCATCCGCACCGCGAGCGGGGATGCCAGCAGCGCCTCGGCGAGCCGCGCCGACCACGCGGCATCGGTATCGATGCGGCCAAACGGGCCGTCCACGACATCGGCGATGACCAGCGTGCCCGGCTCCAGGTCGGGCGCGAGTCCGCCCGCCGTGCCGAAACTGATCACGCCCGACGCGCCGCGATCGAGCGCGGCCGTGAGCGCGCGGTCGAGCAGGTCGGCGCGCGCCGCATACACCGCCGTGACGTTGTCGCGCCCGTCGCCTTGCGCGACGCGCGCCTCGAAGGCCATGCCCGCGACGACGACCACGGGCCGCGCGCCGCCATGGGCTGCGCGCGTCGATGCAGTCGCGCTCACCGTCACATCCCGACCGTCACGCGTGTCTCGCCGGACCGCTTGAGGTTGCGGTAACGCGCGAGCGCCCACAGCGGGAAGAACTTGCGATAGCCGTGGTAGCGCAGATAGAAGACGCGCGGAAAGCCCGTCGCCGTGAAGCGCGTCTCATCCCACAAGCCGTCCCCGCACTGCGTCTTTTGCAGCCATTCGATGCCGCGCGCGACCGCAGGATGATTCACCGCACCCGCCGCCATGAGCCCGAGCAGCGCCCAGGCCGTCTGCGACGCCGTGCTTTGCGCGCGCTCGTAACCGCGGTATTCGAGCTTGTAGCTCGCGCCGTCCTCGCCCCAGCCGCCGTCGTCGTTCTGGATCTTCGCGAGCCACTCCACCGAGCGCTTCATGCGCGGCTCGTCGTGCGAAATGCCTGCGGCGTTCAGCGCGCACAGCGCGGTCCACGTGCCGTAGATGTAGTTCATGCCCCAGCGGCCGTACCAGCTGCCGTCGGGTTCCTGATCCTCGAGGATGTAGTTGTACGCGCGACGTGACGGCTCGCTCGTCGCCGGCAGCTCGCCGAGCTGCGCGAGCATGGACAGGCAGCGGCCCGACACGTCGACGGTCGGCGGATCGAGCAGTGCGCCATGATCCGAGAACGGAATGTTGTTCAGGTAGTACTGCGTGTTCTCGGGTTCGAACGCGCCCCAGCCGCCGTTGCTGCTCTGCATGCCGACCACCCATTCGCGCGCGCGCGCGATCGGCTCGTCGTACGCGTTCGTCTTGTCGAGCAGATCGACGCGGTGCATCGCCATCACGACGACCGCCGTATCGTCCACGTCCGGGTAGTGCGGATTCGCGTACTGGAACGCCCAGCCGCCCGGACGCACCTCGGGGCGGCGCGAGATCCAGTCGCCGCGCACATCGAGAATCTGCAGCGGGCGCAGCCATTCGAGGCCGCGGCGCGCCGCGGCTTCGGCACGCGCATCACCCGTTTCGAGCAGCGCATGCGCAGCAAGCGACGTGTCCCAGACCGGCGAGAGACACGGCTGGCAATACGCCTCGTCTTCGTGGATCACAAGCAGCTTTTCGAGCGACTGGCGCGCGATGGCGCGGTGCGGATGCTCGGGCGGATAGCCGAGCACGTCGTACATCATCACGGCGTTGGCCATGGCCGGGAAGATCGCGCCGAGCCCGTCGTCGCCGTTCAGGCGCTCATCGACGAAGGCCACGGCCGCGTCGATCGAGCGCTGGCGCAGGTAGTTCGGCACGAGCGGATCGGCCACGCGCAGCGCGCCGTCCACGGCGCGAAAGAAGCTGAACCAGCCCTTGCTCTGGTGCGGCGCGCGCTTGTTCAGCCCCGTGGTCACCGGCGCGCGATGGAACAGTTCGTCGATGCGCACGTTGAGCGGATTCTTCGCCAGCGGGCGCTTCGCGTTCAGCACGAGCAGCGGCACGATCACCGTGCGCGCCCAGTACGACACCTTCGAGAGGTGGAACGGGAACCACTCCGGCAGCAGCATGATTTCGACCGGCATGATGGGCACTGCGTACCAGCTCACCACGCCGAAGAGCGCGAGCATCACGCGCGTGAACACGTTGACGGCTTCCGCGCCGCCCGCCGCGAGAATCGCCTCGCGGGCGCGCACCATGTGCTCGGCGTCTTCCGCGTCGCCGATCGTCTTCAGTGCGAAATACGCCTTCACGCTCGCGCTCACGTCCATCGCGCCATCGGTGAAGAGCGGCCAGCCGCCCTGGGGCAGCTGCATGCGGCGCAGGTAGCGCGCGATCTTCTGTTCGAGCTCGCGATTCGGCGTCTCGCCGAGGTAATGGACGAGCAGCACGTATTCGGCGGGAATCGTGACGTCGGCTTCGAGTTCGTAGACCCAGTGGCCGTCGTCCTTCTGCACGGCGAGGATCGCGTCGGTTGCGCGCGCAACGCTGGCATCCAGCGGGTCGGCAACGGCGGTGGCGAAGCCGCCCGCGAGGTCCCCGGCCGGCATGGCGTGGGATAAATCGTTCATCTGCATTCCATGTTCTCGGTAAGCAACAGCTCCGCCGCCTTGCGGCCGGAGCGAATCGCGCCTTCAATCGTCGCGGGCAGACCGGTAGCCGTCCAGTCGCCTGCGAGCATCAGGTTGTTCCAGCGTGTGCGCGTCCCCGGACGGCGCAGTTCTTCATCGGGCACCGCCGCGAACGTCGCGTGCGGCGCCGCCACGACCTGCCACGGCGGCAGGCGGCCGGCCGGCAGCGACGCCGCCGCGGCCACGTCCTCCCAGACCTTGAGCGCGAGCGTCTCGGCGGGCAGGTCGAGCACGGCATGCGCGTCGTGGATCGTCGCCGAAAGGCGCCCCTGCGCCGCGACCAGCCAGCTGGCCGCGCCGTTCACGAACGCCATCGGCGACGCGAGCCCGTGCGGCGGCTCGACGGCGAAGTGCACGGTGGCCATCGCCGTGAAGCGCTGCGGCGTCTGGATCGCTGGCACGAGTGCAGCGGCGGTCTTCGACGTCACGGCCAGCACGACGGATTCATCGGGGCCGATCGCGACACGGCCCGTGGCGAAATCGAGTGCGACGACGCGGCGCGCCGCGTCGTCGTACGTGATCTCGAGGAGCGGCGAACCGAGCCGGATCGCCGCGCCGCCGTGTTGCAGCATGCGCAGCGCCGGATCGACGAAGGCGCTCGACAAACCGCTCCTGGCAACGAGCGGGCGAAACGCGTCGCCACCGGCCGTGAGCGCCTCGCGCAGCAGGTTCGCCGCGAGTTCGGCGCTCGCCGCGCGCGGCTCGACGTTGAGCCCCGCCAGAAAGAACGGGCGCAGCAGCCGGTCCCACAACGTACCGTCGCAGCGCATGGTCTGCGCGAGCGTGCGGCCCGGCTTCGCGAACAAAAGCGGCAGCAGGCCGAGATAGTCCGCGGTCTTCGTGCCCGGCACGCGTGCGTTCGCATCGCCGATCCAGAACGGCACGCGCCCGCGCGAAAACCGCACGGCCCAGCGCGCGCGCGACGCGAGATCCATGAACGCGAAGCCCGGATCGGCCGGACCGGCCAGCGCCTCGGCCGCGCCGATCGTGCGCGCATATTCGAGTGTCTGCGCATGCCCCGCCAGCACCAGATGATTGCCGCAGTCGAGCGTCGCGCCGAGCGTGCTATCGTAAAACGAGCGGCAGCGCCCGCCTGCCTGCCCGGCCGCCTCGTAGAGCGCGACCTGCACCCCGCGCCGCTGAAGCCCGACCGCCGCCGCGAGGCCTGCGAGCCCGGCGCCGATGACGTGGACGAGCCGTGGCATCAGAACAGCGCGTAGCGCATGACGATCCACATCAGGCGCGCTTTGGGTTTGGTGACTTTCGTGCGTGGCAGATCGAAGCCGCGATCGAGCGTTCGATCGAGCAGCACGCGATACACGCCAGACATGATGCGCGGCGCCTTCACCTGCGCGCGCGGCACGGCATCCATGATCGCATCGGCTTGGGCGAAATGCTGCTGCGCGCGCTCGGCGAGCGTCGCGCACACGCGCGGCAGCGACGGATCGGCGGCGATCTGGTGCGGGCTCGTCGCCGCGATGCCCTCGCGCGCGAGCAATTCGAGCGGCAGGTAGCTGCGGTTGATGTCCGCATCCTCGTCGATGTCGCGCAGGATGTTCGTAAGCTGCAGCGCGCGCCCGAGATGATGCGACAGCTCGCGGCCCGGCTCCTCGGCCATCCCGAAGATCCTCACCGATAGACGGCCGGCCGCGCTCGCCACGCGGTCGCAGTAGAGGTCGAGCGTGGCTTCGTTGGGCGCGCAAATGTCTTCGGCAGCGTCCATCGCCATGCCGTCGATCATCGCGTGGAAATCTTCGCGTTGCAGGGCAAACGTATGGATGTGGCGCGTCAGCGCCGCGAGCGCGGCGGGCGGCGTGCCTGCGTAGCACGCGTCGATGTCGGCGCGCCAGCGGTCGAGCCCCGCCGAGCGCTCTGCGCGCGGCAGCGCGCTGTCCGCGATGTCGTCCACCGCGCGGCAAAACGCGTAGACCTGGTACATGGCGTCGCGCTGCGCCACTGGCAGGATACGCATCGCCAGATAAAACGAGCTGCCCGACGAAGCGGCAGCGGCGTCGATTTGTTGTGTATCGTCCACGACAAGGTTGGAAACGGCCAAGACGATCTCCGCTGTGGGGGCGCCCGCACAGGGGGCTCTTTCAGATATTCGGGCCCGCATGAAGCGGGTCGCCCGCGCGCGCGGAATACGCGCGAGGCAACCGGCACGCCGACACTATCCGTGGATCGTCCTCGCGGAGGGTCCACGGATGGTGTCGGCAGCCGGAAACGGGCAAAAGTATAGCAACCTTTGCCTGCCACCGCAGTCTATGCACGCCGCAATCGCGCGGCGGGCCGCGCCGGCGCGCTCAGGAAACGGCAACCGAGCGGTTGCGCCCCTCGCGTTTGGCGCGATACAGGGCCGCATCGGCGTCGTTGATCATGGCCTCGTAGCCGGACGCGCCGGGGCGTGCGGCGGCGACGCCAATGCTCGCCGTCACGGGCACGGCCACGCCGAGCACCTCGACAGGCTTCTCGCCGATCGCCAGACGGATTTTCTCCGCCACGCAGAGTGCGTCGGCGAGCGGCGTGAACGGCAGGATCAGTGCGAATTCCTCGCCGCCGAAGCGGCCGAACACGTCCTGCTTGCGCACGACGTTCGAGACGCGCTGCGACATCACGCGCAACACCGCATCGCCGGCCACGTGGCCGAACTGGTCGTTGGTGCGCTTGAAATGGTCGAGATCGAACAGCAGCACCGAGAGATCGCCGCCGCTGCGCTGCCAGCGGGCGAATTCGTCGGCGAGCTGGGTTTCGAAACAGCGCCGGTTCGCAATGCCGGTCAGGCCGTCGCGGTCGGCGTATTCGCGCAGTTTCTCGACCGCCTCTTCGCGTTCGCGCTGCATGATGCTCACGTGCGTGACGTCCGTGATCGTCACGCAGACGGCGATCACCTCGCGCCCGCGCATGAGCGGCATGAAGGTGCAATCCTGCTGCATGTAGTCGACGCCGCCCGTGATCGGGCGGTCGTGGTCGAAGCGGAACAGCCACGGCCGCTGTTCCCACGAGCTGAACGCGAAACTGCCGAGCTGGAACACGCTATTGACCTTGTGCGTGAGCCATCGGCGCGGCAGATCCGGGAACAGGTCGAAAATCGGGCGGCCGATCGCGGCAACGGCCGCGATCCCGCTGTGGTCCTGCATGAAGCGGTTCCACATCTGGACGTGCATGTCCCGGTCCAGCACGAAAATGCCGAAGCCGACCCGCTCGACGACGAGGTCGGACAGCGACAACTGGTCGACGCTCGCGTTCATAGACTATGCAGCAAGGCGTCGATTGCCTGGCTCACATGCTGGATCGAGTCTTCGGCCATCAACATGACCAGATGGGCGCGAAAACGCTGGTCTTTCGACGCGAAGTTCACCTCGACGAGCAAGGCGAAATCCCAGGCGAGCAGGCCCGGCTGGAACACTTCGTCGAGCATGACGTGCTCGCCGAGCAGCCCCGGCTGGGTGAACACGGGCAGCCGCCCGAGCTGGTCGAGCATCGCCGACACGCACGCGCCCGTGAGCGCGTTCGCGACGTCGAAGATCAGCTCTGTGTTCATCGGCGATTCGCGGTCCGTCGCGGCGTAGGCGCCGCCGTTCAACGTGTACAGCGCGCCGATCTCGTCGCTGCGGCAGATGACGAGCGCCTCGCCCTTGATCTCCGAGCGAAAACCCTGGCGCACGGCGACCACCGGGCCGTCGATGCCCGTCATCTCGTGCAGGGCCAGCGCGGCCTCGCGCACCTCGACCACGCGAACGCGCGGCACCGACAGTTCGATGAACTCGTCGAGCAACGCCGAGAGGCGAGTCGCCGCCTGCCCCATGCCGAGATTGGCGATTTCCTGTAGCGCGTCGCGCTGCAATTCCGTAAGGATTCGATCAGGCATACAACCCGTACTCCTTCAGGATGGGTAGCAGCGCCTCCTGGGTCACCGGTTTCGCGACGAACGCCACTGCGCCGAGGTCGCGCACGCGCGCCTGGGCAAGCGGCTGGACATCCGCGGAAACGACGATCACGAACGAATTGAGGTCCTCGTGCTGCAAGGTTTCAAGCACCTGGAAGCCCGTCATGTCGGGCATCGTGAGGTCGAGAAACATGACCGCCGCGCGGCCCGCGCGGTAGAGATCCAGTGCCTGATGCCCGTTCGACGCATACGAAATCTCGACGTCCCAGTCGCCTGGCAGCGCCTTCGTGAGCACCTTTCGGGCAAGCAGCGAATCGTCGGCAATCACGATGGGCAGGGACATGGATATGCTTTGTGAGTGTGCGTGGGACGGACTGCGTTGTGATGGTTTAACGGCCGCGCGCGCAGTTTCTTTAGGCCCGGCGCCGGTCACCCGGACTGCCGGCTCGGCACACGCAGCGAACAGGCGTGTGCGGGCGCGTCGCGAACACGCTTCCGCGTGGCGCAACCCCGAACCGTGCCCATCCTGCCCCACATGAGAAAAGCCACCCCGTCCTGGCTCCGGCATGAAACATCGCCGTGAAAGACGCCTCAATTTATTGCGCGTTATTAACTTGGCGTGCCGGGGATTCTCGAAGCATTCGAAATGAAATGCAACTCACCGATAATGGTGAAACGAAGAGGATTAACTCCAATTTGCCAATTTTCTGAAAATATTCGATCAGCCCCTCATTGAATACCGAAATTTTTCCTTTTGTGTACGTTTGCGCTCCGTGGATTTTCGCGAATTTGGTGCATAGAGGAAAATTCACCTTGTGGGATGCCTGTAAGCGATGGCGCATAAAAACCGGCCTTTCTGTCATGGCACCGGAGCGCTGGCGCGCTCGTTTATGATGTCGGAAGCTTCTGCTGCCCGATTCCGCCCGACCGACGATGATTCCAGACCGGCCTGCACGGCCAGACGATCACATCTCCCCGCCGCCCCGCAATGACCATGCGCCGTTTCCGGCGGCGCCCGGTCACGACTTCACGGTACGCCGCCGCACGCTGATCGCGCTCCTGATCGCGGCGATCGTGCTGCCGTGCATCTACGTCGCCGCCATGGCTTACAACGACCTTCGCACGCGCGAAGCCGACGCGACCGACGCGGCGCTGCGCACGCTGCGCGTCGCCCAGGAGCACGCGCTGAAGGTCTTCGACATGAACGAGGCGCTCGAAGCCCGCATCGTCGAGCTCGTGCACGGCGAGGACGACGACGGCATCCGGGCGAACGAGGCGCAGATCCACGCAAAACTCGACACGATCGGCGGCGGTTATCCACAAGTGGCGTCGGTATCTATTTTTGGACGCGACGGCGACCTGCTTGCGAGCAGCCGGTACTCGCCGCCGCCGCCCATTTCGATTGCGACGCGCGAAGACTTCACCGGCATTCGCGACGATCACGCGATTGATCGCGTCTCGCGCGTGATGGTCAGCCCGGTCAGCCGCGAAACCGTGTTCGATACCGGCATCGAGCGCCGCGACGACGCCGGTGCGTTCGCGGGCCTCGTTTCGATCGCGCTTCGGCCCGGGTATTTCAGCGCGTTCTACCGCGACCTGCTGGGCGCGGGCTCGCCGATGAACATGGGGCTCGTGCGCAGCGACGGCGCGATCCTCGCGCTCTATCCGCCGCCACGCACCGGCGCGACCGATATTACGCGGCACACGCCGTTCGACGCGGCGCTCGCGCGCGGCGCAGAATCCGGCGTTGTGCGCACGCGCTCGCAGGTGGTCGGCGGCGACTTGATCGTTGCGTACCGGCGCGTCGGCTCGTATCCGGTCTATGTGTCGTGCGGCTATCGCACGGCGGCGATCTGGGCGGCCTGGTGGCGGCATCTGAGCGTGCTGGTCATCTCGATGTTCACGCCGTCCATCGCGCTCTGGTGCGTGATCTGGCTCTCGCTGCGCCGCCTCGCCGCCGAGGAGGAAGCCTGGGAGCGCTGGCAGGCCGAAGCCGCGATGCGCCGCTCGATCGAATCGGCCTACCGGCAGTCGCGCAAGATGGAAGCGCTCGGGAACCTCGTCGGCAGCGTCGCGCACGACTTCAACAATCTGCTGATGATCGTCTCGGCGAATGTGCAGATTGCGCGGCGCCGCGGCGCTGTGGGCCTCGAGCGCGAACTCTCGGCCGTCGAGCGCGCGCTCAAGAGCGGACAGTCGCTCACGCGCCAGCTGCTCGGCGTCGCGCGCAAGCAGCCGCTGCACACCGAGACCATTCACGTCGGCCGCTGGCTGCCGGCGTGCCGCGAGCTGCTGGGTGCGTCGCTCGGCGCGAAAGTCTCGCTCGTGATCGACGTCGCCGACGACGTCTGGCCCGTGCTGGTCGACGTCGCCGAATTCGAGCTTGCGCTCATCAACCTCGCCGTCAACGCGCGCGACGCCATGCCCAACGGCGGGCGCTTCACGGTTCGCGCCCGCAACATCAGCTTCAGGCCGGGCGAAGGATTCCCGCTCGACGGCGACTTCG
Source organism: Paraburkholderia denitrificans (assembly GCF_042655705.1). NCBI lineage: Bacteria > Pseudomonadati > Pseudomonadota > Betaproteobacteria > Burkholderiales > Burkholderiaceae > Paraburkholderia > Paraburkholderia denitrificans. The sequence continues at coordinate 23,933 of NZ_JBHSMP010000026.1, read as the reverse complement.
TGCAGGTCTCGCTCGAAGATACCGGCGTCGGCATGCCGCCCGACGTGCTCGCGCGCGCCTTCGAGCCGCTCTATACGACCAAGCCGAAGGGCACGGGCACCGGACTCGGCCTGCCACATGTGTTCGCGTTCTGCGAGCGCTCGGGCGGTCTCGCGGCCATCGACAGCGCAATCGGCGCGGGCACGTCGGTGCACCTGTACCTGCCGCGCGCACTGTACGCGCCCGCCGCCCAGCGCCCGCCCGCGCCGCCGAAGGAAGACGCGAAGCCGCGAGAAGGTCTGCGCGTGCTGCTCGTGGAGGACAACGACGAAGTCGCGGCGGGCACCGAAGCGCTGCTGCAGATGATGGGGCACCAGGTCACCTGCGCCAACGATGCGACGAGCGCCTTGCCGCTGGTCGAGGCGGGATACGCGGCCGGGCATGCGGACGGCGAATCCGCGCCGCGCTTCGACCTTGTCATCTCCGACATTCACATGCCGGGCGAGATGAACGGCATCGACCTCGCGGAAGCGGTGCAGGCCATCGAGCCGACGCTGCCGGTCATCCTCGTGACCGGCTACGCGGAGGAGCTGGAGCGTGCGCGCCATGTCGACGTGCGGGTGCTGTCGAAGCCGTTCGATATCGGTCTGCTCGAAAAAATGCTCGAACAGATTCAGCGCGATCGGTCCGCGCGGGCGCGCGATGCGACGCTGGGAGGGTGAAGCGAGGAGTGGATTGCGGCTTGAATCGGCGGCTTGAACCGGCGGCGTGAATCGGCGGTGCTAATCCTCGTACGGTACGTGCGTTTGCGCCGCCAGTCGGCGCACGATGCGTATTGGGCGCATTCGGCGCATCATGTGCTGCATGACGATGCATTCCGTCGAGGAGGGCGCCATGAAACAGACCGTGACCGGTCGCTTCAAGACCTGGAATGATGCGCTGCACGCGCAGGACATGCTGATGATGAAGGGCTTCGAGGCAAGCGATATCGAAGTGCCCGCGCACAGCGAAGGCGTGCTTGCGGGAATCGAACGCCTCATCGGCGGCTTCTTCGCACACGACCCGCGTGCAGGCGGCGCACACGATGTGGACCCGACACAGCAGCAGGCGCCCGAGGAGACCGTGCTTGTCGGCGTGCATGTCGTCGACGAAGTCCACGCGCTGCTCGCCCGCGACACGCTACGCGAAGAGCACGCGCAAGACGTCTCAACCCACGGATTGGGCTGGGCCTGGCCAGATCCAGGCACGCCCGGCGCGCGCGAGCATTCCGCGCTCGAGGAACTGGGGCTCGCGCAGCTCGCCGATACAGTACGGCGGCGCGTTAGCGCCGTACGTTCGCATACGCCGCGAGCGGATACGGAGGCCTCTGCGGATTTACATCATCGCGGCAACGAGGCCGAAGCTACGGTGCCGACCTCGGCGAACGCACCGGGTGCGGGTGCCGCGATGGGGCACCATGTGGACGTGCCTGGCGCACCCGAAGCAACGCGGCCCGGCCAGGGCACTGCGCCGCAGATCCCCGACGAATTCCTCGAATACGAGGACGACACGCCTTCACATCACCGGACGCTGCACTGAGCGCCCAGCCGTGGCAGCACGCTTGTGCGCGCTGCCACACCTCTTCGTGGGAGCCGCATTGGCGGCCGATCCAATGCAAGCAGAATCGATTGTGGATAAGTCGAAGAGCATGTGTTTTATCCACAATTTTTCTGGATAACCTTGTGGACAAATTACGCGAAGGCCCGATACCAACGGGCCTTGCGTGGGATTGGACTGGTGAATTTCCACTGCTCACGTTCTAAGCGTCATGCATATGGGCGCGCGCCCGTTCGCAGTGAGCCAATCGAATAAGCACCAGCCAGTGACACAAAATGATCATTAATGGCGCAATGACTAACGAGAGAGTCGACCTGTGCCAGGCAGGTCGACGAATACGTTGACAGTCGATGCGACGATGAAGCTGCACACGAGTGTGAAGCAATATCTCCGCGGCGCGCTGCCGATGGTATTGAGTGCGCCGAGCGACGACGCGCTCAGCCGAAAAGCGCCTCGACGTTCTCAGGCGGACGGCCAATCACAGCCCGGCCGTTTCGCACCACGATGGGCCGCTGGAGCAGAATCGGGTGACTGACAATTGCTTGGTAGAGCTGATCATCAGCGATATCGGCCGCGTCGAGACCCAGCTCCTTGTATTCGGTTTCGCCAGTGCGGATCATCTCGCGCAACGAGCATCCAAGCATGGCGTGCAGTGCCTTCAACTGGTCGACGGTTAGCGGCGTCTTCTGATAGTCAATCACCTCGACCGGTTCATTCGTGGCATTGCAGGTCTGAGTGACAAGCTCGCAGGCAGAGCGGGATTTGGAGCAGCGGGGGTTGTGATAGATCGTAATCATGGGTGTGCAAAGACAGGGCAAGTGGACGGCAGGCACATCACGCGTGGCCAACCGGTCGGCAGGATTTTACCGGGGTCCCCGGGATGCTGCTGGAGCACCTGTCCTCCAGGCCGGAGCGATGCGTTAGTACGTGAATCCATCTATCGATGGATTCCGCTCGTGTGAGAGACGTGTGGCATTGCACCTGACGATCGGCCCACCGTACTTTATGCGCATAAAGCAACCGCCGACACCAGCCAGTGTCCATTACGAGCCGCAACCGGTTCACACGGCCAGTCAACACCGATATCGACTCTGATCGCGCAGACCCGATCCCGCGACGCGCCGTTATGCGCATAAACCTTAGCCAAACAGCTAATCCGCCATCTGAATGCGACAATAATCGTTGAATTGAAATTTATTCCCGGTAAAATCACTAGCAATTTGCGAAACGGGAGAAAACCAATTGGCGGCAGAGATAATCGCAGTCACGCAACAAAAGGGCGGGGTCGGCAAGAGCACGATCGCGATGCATCTCGGTGCCGCATTCCATGAGAAGGGGAAGCGAGTCCTCGTCGTCGATGCCGACGGCCAGAACACGCTAATTCATTGGGCCAGTGCTTCGGGTGATGACGAAGCTGGTATCCCGTTTCCTGTCGTGAATCTCTCCGAGGCCGGAGGTCAGATCCACCGCGAGATCAAGAAATTCATCGGAGATTACGACGTCATCGTGGTCGACTGCCCACCGTCCATCACGGAAAAGGTGTCGGGCGTCGTGCTCCTCGCTGCATCGATTGCCGTTGTTCCCACGTCGTCGTCACCCGCCGACTACTGGTCGAGCGTCGGGTTGGTCAAATTGATTCAGCAAGCGCAGGTCATGAACGAGGATCTGCGTGCCGTATTCCTGCTCAACAAGACGGAAGAAAAGCGCATGCTCACGCGCGAGCTCAAGCGAGCGCTCGAGGAGCTCGGCTTTCCGTTGCTCAAGACGCAAATTCCGACCCGTGAGGCGTATAAGCAAGCGATGGCGCTCGGCCAAACGGTTCTGCAAATGAGCGACCGCGGCGCGCGACTGGCTGCTCTTGAGATACGCGCCGTCGCCGACGAACTCACGGCGATGCTCCCCTGACTTTATGCGCATAAAGGACCCTGAATGAAACCCTCACAATTTGCCAAAGGCTTTCAGGCGCGGCCTGATTCGACAAGCAGCGAAAAGCGTACGGCACTCGACCGCCTCAATGCGATCGATGGGCTCGTCCAGGAAAAATCGCGTCCCCAGGACGACGCGGGCCGCTCGAGCCAGTTCCAGGCCGAAACCGCAATTCCCGCCGATGCTGTGCTCGATCCGGTCGAAAACGAATCGTCCGAATATCGTACGTGGAGGGCAGAGCACGGCTACCGCCCCGGACAGATCATCGAACTGCCATTGAAGGCGATCAAGCCGAGCCCCTTCAATCCACGATATTTCTACCTGAAGTCGTCGATTGCCGAACTCGCCGTCAATCTCGCCAAGCAAGGCCAGCAGCAAGCTATCCACGTCATTCCCGACTACGCAGCGCCCGGCAGCTACTACGTCAGCGACGGCGGACGCCGCGTACGCGCACTGAAGGAAGCAAACAAGGAAACGGTCAAAGCGATCGTCGTCGATCTGCCCGTTGGCATTCAAAGCTACAAGCTCGGCTACGATCTCAACGTCCAGCGAGATTCACAGACCGTTTTCGACAACGCGATCGTGTGGAAGCGATTTATCGAAGAGAAATTCTTCCAGAGCCAGCGCGAACTCGCTGAACACCTTGGGCTTGATGAGTCGACCGTTGCGGTCGCACTTTCCATTGCGAAGCTACCGGAATCGGTCATGCATGAAATGGTGGCTCGCACCGACCGCTTCGGTTCGAACATGGCCTATCAGGTCGGCCGCTATCATGGGGCGCGCGGAACCGACGCCACATTACGCCTGATCAACCGGATTCTCGCGGACGATCTCAGCACGCGTCAGGTCGCCGATATCGTCAAGGGCAGATCGAGCGCACCGGAAAGCCCCAAACCGGCTGGCCGTCAACGTTACGCCCAGCGACTCGAGATCAAGCTGGAAGGCGTGTCCGTCGGCGATCTCAAATCATATGGGGACGACAGACTCGAACTGCGGCTCAAGGGATTGTCGAAAGCGCGCCGCGACGAAATCCTGCATCAAATCGAGCAGATTCTGCAGACCAAATAACGGCAGGATGATTTGAGAGACGACCCCAGCCCGACAGGCCGGGGATCGCATCGCCGGATTGCCCGGCGATAAGCAACTGAGAGCACACTCAAAGCAAATTCAGAGCAAACCGAGGTCGGTGCTCAAGCCGCGCGCGACTGGCTCAGCGTAAATGCAAGCAGGTCGCCGTCGGTCGGCTCACCCCAGGTTTTCCGTGCCAGCCAGTCGAAGAATGCGGTTTCCCCCAGCTTCGACTCGAGGCCGCGCCGCCGCCAGTCATCGCGCAAATGCGTGCCGAGGCCCGGCAACTCGTCGCTCTCGAACGACTGGCGCGCCAGATCCCGCTCCGTATCACCTTGCTCGTCGTATAGCGCACGGGCTTCCTTGCGGCGATACGCCGTGTACTCGTCGAGCAACCGCGCCTTCGGGTCGTCCGCGCTCAGTACGGCACCCTTGCCGGCGCTGGCCGGGCCTGAAATCGCCGTATCCAGCGGCGGTGCATAGCCCTTCTTGAGCGCGTCCTTGAACAGCGCCGCCGCACTGCGAACAGGCGGCAGACTCGTGCTGCGCATACGCTGCTCCGTGAGCTGGAGTGCCGCGCGAATCCGGTTTTCCTCACTATCGGCGTAGAGCGACTGCGCTTCCTTCAATGGAATGCCGATCTTCACCATGCGGTCGACGAGCGTGCTGTCGAAGACGTTCGGATGCTCATCGAGCGCCAGCATGGGCTGCTTGCGCTCGGTGACGCGAAACTGGATCTCGGCAACCCGGCGGCCTTCGCGGTGTTCGATCAACTCGACGAAGATATTCGTGACCGCATTGACTTCGGCGATGGCGGGCCGAAGATAGTCGCGCTTGAAATATTTGTATTCGCGCTTGGCCTCGTCGCCAGCCTCGGTATCCGGCGTGCCCGACAGGATCGGCCGCCACCATTCCCACGTTTCGCGCATCGTGAGATGGCTCGGATTCGTCAGGTAACGGACGCAGATTTCGTAGAGCGCGAGCCCTGCGCTGCTGCGCAGCTGGCTCTGAAACTGCAGGCTGAGGCGCGCGTACTGGACCGGATCCAGCAGTTTTTTCTTGATTTTCGGCGCGAACGAGAACTCGACCCAAACGCGTCGCGTGGCAGGATCCTCGAGGATTTCGGCATCGGCAATCAGGGTTGAAATGCCCCACTTGCGGCCCGGCTTCTGACTCGACGTTCCCTGGCTCCATTCGACCTGCACCGACACCATGCGGCGAAGGTGTTCCTTCACGAGCGCGGTATCGTTGGAGTCGAACGCAGAATTGGCAACGATGTCGGACAACAGTGCGCGATAGGTATCGCCGGACTCGTCCGCCTGCTGGGCCACCGCGAGCAGTACGTTGAACAGCTTGCGAGTCAGCAGCGTGATCTTGCCGCTCTTCGGCTGAATCGCAATCGCCTCGACGGCCTTGCGCAATTCTGCCGAGCTGGGGCTTACCACATCGGTTTTTTTCACGCGCTTCGTGGCCATGCGTCGGGTCGAGGAGTGATTTTCGCGAAAGGATACCGCCTGTGGTGATAGGCGTCTATAGGGTCGCTCTCACCATTGCCGGTGATGCGCACGCGCCGCGCACAACTCACCGCCAGGCGATCCCGAAAAGGCTCACTCATCGCCGCACAGCGGGTTCCGCGCAAACGTTATGTGCCGTGCGATCCGCACGCATGGCCCCGATCGTGCAGTTGGGCAAGCTCGCGAGCCGGCTCCCGTATCGTCTCACCGCAAAAAAATTTGACCCCTTCCGGTTTCGTATGCGGAATGAACACGCCCAATGCCATCCGGGCGCGCCCCCTTGACGCGCCCGGATAAAGGTAACCAAACGCCAGCGAACGAGCGCTGTGTCGGCTGCAAATCCGATGGCAAGCGCATCAAACACAGCAGCGATGCCCGCGCAAGGTCGTTGATTGTGGCATCGGACCCGGCATTTTCAATCGGCATGCTCCGTCATTGCTTCGCACCCGCATATCACTGGACTCGTCAGGATCGGAGCGGCAAGACTCGAAAGGGCGCTCACCTGTCGGCGGTCATCACGCGACACGCTCACGCATCTCCCGAAAAACCTCACCGATAGCGCGCGGCCGATGCCGTTCTCATGCTGCTTGCGGCGGTTTGAACGGCGAAAAGCATCGAATCAGGATCCCGGAAATACTCACCCTTACCGAGATTGGATACCCCACGGGCATCGTTCAGGCACCCAGCAGGCACCCAACAGGCACCGGAAAGCCGCCGATCGCAAGCCCCCGGAAAAGCTCACCATTAGCCACGCCGGCTGGAAAAAACAAATTAATTCAGAGACTTAACCACCTATCGACGTAGCCCGCATTCCTGCCCGCATCATCCTGAAAAAGCTCACCCTCCGGCCGGAATCTGGCCGGGAGCGGGCAATCTGTCTGCCGCGGCGTGTTCCAGTCACACCTCCCGAAAAGGCTCACCTCATGAGACAGTGCGTTTCCGGCTAACGCTCTCCGAGGGCCTGTCTGTCGACGTTTTCAGGTGAGTGAAGACCAACTTTCTCCTGAAAAGACTCACCTCTACAGGGCGAATGCGCCAAAACAGCCCCCGAAAAGACTCACCATACAGCGGCGATCCACCGCCGGTGCCCAGACGCAGCAGCAGCATCCCGGACCATGGCTGCCGGCGTTGCTCCCGAAAAGACTCACCTAAAGCCTCCTGGAGGCCCCGCCAGGCCTCAAATAAGCCTCCAGCCCCTGAAAAATCTCACCTCAGGAAGCGGATTTGTCCCGATTCATCTCACCTGGGCCTCCGAAGCCGCCTTTTTCGACCCAAAAATCTCCCCGACACCCGTTCCTGAATTCGCTCACCGTTGCAATTCAGGAAACACTGAACACCCGCGTGGTGGCACAGGGGGCGCCGCGATTTCAGCTCCCGTAATTTCTCACCGTTGCACCAGTGATGAAAATCCGCCGCTCCCGAACCCGCTCACGTCCGTTCCCGAAGCGGCTCACCGGCCTCCCCGAAACCCATCACTGCCGCATCCCGCAGTCCCTCACCCGACATCCCGTAAAGCTTCACCCGAGCACGCTGAAACCCTTGCCTGGTAAGGGTTTGCCAAGGCGTTAACGTTTTTAACAGGTATCAAGGGTGTTTACTTTTATTACTCTCAAGCACGTCTACCCCGCGCGTCTCCTCCAAAATCCCCGACAAACGGGCTCATTCGACAACTCGAATCTGGGCAACCGCCGTGAAACACCATCCGAAAATTCAGCCACAACTAAAACTCGCATATTTACAATCACTTATGAAACAAACCTCATTTTGTTTCACGATACTGCCCTATTCGTGAGAAACGAAAGTGGTGCCAGGAAGCAAAACTTGCCGAATTGCAGCCACTGGACGAGGTCACCTGTTAGTTTGTAGTGATCAATACGTAATTTGTTATTATTTGTGCGTTGAGGCCCAATCACGAGATAACAATGATGCAAGAAGAAGATCGCCAGAATCTACGTGACGAGCTGGAAGCGCTCCGAAGAGACGGGGCACGGCGACAAGAGCTGTCGCTCCATGCATGCAAGCGCCTCTTTTTCGATTTCGGCATTCGCCCGTCCATGGCCACGGTTCGTGACCTGACACAAACCGGCAGCGCAAGCGACATTCCAAAAGATATTGAAGTGTTCTGGCAGCGGATCCGCACGGCCTCACGCGTACGCGTCGGCGTGGGCGCCATTCCGCCGGTGCTCGAAGAGCGCGCCGGCGAACTACTCGGTGCCCTCTTCCAGGAAGCGCAGACACTCGCGCATCAGGCGCTCGAAACCGAGCGCACCGAACTCGAAACCGGCAAACATCACGCTGAACAAGCCGTCCGGGATGCCGACGCGCGGCGTGCCGCGGTCGATGAGATGCTTCAGCGCAGTGAAGCCCGGACCGAAACGGCCTGGGCAAAGGTTCGCGAACTCGAAAGTCAGCTTGCGGCCTCGTCAGCGCACGGGGCCGTCCACCACGATAGCCTCCAGGCCACCGCACGGCGTCTGGAAGCAGAAAACGAAATCCTGACGAAGCGACTCGACGTCGAACAGACCACCAACGCAGGGTTGCGCGATCGCATCGACGCACTTCATGCCGATCTGCGCACGAGCACCGAGCATTACGCCCAGCAGATCAAGGATGCACTCGCGGAAGCAGAACGGCGGGTCAAGCCGATGCTGGTCGAACTCGATTCGCTACGCACGATGTCTTCGACGTGGCAGGCGGCCCAGCGCGATGCCAGCAAAAAGGAGTTTGATTTCATCCAGCAGCTCGCGACGGCCAAAGCACGCGCGGATCGTCTCGACGCGCTGCTGCGCGAGCGTTCCGATGAAGTCGATGTCCTCACGCGCCAGGTGAGCGCGTTGCGCGGACTGCAAGGAGTCGATGCGTCAGTCGCCCAGGTGCTGTGCGCGCTCGCCAGCGCGGGACGGCTCAGCGATGAAGAATTCGCCCAGCTGGGCACCGTCGTCGACGGACAGGTCAGCTTGCCTGCGCACTGTCCGAAGTGTCGGGAGGGCGAACCAGAACTTTCCCAGATCGATGGCCGCTACGAACTCTCGTGTCCCGAGTGCGAGCACACGTCCGGCGCGGGCGGCTCGCGGCTCGAAGCCGTCAGCCGTTTCATGTCTGGAAAGGCAGCGCCCGGCGTCGCTTGAGGTGAGCGGTTACGGGAACCGCAGTGGCGATCGGAAGTGAGTTTTTACGGGAGCCGCCGCGGTGTCTGTGTTGACGCGAACCTTGTCACTCAAGGCCGTGCACCCTTTCCGCCGTCGCATGGTCGGCCCACATTTTCCACGCGCGATGCAGCCGGCCAGCCGAAATCGGCTGCATGAAACCGAGCCATTGCCCGACCTGCTCGACGTTCATTCCCTGTTCGAAGAGATCCGCCGCAAACGTGTTGCGCAGCGTCTGCGGACTCGCGCGCTGCGCGCGTGTTTCAGCGATGCCTGCTGCCTCGACGATCGCGTCGACCGCGCGCAGGATGGTGGCCTTGTGCATCGGCCGTCCCGAGGGGGAGCCCGGAAACACGAGTTGTCCGGGCAATCCTGCTTCACGCCGCGATTCGAGCCAGGCGTCCAGGATCTCCACGGCGAAAGGGGCGAGCCGCGTGGAATGCGAAAACATCGGATTGTCGGCTTCAATCGTGAGCCACTCTTGGCCGGACTTGACGGCGTCGAGCGTCAGGGCAATCGCGTCGCCCGTTTTCAGTCCGCCGCCGAGAAACACGGCGACCAGTGCGCGATCGCGATATTCGCGCCAGCGCTTCGCTGCCGATTGCTCTTCCAGCGGCGCAAAGAGCTGGGTGAGAATCGCGGCGCGTTCGGCCGCATCGAGAAAGCCGGTGGGTTCGTTATCGCTCGCGTTGCGCCAGGCGGCTTCGCCGTCCTGGGCGATGAAGCGTGCCGGGTTGGTCGAAGCGAGCTCGATCTGCCGGACGTGATCGAGGACGCGCTCGATCAACCTGAGATAGCGCAGGCGTTGCGGCCGCTTTATGTCGAGTCCGGCGACGAATTCAGCAATGGTTCCGGTGTCGACCGAGAGAATCGTCTTGTGTTTGAGCGCGATCCATTCGAGAAAGCGGCCCCACTGGACGCGGTAGACGTCGGCCGACGACTGGCGGAACGCCTGCGAGGCCAGCCAGGCATCGAAGGCGCTGGCTGGATCGCGTTGCCAGTCGGCGCGTTGCTGATCAAACAGATCGCGTGGGGGTTGGGAGGATGCCATCGCTCTCATTCCGTTAGTTGCATTCGTGCAGTGAATTCTAGCGGCAGGTCGAATGGATCGGGAGATTTATTGCCGACGTGTGTTCGGGATGACTGGCACCACCGGCACCATCGGCATCACCGGTAAAAGCCGCTAGCCGCCCCAGGCACGTATCCGCCGCTGGAGCGGACGTTGTTTCGGTATCTGCGACTGCGCTTCCCCGCTACTTTGCGTTGCGCGTTCGTAAGCGGCCACCGCAAAGGCGAACACAGCGGGCAACGCGTCCGAGCGCCCGAAATCGGCCGGATCGTCGGTTTCCGGATAAGCGAGTTCGCCCGGACGCTGAAAGAGCCCGAGCATGATTGCGTCGTGCCGGCTCGCGAATCCAAGATCCGCAAGCGCTTCGGCCTCGATTGCATGCAGCAGCCGCCACGTGAGCGGAACCTGCTGTGCGATATACCGCTGCGCGATGTTACGCACGATCTGCTCAAGATCGCGCGCGGCTGTCTGAAAGCGTAAGGCGGCTAGTTTCGGCTCGTCAGGGGTCTGCATGGCGGCTCCAGTCGATCAATGACTGTATAAATATACAGTAGTCGACGCGGCGATGCAGCCCCTCACGCACTCAGCCGTGGATGACGACAAGCAGCGCGCGCGCTTCGCCCTTGCCAGCGTTGCGGATTGCGTGCGGCTGATCGGCGATGTAGCGCGCCGTATCCGCGGACTTCAGGCGTTGTGCCGTGCCCGCGGCTTCAATGTCGATGGTTCCCTGCAGTACCGTCAGGTGCTCGCGTGTGCCCGGCTCATGCGCGCCTGAAACCAGCGCGCCGCCCGGTTTCAACGTCAGTTCATACCATTCGAAGTGGCCCGCAAGCTCGATCGGCCCCCAGACGCGCAACTGGTACCCCGCGTCGTGCCCATGCAGTGTCGGGATGTCGTGCGGACCCGCGACGGTGATGGCTTCCGGTGTCTTCGACGCGGTAAACAGCGAATCGAGTTTTACGCCCAGCGCGTTCGTGAGCCGCCAGGCCACGGCAATGGTCGGGTTCGCTTTGTCGCGTTCGATTTCCGATAGCATGGACTTCGAGACGCCAGCCGCGCGCGACAGGTCGTCGAGGGTCATGCTGCGCTCGTTGCGCAGCCGCTGGATCTGCTCGCCGACACGCGGCGGCGTAACGGGCGAACCGGCCGGCGCGGCCGCAACGGCGTGCGCCGACGCGCCTCGCGGTGTCGCGGTGCCCGGCGTGCGTGGTTTGCGGGTGCTTGCCATTTGCTGCCCCATCGTTTAGAGTTTGTTCGATATCTCGAATTTACGTTCGGAAAAACGAATATTTCCCGAAAGGCTAACGGCGACTATAACAAACTGCGGCAGGCCGCGGCCCGCCCGGACAGGAGCACGACTTATGCGAACCCCCTACCTTGCGCATCTGCGCGCGACGCTCGACCAGATTCGCGCCGATGGTTTCTACAAAAGCGAGCGCGTGATCGCGACGCCGCAATCGTCGGATATCCGTCTCGCCGATGGCACCGGCGTGCTGAATTTTTGCGCGAACAACTATCTGGGTCTTGCCGACGACGCGCGCCTCATCGCAGCGGCCAAGGATGGTCTCGATCGCGACGGCTTCGGCATGGCGTCGGTGCGTTTCATCTGCGGCACGCAGACGGTGCACAAATCGCTTGAAGCTGCGCTCGCGCAGTTCTTGCAGACCGAGGACTGTATTCTCTATTCGAGCTGTTTCGACGCGAATGGTGGTCTGTTCGAAACGTTGCTGGGCGAAGAAGACGCCATCATCAGCGACGAACTCAATCATGCGAGCATCATCGACGGCGTCCGGCTGTCGAAGGCGCGCCGCTATCGTTACAAGAACAACGATCTCGCCGATCTCGAAGCGAAACTGCGCGAGGCCGACGAAGCGGGCGCGCGCTACAAGCTGATCGCAACCGACGGCGTGTTTTCGATGGACGGCATCATCGCCGACCTCAAAGGCATCTGCGATCTCGCCGACCGCTACGACGCGCTCGTGATGGTCGACGACTCGCACGCGGTGGGTTTCATCGGCGAACATGGCCGCGGCACGCCCGAGCACTGCGGCGTCGCGAACCGCGTGGACATCATTACGGGCACGCTCGGCAAGGCGCTTGGCGGCGCGTCGGGCGGCTATATCGCGGCGAAGAAGGAAGTCGTCGAATTGCTGCGCCAGCGCTCGCGCCCGTATCTCTTTTCGAACACGCTCACGCCGAGCATCGCGGCGGCCTCGCTCAAGGTGCTCGAACTGGTCGCGAGCGAAGAAGGCGCGCAATTGCGCGCACGCGTGCGGGCGAACGGCGCGCAATTTCGCCGTGAGATGAGCGCGCTCGGTTTCACGTTGGTGCCGGGCGAGCACCCGATCATTCCGGTGATGCTCGGCGACGCACAGGTTGCCTCGAAGATGGCCGATGCGCTTTTGCACGAAGGCGTGTACGTGATCGGCTTTTCCTATCCGGTAGTGCCGAAGGGCCGCGCGCGCATTCGCACGCAGATGAGCGCCGCACATACACCTGAACAGATCGAACGCGCGGTGAGCGCGTTCGCGCGCGTGGGCAAGTCCCTCGGCGTCATTTAGCAACGTATTTAGCAAGGTATTCTGGGCAAAATGAAAGCACTCGCAAAACTTGAACGCGCAACCGGTCTCACGCTGACCGATGTACCGAAGCCCGAAGTCGGCCACAACGATGTGATGATCAAGATTCATCGCACGGCAATTTGCGGCACCGACGTTCACATCTGGAAATGGGACGACTGGGCCCAGAAGACCATTCCTGTGCCGATGCATGTCGGCCATGAATACGTCGGCGAAATCGTCGAAATGGGCCAGGAGGTGCGCGGCTTCCAGATTGGCGACCGTGTTTCCGGCGAAGGCCACATCACCTGTGGTTTTTGTCGCAACTGCCGCGCGGGACGCCGGCATTTGTGCCGCAATACGGTGGGTGTGGGCGTGAACCGCGAAGGTGCGTTCGCCGAATATCTCGTGATTCCGGCCTTTAACGCGTTCAAGATTCCGCCCGAGATCTCCGACGATCTCGCTGCAATCTTCGATCCGTTCGGCAACGCGACGCACACCGCGCTCTCGTTCAACCTCGTCGGCGAGGACGTGCTGATTACCGGCGCGGGCCCGATCGGCATCATGGCCGCCGCGATCGCGCGGCATGTGGGCGCGCGCAACGTCGTGATCACCGACGTCAACGACTACCGTCTCGAACTCGCCCGCAAGATGGGCGCGACGCGCGCGGTGAACGTTGCGCGCGAATCGTTGCACGACGTGATGAGCGACCTGCACATGACCGAGGGCTTCGACGTGGGCCTCGAAATGTCGGGTGTGCCGAGCGCGTTCACGGCATTGCTCGAATCGATGAATCACGGCGGCAAGGTTGCGCTGCTCGGCATTCCGCCGGCGCAGACCGCGATCGACTGGAATCAGGTGATCTTCAAGGGCCTTGAAATCAAGGGTATTTACGGCCGCGAGATGTTCGAGACCTGGTACAAGATGGTCGCCATGCTGCAAAGCGGACTCGATCTTTCGCCGATCATCACGCACCGCTTTGGCGTGGATGATTACGAAAAAGGTTTTGCTGCGATGCTCTCCGGCAATAGTGGCAAAGTCATTCTCGACTGGACCCGATAAACGCCGCTACGGCCCCGGGATTCAGTTCGCCGGGGCGGGCTGTTCGAATTCGGCTTCGATGCGCACGCCGATATCGTCGCCGACCGCGGGATACCACGTCGACAGCCCGAACTTCGCGCGGCTGAACCGGCCAGTCGCGGCGAAGCCCACGGTCGGCTGCTTCGTGAGCGGATTCGGCGCGTAGCCGTTGAAGGTCACATCGAGTGTGACCGGCTGCGTGATGCCGCGAATCGTCAGATTGCCGGTGAGCGTGCCGCGCGAGTCGCCGGTCTGCTCGAAACGGGTACTGACGAAGCGGATCTGCGGAAAGCGCGCCACGTCCAGCATCTGCGCGCCTTTCACCTGCTGGTCCAGTTGCGGGTCGTTCGTGTCGAGGCTCGCTGCGTCGATGGTCGCTTCGACCGTCGCGCTGTTCAGCCCGCCCGCTCGCCAGTCGAGTTGCGCCGTGACGCGGTCAAAGCGCATCACGAAGCGAGAATAATGCAGGTGATCGACGTCGAACACCACGCTCCAGTGGTGCGGGTCGAGTACGTAGTGTCCTGCAGGCACATCCGCTGCGGCGGTGTTCACGCTGTGCGTGACCACACGCAGCGGCGTGCACGCAAACATGAGGCATGCCGCGCCGAGCGCCGCAAACCAGGTCCGCCGCTTCAAGCTGGTAACGCCTCTTCCGTTCATGACTTATATCCGCATGGTGCCTCGATATTAACGCGTCGGGGCGATCATCTATTCCAGGGTGTTCACACGCTCCACCGGTTTTTTGCTTGACCCCGGAGAACGATCGTTCTACATTCTCGCCGTGGAGAACGATCGTTCTCAGTCGATGCAAATCTCAAGGTCGGGTACGGACCTTCAGCACCGTCACGGAGATTCCAGCATGAGCACGGCCACCGCGCCGCAGCCCGATGCCCGCGAGCGTTTGCTCGACGCAGCCGAAGCGCTGATTTATACCGGCGGCATTCATGCGACCGGCGTCGACGCGATTGTTCGCGAGGCCGACGCTGCGCGCAAGAGCTTCTACACCTGGTTCGGGTCGAAGGACGCGCTCGTTGCCGCCGTGCTGACGCGTCGCGACGAGCGCTGGATGCGCTGGTTCGTGGACGGCACGCTCAAGCGCGGACACACGCCGCGAACACGGCTGATCGGCATGTTCGACGTTCTGCGCGACTGGTTTATGGCCGAAGGCTTTCACGGTTGCGCGTTCCTGAATGCGTCGGGCGAGACCGCGTCGGCTGACGATCCCGTCCGGCTCATCGCACGCGAGCATAAGGCGCGCCTGCTCGCCTTCGTGCGCGAGCAATGCGACGCGCTTGTGGCCGCGCACGGCATCGATCGCCGCCATGCCGCACGGCTCGCGCGCCAGTGGTTGATCCTGATCGACGGTGCAATCGGCGTCGCGCTCGTGAGCGGCGACGCCGATGCTGCGCTCGACGCGCGCACCGCCGCAAAGTCCCTGCTCGAAGCGCTGGTTGGCGCCAGCGCTTTGCGCAGTCGTCACCCGTCGCGGCCGCCTGCCCGGCGCACCGCGCGTTCTCCGGAGAAAAAACATGACTGATGCCGTTGAGGTTCGCCCGCCGCTGCCGCCGTTCACGCGGGAAACCGCCATCCTGAAGGTGCGCGCGGCCGAGGACGCGTGGAATTCGCGCGACCCGAAGCGCGTTTCGCTGGCCTATACGCCGCAAAGCGTGTGGCGCAATCGCGCGGAATTCGTCACGGGCCGCGAGGCGATTGTCGAATTTCTCTCGCGCAAGTGGGCGCGCGAACTCGATTACCGTCTCATCAAGGAACTGTGGGCGGTGACGGAAAACCGTATCGCGGTGCGATTTGCTTACGAGTCTCATGACGATTCCGGCAACTGGTTCCGCTCTTACGGCAACGAGAATTGGGAATTCGACGAGAACGGCCTGATGGCACGCCGCTTTGCCTCCATCAACGACCTGCCGATTCTGGAAAAGGACCGTCGCTTTCACTGGCCGCTCGGCCGCCGTCCCGACGATCATCCGGGGCTCAGCGACCTCGGTCTTTAACGCGCTGCAGGTGGCGTTATTCGCGGTGAAACATGTTGTCGAATCATTTAAATGGCAATGCCAGGAAAATTGAAAAAATAAAAACCCATTGAAACGAATGGTGAGCTAATCCGGGAGCCGCGGGTTTGTGTGGCGTGTGCAATGGTGAGCTTGTTCGGGATGAGCACCTGAATCACCTAAAGCACGTCAAACACCTTAAACCTGCCCGCACGCGAATTCGCGCTATAGTGATTTGCGCTGCGATGCAGCAGGGGGTGTTTCGCGACGATCCAAAAAGATCGCATGCAGCACCCGATTCCAGCCGCGCGCCTGCGCGGTTCGCACCGGAGTCGTGAAATGAGCATTCTCGACAGACTATGGCGGCCGCGACCCAAGGCGATACCGGTCACGCCTCGGATTAGCGCGTTGATCGAGCGTTTGATGGTGTTGAGCCCGGCGCTAAAGCTCGCGGAGGGTTTTCAGGAGCGTGTCACGCCTGTGCTGGCCTGCTCGCTCGATTACGTGAGCGGCCTGGTGAACGAGTTGCCGCACGCACGCGTGGCAAACGCCGCCGCCTGGCTCGACGACCCGTATATTCACGCGTTTTTCGCGGCGCCTGACGAGGTCGCGCATATTCTCAGCCGCTCGCCGGAAATGCACGTGTGGTTCGACAACCATCCGCTCGCGCGCGAGACCTACGCCGTGCTCAGTATGGCGATGAGCGAGCGCCGCGTGTTCGGTGTCGAGCAGATCGGCGACGTGGTGCACGCCGACGTCGCGCGCACGACACTGAGTTTCGACGATCATCAGGTGCGCCTTTGCGGCGAGTCGGAAGACGATTTGCGCGAGCAGATCGTGCAGCGCGTGGTCGAGCAGATTGCGCTCGAAGGTCTCGCGCAGATCGGCGCCGACGAGTCGCGTCGCGATGCGCTTTTGCAGGACCGCGCGCTGTTGAAGACACGGTTGCAGTTACTGACGCGCCAGGGCGCAGGCACGCACAAGATGCTCGGTGAGCGCGCATCGGCGAATGCGGCGCAACGCATCGGACTGGAGACCGAGATCGAGGCCAACGCGCGCGCACTGGATGCGCTCGGCCTGCAGACCGATGCGCTCGCACGCGACCTCGACGTCATCTGCGATGTGCTCGGTCATCCGGCACGGCACACGAACGTCGAGATGAAGCGAATCCGGCTGAATGCGATGAACGTGGTGATCGAGGCAGGCGCCTCGCAGGACAGCGCCGAAATCGTCTTTCCGCTCGCGCGGCTACCCGCGAGTCCGCTGGGCGAGCGGGCGTTTTCGCTGATTCGTTTCGCGCGCACCGATCTCGTGCCGCTGCCCACCGTGTTCGACGAGGATAGCCGTTTCATGATCTGAGCGGCGCGGCGCAACACTCACGCGAACGGTGAGCATTTTCGGGAGCCGTGAGCACCCGAATCGGCTGAAACAGGCGCAGGCAATATTTCCTGGCAATCCCAGGTTTGACGAACACAAAATTGCTCGAACACTGGTGCAACGCGGCGATTCGTTGCGCGAAGGTTGTGCGAAGGCGCCGGCCGTTCCAAGGTGAGCGTTTTCGGGAGCAAAGCGAATGTGCGCTCCGGGCCGCGCGAAAGTTGTCGAAATAGCGCCTGGGCGGCACGTTCGGCACGCGCGAACACCAATACCGAACGCGCGAAAGGTGAGCCTTTTCAGGAGTGCGGCGCGGCCCACACTGAAACCCCCTCGCGCTCGATCGAGAAGCGCTGCACACCATCGTTCGTACACGGTGCATCCTCGGCGGCAATATCGAACGCTTCGCCGCCCATTTCGATCGTCACGTAGCGGTCGCCGTGCCGAAGTGCATGACCGGCTGGCATGCCGGTCCACGCGCCTTCGGGCGTGGCGCGCAGCGCGCGCGGCGCGACCCGCCACATCACGCGCGTGCCGGGCGCGAACGGCGTACCGGCGTACGGCAGGCGCAGGCCCTTCGCGGTTTCGATTTCACCGGCGGCGCGCACGACGCCTTCGCCGACGTTATGCAATCCGAGCAGCTCGGCCACGCGTAGCGATGCCGGCCGCCGGAACACGTCGTTCACGGGGCCAGCCTGCAGCACGCGGCCGTGTTCGATGATGAGCACTTCGTCCGCGAGCAGCGCGGCTTCGTCGGGATCGTGCGTGACGATGATGGTCACCGCGTCGATCTCGCGCTGCAGCGCGCGCAGCGATTGCTGCAGGCGGCGACGGCGCGGCGTGTCGAGCGCGGCGAACGGCTCGTCGAAGAGCAGCAGTTGACTGTGCCGCGTGAGCGCGCGCGCGAGCGCGACGCGCTGGCGCTGGCCGAACGACAGCGCGTGCGGCAGACGCGCCGTCAGCGTATCGAGGCCGAGATGCGCGAGCCAGTAGCGCGCGCTCGCGGCATCGGCGCCGACCGGAAACGCCAGTTGCTGCGCGACCGTCATGTGCGGAAAAAGGCCGTAGTCCTGCGGCATGTAACCGATCGGCCGCCGCTCGGGCGGCAGTGCGCCGAGATTGGCGTCGCCGAGCATGACCGAACCCGTGTCGTTGTGGTCGAGCCCCGCGATGATGCGCAGCGCGAGCGATTTGCCCGAACCGGACGGTCCGATGATGGCGAGACGGCGGGTCTGCGGCCGCCATGTGATGTCGAGGCTGAATGCGCCGAGGCGCCGCTGCGCGTCGAAGGCAAGCCGAAGGCCGGTAACGGCCCGGGCAGGCGCTGCGCTGGCGAAGCTCGCGGGCTCGTCGCCGTTCTCGGCGGGCGCGGTATGCGCGACGTGCGGGCCGCGCGCGTAGACCGAGAGCACGGCGCAGACGATCGCGATGGCGAGCGTCGGCAACAGGAGCGGCATCATCGCGGGCAGCCCCTGGCCGCCGAACACGACGTAGGTGTAGACCGGCAGCGAATACGGATGATAGGCGACCATCATGGTCGCGCCGAACTCGCCGAACGCGCGCAGCCACGCGAGCGCGAGCCCAGCGCGAATGGCGGGCCAGACGATGGGCAGCGTCACGCGAAAGAAGCGGCTCATGGCGTGATGACCGAGCGTGGCGGCGACGTCGTCGTAGACGGGATCGACGGCGGCGAACGCCGAGCGCGCCGCGACGATCAGGAACGGCGCGGCAACGAAGGTTTCCGCGAGGACGATGCCCGTGAAGGAATCGGTGATCCTGCCGCCGAAGAGCTGGCCAATGGTGCTATACGGACCGACCAGAAACAGCAGCAGCACGCCGCTCGTGAGCGGCGGCAATGCAAGGGGCAACTGCACGACGAAGCCGAGCAGCGCGACGGCGCGCGAGCGCGAGCGTGCGAGCCAGTAGCCGAGCGGCACGCCGCCCGCGAGGATGACGAGCGCGGCGACACTCGCGCTCGTCACCGACACGGCCACGGCGGACCACGTCGCGCGCCAGTCGACCCCGGCCCAGTCGGCCTGGCCGATCTGGGGGATGCTGGCGACGAACGGCGCGCAGAGATAAACGGCGAGCAGTGCGCCGAGCCACAGGAGCGGCCGGGCCGCGGGTTGCTTCACAGCTGTTGCTTCACGGTTGTTGCTTCTCGACTATGGTTGCGCGGCGTCGATCACGGCCTGAACCGACGGCGCAATCGCCTGGGTGCTGCCCTGCACGGCGGGCTTCGTCACGTCGACGCCATGCTCGGCGAGCAGCTTGCGGCCTTCGGCGCTGAGCAGGAAGTTGACGAAGCGCGCGGCGCCCGCCTGGTTGGGCGCGTCGTTGAGGATCGTGAGCGTGTAGTTCGCCTTGATCTTCAGCTCGGGCGCGGGGTGGATCGACGGAATCTTGAGGTCGGACGTTTCGGTCGAGTAGAAGAAGCCCGCGTCGAGCTGGCCCGACTGCAGGCGGCCGACGAGCGTTTCTTCCGGCAGGACCTGCTCGGGATTTTCCGGCGCGCCGAGCGTCTTCTCGACGAGATCCGGCTGGTTATAGACCTGTGCGGCCTTCGTCATGAGTTCGACGGTAAATGCGCCCTTCGGATCGAGCTTCGGATCGGTGCGCCCGAGGCGCAGGCCCGGCTCGCGGAGCACCTGGTCCCACCGCTTCGTCTTGAAGTCGGCGGCGAAACGGCTCTTCGGGCTATAGCCGATCAGCAGCGGCGATTCGGCGAAGTTGACGTACCACGAGACGTGATTGCCGTTCTGGTCACCCATCAGACTCGTGTTGACCTTCGGGCTCGCGCTGATGAACACGTCGCCGCGGCGCAGCTTGCCTTTGATCTCGTTGGCGATCTTGCTGGAACCGGCCGCATAGCCCTTGAAGCGTAGGCCCGTTTCCTTCTCGAACGCGGGCCCGACGTCCTTCTCCATCAGGTTCACGAGCGAACCGGCGTACAGCACGTTGACGTCGCTTGCGTCGGCGGCGAACGCGCTGGCGCTCGCGCCGAGCACACCGGTCAACACGACAACCGAGGCAATCAGTTTGCGGATCATGCTTGTTTCCCCGTACCGTTATAAACCGCAATATATTACGCTGGACTTGCAATTCCATGTACCCGTCCGAATGGACTAGTCCATTCGTCGCGTCTGGGCGCGTGGTGTGCGCCCGGGTACACTGGGGCTCCATTCATTGTCGGCGTGCACATTGCGATTGCACGCCATGGAGATCTTTATGCGTACGAGCGCCCGTAATCACTTCACCGGTCAGATCAGCGCAGTCAAGGCCGGCGCCGTCAACGACGAAGTCACGCTGCGTACCGACGGCGGGCTCGACATCGTCGCGATCATCACGCATGGCAGCGCCGCTGCGCTCGGCCTCGCGGCGGGCAAGCCGGCGTTCGCGCTGGTGAAGGCGTCGTCGGTGATCGTGATGGTCGATGGCGACGCTACCCGCGTTTCCACGCGCAATGTCGTGGCGGGCACGGTCGCATCGGTCACGAAGGGCGCCGTCAATGCAGAAGTCGTGATCGCAGCGCCGGGCGGCGCGTCGATCGCGGCGATCATCACCAACGAGAGCGTCGATCACCTCGGCCTCGCGGCAGGCAAAGCGGCTGCGGCGCTATTCAAGGCGTCGAGCGTGATCATCGGCGTCGACGCGTAACGCGCGCTTTCCGGAGCGGGCGGTTTCACCGGATCGGCCCAATCGGCCCGAAGCGCATCGTGTATGCTTGCGCGCATGACCAGCACCGCCAAAGATCGCCCATCCGCCGGGACGCCCGCTTCGGCGCCGACCGAAACCGGCCAGACAATCCAGCCGGTGTCAGGCGATCCCGAAGTGCGTTTTCGCATGCGCATTCTTCACGGCGGCACGATTGCGCTGGGTCCCGGCAAGGTTTCGCTGCTGGAGGCGGTGCGCGAGCACGGTTCGATTTCGGCAGCGGCACGCAGCCTCAACATGTCCTATCGCCGCGCCTGGCTGCTGATGGACGAACTGAACCGCTCGCTCAAGTCGCCTGCGACGATTTCCGAGCACGGCGGCCAGAGCGGCGGCGGCAGCATGCTCACGCCCGTCGGCGACGAAATCATCCGGCTCTATCGCGAGATCGAAGCGCGTGCGGCGGCGGCCTGCGCGTCGGAGATCGAGGCCCTCACGGAACTCGTGAAGCGCTGAGGCGGTGACGTGCTGACGTGCGTACTGCGGGCGGCGGCGGCTTCCCCGCGCCGCAGGCCGTCGAATCCGGATCGCAGGTAGCCGCGTTCACCCATTTCATGTCACCGCCCATCGGGGCGGTCAGGAGCGTTCGATGCGTGTAGGCCGTCCCGTAAAGGCGCTGCCCCAGCCGCTGTGCGACTACTGCGGCGCGAAGGCGCTGCTCGCGCGTTTTGGCGACGAGGCGTATCCGTATCGCGACGACCACGGCACGCTCTGGGTCTGTACGGCCTGTGAGGCGTGGATCGGCGTGCCGGCGCGCAGCACGCGCAATGTTCCGCTTGGGCGTCTTGCGAACGCCGCGCTGCGCGATGCGAAGAGCCGTCTGCACGATGCACTCGAGCCGCTCGTCGCGGCCAAGGTGCGGCGCGATGGCGTGAACGCCTTCGAAGCGCGCGGCAAGGCCATGCGCTGGCTTGCGCAAGCGCTTGGCTTCGAGCTGCCCAATCCGTCGATCCACCATCTGACGCTCGAACAGTGCGAGCAGGCGATCCGCCACGTCGAGGCGTTCGCCGCATCCCGGCGCGGCCATGAACCGGCTGAAGGAAATTGAAAGGTTGTTCCCGCAGGGGTGATCGTTACGGTTAGTTACACACACGGGACAATGCGCCGCTCAACCTTTGGCGCGGCCTGCCGTTATTGCACAAGAACCGTTTCTTTTGTGCTCCATGGCCAAGACCATTCCATTTCCCCAGCAGGCCCACGCGGCCCATGTCCGCCGCAACAAGGCAATGCTGCTTCCGATGCCGCGCGCCTGCGCAAACGATCTCGCGCTCCAGGTGCACCTCGCGCTCGCGGCGCTGCGCGGCGGCGGCACCGCTCACGACGCCCAGGCGATGCTGCATACGCACGTGCTGGCGATGTCGATCGTCAACGCCGGGTACGGCGCGCTCACGCAGGCGCAGGTGCGCGACGCGGACGCGGCGCTGCTCGCCTGCTTCGAGCGCGGACGCGCGGACGGCAACTGGCGGCTCGACGCCGCGGAGGCTGAGGCGCTGGCGGCGATCGTGACGGTCTACGATCTGCAACTGCAGTTCGCGCCGCTCTGGGCGCTCACGGAGGCGAGTGAGCGGCTCGAGCAGATGGGCATGGGCGAGACGGGCCAGGCGGCCAAACGCAAGCAGGCTTGAGTTGTTGTGGGGTTGTGTCCCCTGGATCGCGCCGCTTGCCGCCGGGCCGCGCTGTGGCGACATTGGCACGAGAATTGACGCCGCCAGCGAATCGTGTTGACTTCCGGCAGGCGGCGTGACTAAAATTCGCCCGTCTCAACAAAAGGGGCTGACGCCTTGGACAGTAGCAGTTGTCGATCTTCGAAGAGTTTCGCTGCCTGACCGGCAGGACGTCCGCGCTCCCTTTCTCTAGCCGCCGTCTTGCCAGCAGGCAGATGGTGCGCGTCCAGCAGTAAATCCTCGTGCATCCTTGTTCGCGTCATCCAGGCGCCGCTCGCGTTCATTCGCGCCGCGCGTGGCTGTGCGTGTGGCCGATATCGCGCCGTGAACCGTCTGTGTTCGCGGTACAGCGCGTTTGCCCTGCCCCTCAGGCGCGGCACGCGCGCCGCTACAGGCGTCGCTCGTGCGTCGCCGCGCAATAAGGAGTTCTGATGTCCGACAGTGACAGTTATCCGTTATGCCGCTTCCTTTCGATATTCCCGGAGGAAAGCGAGCAGACGTGAGCCGCTGTGCGCACCGCGCCCAGCCGGTCTGCTGGCTTTCCTCATAACGGCGTCCTCATGGACGCGAGGAGATCCAGCATGAACTTCGGCCTTCTTCTGCCGCATCTGCCGCAACCGCAGCAATGCGTTTGCACCGTACTTCCCACCGATGTGCCTGGCGCCAGCCAGTGCGCGCCGGCTTCAACGTTGAGCCGTCTGTCCGGCCTCGCTGCGCGCTGGCGTGATCTGTCCGCACGCGTGTTTCGGGTCTGACCGGCCGATCCGGCGCGCCAGGGCGTGCCGGGCCCTGCACATCATCCAGTTTGTCAGTGCTTCAACATGATCCAGTTCAACTGCTCAATGCAAGCGACGAAGTGTGCAACGCGCGCACGCGGCGTCCAGCGTAGTACCCGTACAACCGGCACGGGAGGCCAGTAATGGAGTTCGGCTTCAACCTGAACCGCACGGCCAACGCTTCGGCGTGGCGGGTGCTGCCCAACCGCTGGGACTTCGTCGCGTTTCCGCTGATCATCTGCCTGATCGCGATGGCGGCGATCGGCTTTCACGAGACGATGGCGCCGATGTCCGCGCTCAAGACCCAGGCCATCTCGCTCGATCCGGCGATGCTGCCCGAGTACGCCATGCGCACCACCCTGCGCATGCTCGCGGCGATGGTCGCCTCGCTCGCGTTCACGCTCGTGTACGGCACGCTCGCGGCCAAGAGCCGGCGCGCGGGCCAGGTGCTCGTGCCGATCCTCGA
>NZ_JBHSMP010000025.1:0-114067 GCF_042655705.1 Paraburkholderia denitrificans | reverse complement strand
TGGCAGACCGAGACGGGCGGCCACATGATCACGCCGCTGCCGGGCGCGACGCCGCTGGTGCCGGGCTCGTGCACGCTGCCGCTGCCGGGCATCATGGCGGCGATCGTCGACGAAACGGGCCAGGACGTGCCGAACGGGCAGGGTGGCATCCTCGTGGTGAAGCGCCCGTGGCCGGCGATGATCCGCAACGTGTGGGGCAATCCCGATCGTTACCGCACGGGCTACTTCCCCGAGGAACTGGGCGGGCGGCTCTATCTGGCGGGCGACGGCAGCGTGCGCGACAAGGAGACCGGCTACTTCACGATCATGGGCCGCATCGACGACGTGCTGAACGTCTCGGGGCACCGCATGGGCACGATGGAGATCGAGTCGGCGCTGGTCGCGAATCCGCTGGTGGCTGAGGCTGCGGTGGTGGGCCGCCCGGACGACACGACGGGCGAAGCGGTGGTGGCGTTCGTGGTGCTCAAGGGCTCGCGTCCGCACGGCGAAGACGCGGTGAAGCTTGCCAGCGAACTGCGTGCGTGGGTGGCCAAAGAGATCGGACCGATCGCCAAACCGCGCGACATCCGCTTCGGCGATAACCTGCCGAAGACGCGCTCGGGCAAGATCATGCGGCGCCTGTTGCGTTCGCTCGCGAAGGGCGAGTCGATCACGCAGGACGTTTCGACGCTTGAGAATCCCGCGATCCTCGAACAGCTCGGCGAGTCACGCTGAACACGTTTCTTTTGCACCAGTAATGTAGGCGGGAAACGCGCCCCTGGCCCGATTGTGAACCAATCGGGCCAGGGGCGTTTTCACGTTGAAGTGCTGAATAGAAATCATGCTTGAAGACCGAATGTGCTCAAAATTCGCTGGACGGATTTGGGGCGACTTCGGTGCGTTCGCATCAAACCGCTCGGCATGCCGCCCCGGTGTCCAATTCTCACAATGTAAAACAATGTCGCATATGCCAGAAACATCTGCCGCGACGCAACATTCCGGCATTGCGCATCGGCCAATGCAATTGCGTATTGCGAAAGTTGATATGTATGTCGTTGAATTTGCAATGTTTTTATGAGCAAACTGGGCTGCGGTTTTGCGGCC
Organism: Paraburkholderia denitrificans; assembly: GCF_042655705.1. Classification (NCBI taxonomy): domain Bacteria; kingdom Pseudomonadati; phylum Pseudomonadota; class Betaproteobacteria; order Burkholderiales; family Burkholderiaceae; genus Paraburkholderia; species Paraburkholderia denitrificans. Next base: position 112,984 of record NZ_JBHSMP010000025.1, on the reverse strand, counting down.
ACAACCATCGCTTATCTCGATACTCTTGATACATGGAAAAGACGCGTAGACCGGCAATGTTTGAATTTGTAAGGTGTGTGCGTTTCAGTTTTTTAAACCTGTGGAGGTACGAGATGGCGCACGTTTATATTGAGCCAATGCCGAAGGGCCAATGGGGGCCGATTGATGGCTACCGCATTGAAACTCAGGACGGTACGAAGATTTCGGGAGCACTGCTTCGCTCTGAGAGACTCGCGGTAAGCGAGGCAAGACTGCTCGGTTACTTGCCGTTGCTTGCGACCGTTCGCATACCGGATAAGGCAATCGCTGAGCACTGGCGTCCGGCCGATAATGCGCCCGCGTCGTTCTAACCTTCGATGTGATCAAGCATTTGTACCCCACGTGCTTCCCGCCTGAACAGGCGAGAAGCACGTGAAAAACCTCATGCCGACCTCGCGAAAAAGCGGCAAATGCAGGCGATGGCAGGTGATGATCAGGGCAGTAGATCTGAAGCCATCAACGTCAATAATTCCCGTCGGCCGACACAGCGCATGGTAATCCGCGTATGGTTCCGTTACTCGACCCAAAAAACAATTGTGTCAACGATATGTCGTCTCAATCAGAGAAAACGCTTATTGCCCGGATGTGTTTGCCCAGTCATCATCGCACGTGCGATCGGCAATTGCCGGTCGAAGTTTAACGTTCGACTTAACCGGTTTGGGAAGAGACAGAGACATGGCGACAGGTTCAGTGAAGTGGTTTAACGATGCGAAGGGTTTCGGATTCATTACGCCGGACGAAGGTGGCGACGATCTGTTTGCGCACTTCTCCGAAGTTCAGGGGAAGGGCTTCAAGTCGTTGCAGGAGAGCCAGCGTGTGAGCTTCGAGGTGAAGCAGGGGCCCAAGGGCAAGCAGGCTGCGAATATCCAGCCGCTGTAACCGGATTCGATGCTACCTGTAGCAAAGTGAATGGCCCATTGCGGGCCATTCGTTTTTTTGGGGCAGATACTTAAAGAATCAGGTGAGTCTGGCCAGACGCCGTAAAAAATCGGCGCACTTTTCAACGCGAGGCCGGTCGCCCCTTGCGTTTCTCCAGCGATGCAATCACTTCGTCGACTAACGGGTGATGGCGCTGCGTATTCCACAGCAAGGCGGCCGTTACCACCTCGATTTTTTCCTTCAACGGCCGCACAACCACATTTTCCGGCGCGAGCTTGCGCATCGACGACGGGACCAGCGCCACGCCCTGTCCACACCCGACATAGGCGATCTGCGACGTAACCGAACGCACTTCATGCGTGACGCGCGGCGTCAAACCGTTTGCGCGGCAGACCGACACAAGCGTATCGAAATACACGGGGCTGACCTGGCGCGACGACATCACAAGTTGCTCGCTGGCGAGCGACCGCAGCCGTACTCTGGGTAATGCGGCCAGCGGATGGTCCTTGGGAAGCGCCACGGCAAGCCGGTCGTTGGCGAGCGGCATGGCGGCGATTCCGCGTCCCACCTCACCGTCGATACGGACGAACGCCAGATCGAGTTCTCCCGCTTCCAGCGCCGGTATCGCATCGACGCTGTCGATTTCATTGACGAACACCGTGAGATTCGGATGGGCCTGCCTGAGTGCGTCCAGCAATGGCGGAACGGTTTCCAGCATGGCGGAAGTAATGGCGCCTACGTGCAGCACCCCGGACTGTCCTGCAGCGACCTCCCGCACCACCCGTTCGAGTCGTTCGACCTGGCCGGCGAACTGGCGCACGGCCGGCAGGATCGCAGCGCCCGCGGGGCTGAGCTGCGTACCTCGCCGGGAACGATGGAATAGCTGCACTTTCAGCGACTGCTCAAGCACCTTGATCTGCTCGGTCAATGGTGGTTGAGACATGTTCAGGCGCCTGGCTGCCCGGCCAAAATGCTGTTCCTCGGCGACGGCCAGAAACATCCAGAGCTGCCGGATTAGCCTGAAGTCGATCGTATTGTTCATGTTGATCCTGTCTCCTTTCGGATTGAGGCTGATGCGGGTGCTCGCCGCAACCGGCCGCCATTATCGCGGGCGCAATCATCGCGTTCCGCGTTTTCTGTGTTCTGAAAATCGTATCAGAGCGATACGAAATGCGAAATTTACAGAACAGACCGCCGGGGCCACGATTGCCACATCTTTTAACGGACCTCAGCGTCATGAATCAGACTTCGCTTCTTGATCGCCTCGCAGCGCTCGATACCAATACGGCTTCCGACGCCCTCGATTTTCTCGGCCTGCCCGGCGCGACTTATGGTCTTCGCCCTCTCTGGGATTGCCCGAAGATCGTCGGGCGGGCGAGCACGATCCAGCTAGGCTCAAAAACCGATACCGCGCCGACTGTGCACCTCATTTCGCCGGTGATTGACGCAGTTAAAACGGATGATCGTGTGCTCGTGATCGCGGGTGGGGTGGACGGTATCTCGTGCTGGGGCGACATCCTCGCCAATGCAGCAACGGCCAGACAGATTCGCGGTTCGATCATCGACGGCTTGAGCCGCGATATCGAAGGCAGCGAGTCGATCGGCTATCCGGTCTATGGCCGTGGCGTCACGATGATCAGCGCGCGCAACCGCGTGATCCAGATCGATTCGGGCAAGCCTGTCGAGATCGCGGGCGTCACCGTGTACGAGAACGACTACGTGATCGCCGATCGCTGTGGGACGGTTTTCATCCCCGCAGACCATATCGAAGCTGTGCTCGATCTGGGCGAGCGCATCGCGCGCTGCCAGGACGGCATGCTGGCAGCCGTGCGCGCCGGCCGATCGGTGGCGGAAGTCATGCACGACAAAGCGTTTGAAGCCATTGCGGCCCGGTAACCGGATTATTTCCTCAGGAATTCAGCATATGACGAATCCTCTCAAGCCGAACGCGGATGACCGGGAACTGGTCGCGCTCTTCGCAGGCCTCGATACACCGGGTGTTTCCGACGCCATGGACAAGCTGGGTCTTCACGGGCAAGTGCAGGGCATCATGCCGCTGGCCGACTACACGAAGGTTGTCGTTGGCCCGGCGTTTACCGTCAAATACGTGCCCGCGAGCGTGCCGCCGGGTACCGTAGGCGATTTCATCGACGATGTGGCGCAAGGCGATGTCGTTGTGATCGACAACGATGGCCGCACCGACTGCACGGTATGGGGCGACATCATGACCGAATACGCCGGGCTGCGCGGCATCGCGGGCACGGTGATCGATGGCGTCTGCCGCGACGTGAACAAGGCGCTGGGGGACGGTTATCCGCTCTTCACAGCCGGGCGATTCATGCGCACCGGGAAGGACCGCGTGCAGGTCGAGTCGGTGAATGCCGTGGTGGGCATCGGCACCGTGCGCGTGGCGGCGCGTGACATCGTGGTGGCGGATGCGAATGGCGTCGTCATCGTGCCGCGTGCTCGCGCGCGTGACGTGGCTGAGACTGCCCGCAAGATCGAAGAAACCGAATCGCGCATTCGCGACCAGATCGCAAAAGGTAAAACGCTCGGCGAGGCGCGGACTTCACTCGGTTATCACACGCTGCAAAGGAAAAGCTGATGTCCACGATCAAGCCTTATGCCGCGGCGCTGCTGGAACTGGCGCGCACGCTCGGCACCTCTACGCTCTTCGAAGCTTCCGGATTGTCGACCAGTTCCGTCGATCCAGCCATCCGCACGGTATGGCCGGGCGCATCCGTCGCGGGGCCCGCGTTTCCACTCGAATGTTCGCCGGGTGACAATCTGGCCATCCATGTCGCGATGGAGAAAGCGCCGCGTGGCAGCGTGCTCGTCATCTCGACGGGCGGCTTCGTTGCGGGCTATTGGGGCGAGGTCCTCACGGTTGCGGCCGAAGCAGCCGGCGTGGCCGGTCTTGTCATCGACGGCGGCGTTCGGGATATCGCCGCGTTGACGGCACGGCGCTTTCCGGTATTCGCGCGCGGTATCTCGATGCGCGGCACGATCAAAGCCAGTGTCCCTTCCGTGGGGCAGCCGATCAGTTTCACCGGCACGCCGGTAGCGGCAGGGGATCTCGTGCTGGCGGACGACGACGGCGTGCTGGTCATCCCGGCCGCGCAGGTTCATGCGACGCTGACGAAAGGGCAGGCTCGCGCGGCCAGGGAAGCCGGGATTATGGAGCGTCTGCGGGAGGGCAGGACCACGCTGGATCTGTTCGGTCTCTCGCAGTGGAGGGATGCGTCGTGAGCGTATCGAACTTCGAACTCAATCGTTTCCTTGCTGCGGCAAAACCGTCCGCAACCTATAAGGTCATGGACCGCGTGGCTGCACGGCGCGCATCTGGCGCCACCGTGATCTCGCTGAGTGCGGGCGAGCCGGATTTCGACACGCCGGAACATGTGCGCGAAGCCGGCATCGCCGCCATTCGGGCCGGTCACACCCGCTACACGCAGGTTGCAGGGCTGAGGCAACTGCGTGAAGCCATCGCTGCCAAATTCCGGCGTGAAAACGAACTGGAGGTGGATTGGCGAGACACGCTCGTTTGCAGCGGCGGCAAGCAGGTGATTTTCAATGCACTCGCAGCGACCCTGAATGAGGGCGACGAAGTCGTTGTGCCCGCACCGTACTGGGTGAGCTATCCGGAGATCGTGCAGCTTTGCGGCGGCAAGTCCGTGATCGTTCCGGGCGGCAGTGAGAGCGGTTTCAAACTCACTGCACAGGCACTCCAGTCTGCCATCACCCCGAAGACCCGTTGGCTGATTCTCAATTCGCCGTCGAATCCCACAGGGGCGGTTTATAGCCGGGCCGAACTTCACGCGCTGGCCGAGGTGCTGCTCGCGCATCCGCAGGTGCTGGTGCTGTCCGACGACATCTACGAGCACCTGATCTTCGATGATCAGGAATTCGTCACGATCGCCCAGGTGGAGCCGAGACTGCGCGAACGCGTGCTTACGATGAATGGCGTCTCCAAGGCCTACGCGATGACCGGCTGGCGCATCGGCTATTGCACGGGGCCGGGCTGGCTGATCGAGGCGATGGAGAAGTTGCAGGGGCAACAGACGTCAGGCGCCTCGACGATCTCTCAGCATGCGGCTCTCGCCGCACTTACGGGGCCGCAGGATTTCGTTCGGGAGTCTCGGGCTGTCTTCCAGCGTCGGCGCGATCGGGTGCACGAACTGCTCAACCAGGCTCCGGGGCTGCACTGCGCCATGCCGCAAGGCGCGTTCTACGCTTTCGCTTCGTGCGAAGGGTTGATCGGCAAGACAACGCCCGCCGGCACGCGTCTCGACAGCGACGAGGCCGTGGTCAATGCATTGCTCGACGAAGCGGGTGTGGCGACCGTGCACGGCAGCGCGTTCGGCCTCGGGCCGTACATCCGTGTCGCGTATGCGCTGGATAACGTGTCGTTGTCGCGCGCCTGCATCGCAATTCAGAGCTTCTGCCGAACGTTGCTGGGGTGAGCGTCTCCGGTGCCTCGCCCGTGTGTCGACGGCCTCGATCTTCTATCGTCGGGGCCACGGCAAATTAATGTCTATTCCGGATCAGAAAACCATGCCTCAGGAATTTACGCGCTCGGTGTTCTCGCTTGTCGTCGATGGTACGGCCATGAATGTTTCAGCCATCCATCGCGACGGCGAGAAGGCGCCGATCGTATTTCTTCACGGATTTGGATCCACGAAAGAGGACTATGCCGATATCGTTCGTTACGCCGAATTCGCGGGCCATCCCTTTCTTGCGTATGACGCGCCGGGCTGCGGAGAGACCGTTTGCTCCGATCTGACGAAGCCGGGCATTCCGTTTCTGCTGGAAACGGCCCTCGAAATGCTGCAGCGTGTCGGTTTCGTCCGGTTTCACCTGGTCGGGCACTCGTTGGGTGGATTGACGGCATTGATGCTGGCGCAACGATACCCTGAGCGGGTCATCAGTTTTGTCGACATCGAAGGCAACATTGCGCCCGAGGACTGCTTTCTCAGCAGGCAGATCGTCGACCACCCGCGCGAGAGCGCCGAACAATTCCTCGAAGACTTTATCGAACGAACCCGGCAAGCGCCCGCCTGGGCGAGCGCGCTGTATGCCGCGAGCCTGCGTCACAAGGTGCGGGCAGGGGCGGTAGGCGGGATCTTCAGGTCGATGGTCGAGCTTTCGGATAACGGCGACCTCATGAACAAGTTTCTTGGTCTTCCGCTTCCGCGAATGTTTATGTATGGCGCGCAGAACGCATCGCTTTCATACCTGAAGTACATCCGCGAGCGAGGTGTCGCACTGGCCGAAATCCCCGATTGCGGGCACTTTCCGATGTATTCGAATCCGGTGCAGATGTGGCGCGCGATTGCAGCGTTCCATCAGGCTCATCGTGAATGTGAAGCCTCAGGCTCGGCATAGTTACGCAGTTATGTACGAAGGCTGCCGTCTTCGCCTTGGATCAATTCAGGTATGTCACCCCATTGCGATGGCTTAGGTGTTGCAGCACGGGATCTTCCGTGTGTACGGCGATGAGATTTATCCCGGCTGGGAAAAAGCAATATCCCAGCTCGCCGAGCAATTCCTCCATCGCGACCTGATCGGATTTGAGCACCTCGACGGAAAGTATCGGCCGGAGATGCTGGAGCGTTTTTCGGGCACCACGCAGCACTTCCATTTCCATACCTTCAACGTCGAGTTTGATGAGATCGACGCGTTCGAGATCCAGCGAATCGATACTCACCATGGGTACCGTGACTCCGCTCGATGGAGTGTATGAAATGCGCTGGCCGATGTCTTCGGTGTTTGCACGCTCACGCAGTTCGAGGCTGCCGAAGCTGGCATGAGAAAAATAATCTGGCTGTGGAACGATCAATTCACCGACTTGCTCACCCAGCGCGCCGAGCTTCGCCCGCGCGTTCAGGCAGTTATTGATGACGATGTTGCCCGCTAGCGCGTAGAAGACGATCTCCTGGGCCTCGAAGCTGAGTACACGGCCCCAGCCATGCATTTGCCGCGCCCATTCGATGGTGTGCACGCCAATGTTGGCCCCGCCGTCTATCGCGACTACACCATCGCCGAAATACTGTCGTCGCCGGGTGAGCAGCCCAAGCATGAAACCCACTTCACTTGCGTCGAAGCTCGAATGATCCAGTATCTGATACCCGACGCCATAGACGCCTCCGGAGCTGGAGACGTTGTAATCGTTGCGATTGAGGATCATGGTGCCGTGATTCGAAGCTGCGAGTATGAACGCGACCGGACGACTTGGACGTGACATGGAGAGGTGTCCTTTTCGGGCTGGTAGAACCTCAACGCGACGCGGCTGCGTGTTTCTGAAACGAAAGCAATTGCACGTGAGCCGGAATTTCCGATGTTCAGACGCTCGATGGACCAGGCAATCCTTCGGATGAAACCGTGTCCGGGACAGTAGGGCAGGTGGAGCGCTTGATGGCACGGCTGAGCCGACTTTAACCCAGCCGCAAAAATAATTTAATGAGGAAAACTATATTTATGCCGGATAGTTAAACCAGACCCGCCGGGCGGATCTGGTGGATCGGTTTCCGAATCCGGCGTCAAGCGGCCACGAGCCAGTGTCGCGTCGTATCCAGCAAGCGATTCACAAAACCCCACTCGTTGTCGAACCACAGCATCAGATTCACCAGACGACCGCCGCTGACATGAGTCTGCGCGCCGTCGACAATTGCAGAATGCGGATCGTGATTAAAGTCGATCGAAGCATGCGGGTCGTCCGACCAGGCGATGAGGCCGGCGTAGGGTCCGGCCGCCGCGCTTTTCAGCAATTCGTTGATACTTGCGGCGCTCACGTCGCGTCCTACCGACAATACCATGTCGATCGACGACACATTGTGGGTTGGCACGCGGATCGCCTTGGCGTGCACGCGGCCCTTGAGTTCGGGAAGCAGGCGCTCCACGCCGCGCGCAAGTCCAGTCGAAACGGGGACGATCGACTGCATTGCCGAACGTGTCCTGCGCAGGTCGGAATGGTGATAGCCGTCGATCAGCGGCTGGTCGTTCATGACCGAATGCAGCGTCGTGAGTTGCACCTGTTCGATATTCAACTCGCGGTGCAGGAGCGAAAGCACCGGCACGGCCGCGTTGGTCGTGCACGATGCGTTCGACACGAGCCGTTCCTTGCCCGAAAGAAGGCTGTGATTCGTCCCGAATACAACCGTTGCGTCGACATCCGCGGCACTGTCACCCGGATGCGAGAGCAACAGCCTCGTGCAGCCCGCGTCGAGAAAACGCGTCAACGATGCCCGATCGCCGTAACGACCGGAACACTCGACGAGCAGATCGATTTCGAGCCCACGCCAGTCGACGCCTTCGGGTGTGGTCTCATGGAATACCGGGATTGCTTCGCCCTCGATAAGCAATGTGCCTTCTCCAACCTCGACTTTCCCCGGGAAACGCCCATGGGTGGAATCGAAGCGCGTCAGGTAAGCCATGCTTGAGAGGTCGGCCGGTTCATTGATGGCCGAAATCTTGAAGGCATCACGGAAGTCCGACTCATGGATTGCCCGCAGGAAGCAACGGCCGACGCGGCCGTATCCGTTGATTGCAATACGCAGCGGCGCGGGGAGCGTGTCAGGCACAGCGTGATTCCTTCGAAAGATGGAAACCGTATTCTATCGCGCGCTCTTGAAGTCGAACGCGTTCGTTCTTTTTAACGCATGTCGGCATAACCCAGGAAAGGGAAAGAAGGGCAGTCGCATCAGGCGCTCTCTTTCGTCTGGGCAGGGGATGCCATTCTCGCTTGCCGGTTGCGCGTGGCGAGCCAGCACAGGATCGAACCGCCACACACCATTAACGCGCCTTGCCAGAACTGGACAGATAAGGGCGCGTGGAGCAGGGCGGCAGCGAACGCTGCGGAAAGCACGGGAATGAAATACGACGCTCCGGCAAGTACGGTGACATTGCCATGCAGGATTCCCACATTCCACGCGGCGTAGCCGAAGCCCATCGCGGAGGCGGCCAGCACGAGATAGATGAGTGCGTGGAGGCTGAATGCCATCGCACCGCCACCGTCGACGAGATATTTGCCCCAGAGCACAACAGAAACCAGCATGAAGAACAGCGTGACACCGTTCTTGCCGCGGGCAATACGCGCCGTCACGGTGCAATAAGCCGCCCAGATCAACGCACCGAAAAACGCCAGGCCGTAGCTCAAGGGGTTGTCTTTGATATTCGCCAGCATGCCCGGCAGATCCAGCCCCTTTTCTCCGCCCAACACCCAGCAAATGCCGAGCATCGAAAGCAGAAAACCCGGTACGACCAGCAGGTTCGCCCTCTGTTTGTTGAACAGAATGGCCGAGACCAGTGTGAAGGTCGGCCACAGGTAATTGACCATCCCGACTTCGATGGCCTGCCTGCCGGTGTTGGCATAGCCGATGGACAGTGACAGGCACAGTTCGTATGCGACAAAAAGCAGGCTGCCCCACAGAAGGTAGCTTCGCGGGAATTCACGGAGCCTCGGGAAACCGACCGCGAAGAACAGAAACACCGAGGCCACCGAATAGATCATCGCCGCGCCGCCGGTGGCGCCGAGACTTTCGCTGACACCCCGAATGAGGGCGACGATGGACGCCCACAACAGGACCGCAATCAGCCCGATGAGCGTTGCCTGCTTTTTGCTCTTCATACTCGTCAATCGCTTCCGATGTTTCGATGCCGCCGCGAGGTTCCGTCGTGCTGTTCCGCCGCGGCAAGGTTGAATTGCCCGCCGTGACCACCACGCCGGATGGCGCGGTGCGGCAATGTGGTGCGGGGAGCCTACGCGGTGCTCGCGGGTACGTCAATCCAGATGGTTTTCATCTCGGTGTATTGATCGTGCGCCCAGACGGACTTGTCGCGGCCGCCAAACCCGGACTGCTTGTAGCCGCCAAATGGCGTCGTGATGTCGCCCTCGCCAAAACAGTTGACGGTGACGACGCCCGCGCGGATCTCGCGCGACAGGCGAATGGCGTGGTTCAGGTTGCTCGTATAGACGGAGGCGGCGAGTCCATAGACCGAATCGTTCGCCAGTGCGATGGCTTCATCGATGCCGGTGAATGTCGTCACAGAAAGGACCGGGCCGAATATCTCTTCCTGGAACAGCCGGTTTTGCGGATCTACGCCGTCCACCACCGTCGGCTCGACGAAAATGCCACTCTTCGTGTCGCCGCCGAAAGCCACGCGCATACGCTCTGCTTTTACGTGCTCGAGATACGATCGTACCTTTTCGAAGTGCGCCTTGCTGACCATCGAGCCGATGCGGTGTGCCGGATCGAGCGGATCGCCCATTTTCCATTCGCGCATGTGCACGCCAATAAGCTGCAGCAACGCGTCCTTGATATCGGCATGAACGATCAGGCGCGACGACGCCGAGCAGTTCTCGCCCATGTTCCAGAACGCGCCGTTCACGACATGCTGCGCGACCGCGTCGAGATCCTCGACATCGCGCAGCACGACGGCGGGATTCTTGCCGCCGCACTCGAGTACCACGCGCTTCAGGTTGGAGTCGGCGGCATAGCGGAGGAATCGTCGGCCGGTTTCCGTCGAGCCGGTGAAGCTGACCATATCGACGTCCCCGTGCCTGCCCAGCGGTTCGCCGACTTCTTGTCCGCCACCCGGCAAAACATTGAAGACGCCGGCCGGCACGCCCGCTTCGTGAGCCAGTTCTGCAACACGCAGGGCGGTCAGCGAGGTTTCCTTCGCGGGCTTCACGATGATCGAGCACCCGGCCGCGAGCGATGGGCCAATCTTCCACGCAAGCATCAACAACGGAAAATTCCAGGGCAGGACGAGGCCGACCACGCCAACGGGCTCGCGCACGACGAGCGCGAGCGCGCTCGCGCCGGTGGGAGCGGCGTTGTCGTAGATCTTGTCAATCAGCTCGGCGTGCCAGCGGATTGTGTGAATCGCCTCCGGAATGTCCGTGTTCTGGCATTCGCGAATCGGCTTGCCGCTGTCGAGGCTCTCCATCGTGGCGAGTTCGTGCGCGTGCTGCTCCAGCCGATCGGCAAACTGCAGCAGGATGGCCTTTCGGCGCGAAGGCGCGAGATTGCGCCAGCGTCCGTCCTCGAATGCAGTCCTTGCGCTCGCAACGGCAAGATCGACATCGGCGGCATTGCAGGCCGCAATGTTCCCGAGTGCTTTGCCGGTCGCTGGGTTAATCGTTGTGAAGGTGTCGCCGGAATGCGAAGGCTGGAACGCGCCGCCAATGAACGTCTGGGTCGGCAGCCGCAATTCCACGGCAATCGCCGCGTACTCCGATGCAGTGAGCAGATGAGCCATCAGGCTTTGCCCCCGGTGACCGATGCGACATTACGCTTGAGTTCGGCAACGATGCTTTGGAGCCGCTCCTTTTCCTGCACGTCGAGTCCTTGCAGGGGCGCGCGCACGCCGCCAGCGCGAAGGCCCGCGATCTCGCAGCCATGCTTGATGGCCTGAACGAACTTGCCTTCTTCGAGGAAATCCATGAGCGGCAGCATCGCGGACATGATGCGGCGGCCTTTGTCGAAATCCTTCTGGATCGCGCACGCTTCGTAAAGCGCGATGTGCTCGGCGGGCAGGAAGTTCGAGCCCGCGCAGACCCAGCTGCGTGCGCCCCAGGCGAAGAACTCCAGCGCCTGATCGTCCCAACCGCACGAGACGCTGAGATTCGGGAACTCGCGCGCGAGCATGTGCAATTGCGCCATCTGGCCGGAGCTTTCCTTGATCGCCACAAAGTTCTTCGAAGCCTTCAGCACAGTATCGAAGAACTCGCGGCCCATTGAGACGCTCATGCGACCGGGGTAGTTGTAGAGCATGATGGGCAGGCCCGCCGCACGATCGACGGCCAGCGCGTGCGCGGCGTTTTCCTGCTGTGTGGGCAGCGCATAGGGCGGCGAGCCGACCAGGATCGCATCTGCCCTGATGGCCTTCGCCGCTTTCGCGTATTCGACAGAATCCTCGGTGCGGACCGCGCCAGTGCCGATGATGAGCGGCAAACGCGAGCCGATCACTTCCTTCGCCCAGGCGCCCAGCTCGAAACGCTCCTGCGCGCTCTGCGCGTAGTATTCGCCGGTCGAGCCGCCGATGATGATGCCGTGGACCCGGGCCGCGATCAGCGATTCGAGCACCTCGGCAAATGCCGTCTTGTCGATTTGCCCTTCGGCGTTCAAGGGCGTGATGGCGGGGGTGTAAATGCCTTCAAACTTCATGATGTTCTTCCAGAGAGAGCGAGTGTTTTGACGGAAGGTGTGCTGCTGCCGTCATTGACGGCAGCACGCAGGTAGTGGGTTTCAGTGATTCAGCGAGGCCGCTTCCTGCAGGCTCAGCGAACGCGTTTCTGGCGCGAGGGCGAGCGAGGCTGCGAGGCCGATGAACGAGACGGCCGCCGCTGCGTACATGGTGTTGCCGATGCCGACGGTCTGCAGGGCGATGGGTACCGCCCACGTTCCGATTGCGGCGCCGATGCGTGAAAGGGAGGCACCCATGCCGACGGCGAATGCACGGATGTCGGTCGGGAAAATTTCATTCGGGTACACGAGCTGCAGCACCTGCGCGCCGCCGATCAGTACCGCATATGCACCGAACAGCACCAGAATCAATACCGCCGGGCCATTCGAGCACGCACCCAGCGCCAGCAACGCAAGACCCGACCACAGGAAGCTGTGAATCACCATCGCGCGGCGGCCCAGTTCGTTGATGATGCGCGTGGCGATGATGCAGCCCACGACGAAGAGCAACGTGATCGCGACAGAGCCGAGCGATTCCCACTTTCCTGTCAAGTGAAGTGCCTCGAGCACACGCGGCGCAAAGGAATAGACCGCGAAGACCGGGATCACGGAGCAGCTCCAGAACACCGAAACAAAGAGCATGCGCTTGCCGTAGCCGGAATGCAGGAGCGACCAGAGCGAGATTTTCTTTTCGGTTTGTTCTTCCGGCAGATTTTTCAGCGAAAACGACGGGCCATAAACCTTTTTGATGACGGCTTCGGCATCGGCGGTGCGGCCCTTGCTGAGCAGCCAGCGCGGCGACTCGGGCGTGCCGATGCGCACGACAAACAGCACGATACCGATGACGGCGGGGCTCGCGAGCACCCAGCGCCATGCATCCTGCGCGCCGCTGCTCAAAATGAGGTTGCCGACGATATAGGCGAGCGCCGCACCGAGGAACCAGATAATCGTGAGCAGGGCGAGGCGCGGGCCGCGATATTTGCGGGGCATGAATTCGACGAGGAGCGAACCGGCCACCGGATATTCGATGCCCACACCAATACCAATGAGGAAGCGTAAAACGAAGAGCGCTTCACCCGACTGAACCCAGAGTTGCGCGAGCGAGCACACGAAGAAGATCACGGGCCCGAAGAAGTAGGGCTTTTGGCGCCCCATACGGTCGGACAGCCAGCCCCCGAGGAACCCGCCAAAGAAAATGCCGATCAGCGCCGATGCGGCAACCATGCCTTCCCAGAAACTCGTGAGGCCGAGCGCGGCGGAAAACTGCACCATCGCCACGCCGATAATGCTGAGCACGTAGCCGTCCATGAGCCAGCCGCCGCTCGAACGAATGGTGAGCAATTGGTGAAAGCCATTGAGCGGCACGTCCTCAATAGTCAAGTGATTCTGCGACATCGTCTGTCTCCTTCCATGTAATCGGGCGCGACACGTCCTGGCGAGCGCCATGGGTGTTGTGTCTGCATCCCTTGTGTAAGTTTCTTCGGCCGATCTGCTGATGCGCTACGCCGACCGATGCGTCCTCAACTTTCGAGACCTGCCTTGCGCTGCCCCCACCAGAGCGTGGCGTTGACGCCAATGGAGAGGAACGGCTCCGGCGGGGTCTTGTCGGGTCCCGACGTAGCCAGCAGAAAATCGATCTGCTCGCTGCGCTTGCCCGCGAGCCAGTCGGCGAGCAGCGTGCCCGTCACCGTTCCGCGCGTGATGCCGAGGCCGTTGCAGCACAATGCGCCGTAGACATTGGGCGCAAGCTGCCCGAAAAATCCCTTGTGGTTGTGCGAGAGCGCGAGCGATCCGCTCCACGTGTATTCGAATTCCACTTTCGGCAGCATCGGAAAGCGTCGTTCGAACGAGAGCCGGTGGCGTTCGGCGAAGCGGGGGAGATAGTGTTCCTTCGGTCGTCCGTCCGGGTTGAAGCTGAAGCTGTTGCGCACCAGAATGCGGTTGTCGTGCGTGCGGCGCAGCGTGCTGCCGAACGGGTCCGCCGGGATGACGCCCCAGAACGGCTTGCCGCCAAGCTGCTCCTGCTCGGCGGCGGTGAGCGGCCGGGTCAGGCTCGCATACAGGAAAACCGGCAGCATCGTGCGTTGCAGGAAGCCGAAGCGCATGCCGAAGGCATTGTTCGCCAGTACGAGCTTGTCCGCCGTGATGCGGCCGCCGCGATGCGCCAGCACGATTTTTTCGCCATAGTCGACATCGGTAATGGGTGTGTGCTCGTACAACCTCACGTTGGGCGGCAGGCTGTCGGCCAGGCCCTTGACCAGCGCCGCGGGTTGCACGAGCACGGTGCCGGGCGTGAACAGCGCCTTGCGGTAGAACGACGTGCCGATGTGCCCGGGCAGATCCTTGCCTTCGATCACCTCGTACGCCTGGCCGAGCTTGTCGAGGCCGCGCCGATAGGCGTCGAGAACGGCCACGCCGCGCTCTTCAACGGCGGCCTGGTATTTGCCGGACGCGGTCATATGGCAATCGATGCGGTGCTTGCCGACAAGCTCACGCAAGATCGTCTGGCCGAGCAGGTTCAGCTTGAGCGTGGATTTTGCCGTCGCGATATCGCCGATGTAGTCGTCGGCGCCGATATCGTGCGGCAGGTCGATCGCAAAACCTGCATTCCGCCCCGAGGTGCCGAAGCCGACCTCCTGGGCCTCGATGAGAATGACTTCATCGTCGGGGAAATTCAGGGCAAGCTGCCGGGCGGCGGCAAGACCCGTGAAGCCGGCGCCGATAACGGCCCAGCGCGCCTTTGATTCCCCGGCATGAGGCGGCCTCGGTTCGCGAGGCTGGCTTGTGTGATACCAGCCGCACATCTTGTCGTCCGCGGGGAGCGATGTCACATTAAGCATTCCTAATTCCTTGATCGCATATAAATTCGCGCCGCGCCCTCAGACGGCGGGGGGCACCGAAAAATGCGTGCACCCCCCTGCGCGGCCCTTAAAACTGGATGGGTACGTTCAACCCTTCGGGAATCACATACTCCGCCATGCGCCGGCGCGACAACTCCATATGGCTGCGGACCAGTTCGCCGGCGCTCTGTGCATCGCGAAGCGCGATTGCCTCGATGATCTGGTCGTGTTGCTCAACGGCCTTTTCCAGGTCTTTTTGCATGTCGCTCGTGGTGGGCGAGCGGTAAAAAATCTTGCCGAGGCGCGCATGGTCGATCAACACGCGGCGCAGGCTGGGCATGAGATACGCGTTGCGCGCGATCCGGCCGATTTCGAAGTGAAACGCGTCGTTGTGCAGCACGCGCGACTGAAGGTCGTTCTCCTCGATCGAGATGCGAAAGAGCGCCTGAATCTGCTTCAATCGCTCCACGTCCTCGGGCGTGGCATTGTTCGCTGCCATTTGCGTGGTTGCGACGTAGATGAGCGGCGCCGCAAGGAAAAAGCTTCGCAACGACTGGTAGCTCATCGGCGAAACGCGGGCCGGCCGGTTCGGCTCAAGCTCCAGGTAGCCCTCCGCCGCCATCTGGCGCATCAACTCGCGTACCGGCGGGCGGGAGAGACCGAACTCTTCGCTCAGGGCGAGTTCGTCGACTACGGCGCCCGGAGCGAGCTCCATGCTCACGATGCGGCGCCGAAGCGTTTCCGCCATCACGTTTTTACGATCTGCTGACGCGCCCGATTCGGTGTCTGCGGCTGCCAGTTGAAGCTTGGGTTTTGCCATGGCTCATGTGTCTACAAACTGTAGACAAAGTATAGGTTAATGATAGTTCGAACAAAAATAAGGGTTTACGCGCTCCGTGGCTTGACCGGGTTCCGGCTAAAGGGTGCCTGATGGCGGTTCGGCGACACGGTGTGCTCACCCGGGCGACGACGGGTTCCAGAGTACGTGAACGGGACGGATTCGCCCAGACAAACGTTTCCGGTATTGCGCCGCACAAAAAGTGGCTGCACCTGCAACGTCAGGCGCAGCTCGCCGGTGATCGGTTGACTCCGCGGGCCCCCTACCCCCGTCCCCTACCAGCGGCAGGGGGTGCGTTATGACGCATCGCTTGTAGAGTCACCTCACAGATGCAGTGAGGAGACACATGAGCAGGCTCATCAATATCGACAACGGCGCACGTTGACGGACATCCGCGTCATCAACGGCGGCCGTGTCGTTCATACCAGGACGATCGCCTGTCTTTCCTCTTCTCCTGATTTCATCGCTATGCGGACTTTGCCAGCGTGTTCCAGGCGGAATGCCGCCGGAAGCCGTTGAGAAAAAATCTACAAGAAAGGAGTCCGGAGTTTTTCGCAATACGCACCACGAACGACGTAGAAATCGCAAGGAGAGACATGATGAGGAAGCACACAGTGGGTGCCGTGTCAGCAATCGCGGCCGCCTTGACGCTCGTGGCTGGCGCAGCCGCCGCGGACGATCTCACGCCGGCAGGCGCCGAGCGTGGGGCCAGCAAGGATGGCCTCGTGCCGGCCTTTTCCAGCGGGGGGGCAACTCCGGCGGGATGGGAGTGGGGCAAGTACCGCGGCGACTTCTGGGAACACAAGAACGAGAAGCCCCTTTACTCGATCAATGCAGCGAATGTCGACAAATATGCGGACAAGCTCTCACCGGGCCAGGTTCAGCTGCTCAAGCAGCTGAAGGGCTACCGGATGGACGTCTATCCGTCGCATCGCGAATGTCAGCTCCCGGAAATCGCCCAACAGAATTCAAAGGCGAATCTCACTTCGGCGAAGCTCGATCCATCCGGCGAAGTGATCCAGACTGCGGCGCTCCCGGGCGTGGCGTTCCCGGAGCCGAAAAACGGCGCCGAAGCCATCCTGAACTACGAAACGCGGTACCGTGGCGTAGGGGTTGAGTGGGCGCAATACATCACGACGATTTCCCCACGTCCGGGCAGCACTGAGTGGATCGACGTAGTCGGTCCCCAGGTTTTCTATGTTCCCGCGGGCAAGCAAGGCAAGACCTCGCCGCAGGACGTCGACCAGCTCAACTTCGCCGCCTACTTCGCGATGGAGTCGCCCGCGGCGCTGGCCGGCCAGGCCTTCGTGCAGCGGCAATATTTCGACAAGACACCCGAAACCTTCTACTACTTCCCTGGACAGCGGCGCGTGAGACGCATGCCGGCGTATACGCACGATGCGCCGCTCATCGGCTTCGAAAACCAGTACCTGATCGACGAGGCCAATATGTTCAACGGCTCCATCGACCGGTTCAACTGGAAGCTCATCGGCAAGAAGGAAATGATCGTGCCGTACAACTCGTTCGGCATGTACAAGTTCAAGAGCAAGCTGCACGACGTCGCCACGCCTGACGGTATCGCTGCCGACAATCGGCGCTACGAGATGCACCGCGTCTGGGTCGTCGAGGCGACGGTGAAGCCCAGCGCACGTCACGTCGATTCGAAGAAAGTCCTCTATCTGGACGAGGACAGCTGGCTGGCGCTCGTCGGCGAGGACTTCGATGCACAGGGCAAGCTGTGGAAGGCGCGGGAAAGCTATCCGATCCCGGTTTGGGAGCTGGGCGGCGCCTGCGACAACGAGCCGTTCGTGCAGTACGACGTGATCAACGGGCGTTACGTATTCGATCAGTCGTCGATCGGTCAGGGCAAGGATATTCGCTGGTATCAGAAGATCGACGATCCGCGATTCAAGCCTGATTTCTACACTTCCGAGTCACTGCGGTCGGTCAGCGAGCGCTGAAGCGTGATGTCTGGTTGACCGGGCCGGCGTGCGCCGATGGCGCCCGCCGGCATCCAGAGGAGAGGCGGAGGGGTGATGGAGACGAAGAAAATTATCGGGCGGACAACGATTTCGCTCGCAGTTCTGAGCGCTGCCACATCGAGCGCGTACGCATACGATTTCACGACGGGATTCAACGATCTGAAGGGTTCGTGGGTGACCAACCTCACGGCGGGTGCGGGGATTCGGACCAGGAGTCCGAGTTGTTCGCTCACCGGCGATCCGAACGCGTTCGGCTGCGACGGCGCGGCCAACGTCAATCAATGGGGGTTTGGCGACAACGGCGACCTGAATTACCGCAAGGGGCAGCCATTCAGCACTTACCTGAGTGCGACCAGCGAGTTGCTGCTGACGATGCCGAGCGAGGGGCTCAAGTTCATGGTCCGCGGCACGGGGATGTACGACTTCCTTGCGAAGGACACGAACCGGACGCCGCTATCGAGTACCGCGGCGGCGCAGGTGGTCTATAACGCGCAGTTGCTTGACTTGTGGGGCGAGAAGGATTTCACGCTTGCCGGGCGGTCCGCTCACGTGCGACTCGGCAACCAGGTGATCAACTGGGGCGAGAGCATTTTCGCGCAGAGCGGCATCAACGTAACGAATTCGCTCGACGTCCAGAAGCTGCTGATTCCGGGTGCGCAACTCAAGCAGGCGCTGCTCCCGGCGCCCATGCTGAGCTTCGCCGGGGATCTTTCCCACGGGTTCAGCACTGAGGGCTACTACCAGTTTCAGTGGAACGGCAACCGCTACCCGCCGGTCGGCACCTTCTGGTCGACCACGAACGGCTTTGGCCGCGGCGCGGAGCCGTTCACGCTCAACACGAACAACCTGAATGTGGCCGGCCCGAGCGCGGGCACGATTGCAAACGCGATGGGGGGGCCGGGCGCAGCAGGCAATCAGAATACGCTGAACGCGATCAAGGAAGGTCTCGTCAACGGCGCATTCGCGGGGCCGCCGTTTTTCGATATCGGCCTTCCGTCCGCGACGAAATTGCCCGCGAAGTATCGGCCGCAGTTCGGTGTGAAATTCAACTTTGCGCCGAGTTCCATCGGCGCGAACTTCGCACTGTATTACGAGAACTACATCGACAAATCCCCAGTGGTCACGTCGTTGGCGAACGGGACGACGCAATTTTCGTATCTCGGGAACCGCCAGTTGTTCGGCGCCAGTACCAATTTCGGGCTCGGCGACTGGGCGATCGGCGCCGAGGTGTCGTATCGCCCGCGTGATGCGGTGGCGCTGTCGAGCTGCTTTGGTGCAGGCGGTCCGCTCGACCTGAACACGAATGGCGTAGCGGGCGTCGATTGTCAGCAATGGGTCGACAAGAAGAAGTTCCAGTTCGACCTCAACGGCCTGCTGGCGCTGACGCGCAGCGAGTATCCGTTCCTGAAGCTGCTCGGCGCGGATTCGGCTGCCCTGACGTGGGAACTGACGTGGATCTATTACCCCGGCCTGAGTTCGAGCGGCGTCACGCGCACGATCAACGGGCAGACGGTTACGCAGGTGCCGGCGGCCGGCTATCTGCCGTGGCTGAACAATAACTCGGGTCTCGGTTATCCCATCGCGATGTCGAAGGGCACGTCGAGTTCGGTCGGCGCGACGGTCGATTTCAACTGGACCTATGACGGCACGCTGATTCCGGGCTGGCAGGTCACGCCCGGCGTGACGTTCTCGGATGCGCTCTACGGTTATACGCCGACGTTCACCGCGAACTACCTGCAGGGTGCAAAGTCGCTGAACCTCTATTTGCTGTTCAACCAGAATCCGACCGTCTGGCAGGCGGGCATCAACTATTCGATGTTCTGGGGCGGGCACCAGACGGTGGGACAGCCGTATGCAGACCGGAATTTTGTCGGGTTGTTCGTGACTCGAAATTTCTGACGGGTGAACCCGTTGGGTGAACCTGTTAGGCGCGGCGCACACGGTGCGCCGCTGAAATACTTGAAGGGGTAATGTCGTGCTCAATCGTCTAGTCAGCCGGCTGGAAAAAGGCTTCTTCGGCCACCGAGCGATCGTGCTTGTGGTGATCGGCCTGTTTACCGCCGTCATGGCGGTCTTTGCTGTGCAGTTGCGGATGGACGCCGGCTTCGAGAAGCAGATGCCGATCGGCCATGAATACATCAAGACGTTTCAGCAATACCGGAACGATCTGCTCGGTGCGAACCGGATCACCTTCGTCGTGCGGGCCCGAAAGGGTTCCATCTGGTCGAAGGAGGGGTTGACGCGTCTGTACAAGGTGACTCAGGCCGTCACGTACCTGCCGAACGTCGACCGGGTCGGTGTCCGGTCGCTGTGGACGCCGAACGCGTTCGTCAATGAAATTACCGACGAAGGCTTTCGCGCGGAACCGATCATCTCGGGCAACATCACACCCGACCAGTTGACGCCCGAGATCGTCGCGCAGATCCGTCATGCGACGACGCTCGGCGGCTATGTCGGTACGCTCGTCTCGCATGGAGAAGACAGCGCGATGATCACGGCCGAATTGAACGAGCGCGATCGCTTCGGCAAGTCGCTCGATTACGTCGCGTTCAACCATCTGTTGGAAGCGAAGATTCGCAAGCCGTTCGAGGATGCCGGCTACGAAGTCCAGATCATTGGATTCGCGAAGCAGATCGGCGACATCGCCGATGGCGCCACGGCCGTGCTCGGCTTTTGCGGGATCGCGCTGCTGCTGACCGCGCTCGCGGTCTACTGGTACTGCCATTCGGTTCGCTTCACGGTGCTGCTGATCTCCTGCTCGCTGACGTCGCTCGTCTGGCAGTTCGGCACGCTGAAGCTGCTGGGCTTCGGCCTCGATCCGCTTGCGGTGCTGGTGCCGTTCCTGGTATTCGCGATCGGGGTGTCGCACGGCGTGCAGCAGGTCAACTTCATCGTGCGCGAGATTTCGCATGGACATAGTTCGTTCGACGCCGCGCGTCACAGTTTCAGCGGCCTGCTCATCCCCGGCGTGCTGGCGCTCGTGACCGCATTCGTGTCGTTCATCACGCTGCTGCTCATTCCGATTCCGATGGTGCGCGAGCTGGCGATCACCGCATCGCTCGGCGTTGCGTACAAGATCGTGACGAACCTGATCCTGCTGCCGGTCGCAGCGTCGTGCTTCAACTTCTCGAAAGCCTACGCGGATAAATCGCTCGATCGCAGCCAGCGTCGCTCGGCGTGGCTGCGCCCGCTGGCGCGGGTGGCCGAGCCGAAGTTCGCGGCTGTCACGCTCGCATTGACTGTGGTGGTGTTCGCACTTGCGGCCTGGCAAAGCCGTGACCGCGTGATCGGCACGCTGCAGCCGGGCGCGCCGGAGTTGCGCGCGGACGCACGATTCAACCGCGATGCGACATCGATCGCGGGCCACTATGACATGGGCCTCGACTGGCTCACGGTCGCGATCGAGTCGAAAGGAACGGCGTGTGACAACCCGGCGGTCGGCTTGTATGAGGACGATTTCTCGGCGGCGATGCGGACCGAGCCGGGCGTGGTGTCCGTGCAGTCATATTCGGCGATGCTGCGCACCTACAATGCGGGCTACAACGAAGACTACCCGAAGATGAACGTCGTCCCGGTCGCTGCGGAAAACTATGGCGCGGAGTCGGTTGATGTCGGGCGTTTGAAGGGATACATGAAGTCCGACTGCGGCATGACGGCCGTCCATCTGTACCTGACCGATCACAAGGCAACGACGATCAACCGGATTCTCGACGACGTGAAGCAATACCGCACGTCGCACCCGTTCCCGGGCATCACTGTCCGTCTCGCCGCGGGGAATGCGGGCGTGCTCGCCGCCACCAATGACGAAGTGGCGACCAGCGAGTTGCCGATGATGCTCTATGTGTACGCCGCAATCCTGATTCTCGTGTTCCTCGCATACCGCGATTGGCGCGCGATGCTGGCCTGCTGCGTGCCGCTGTCCGTCGCGACTTTCATCGGCTACTGGTTCATGAAGGAACTGAAGATCGGGCTGACCGTCGCCACGCTGCCCGTCATGGTGCTTGCGGTGGGCATCGGCGTCGATTACGCGTTCTACATCTATAACCGGTTGCAAGTGCATCTGGCCGGCGGCCAGAACATCGTGAAGGCGGTTCAGCACGCGATGCTGGAGGTCGGCGTTGCCACGATCTTCACGGCGATCACGCTGGCGATCGGCGTGGCGACGTGGAGCTTCTCGGCGCTGAAGTTTCAGGCCGACATGGGCAAGCTGCTCGCGTTCATGTTCCTCGTCAATCTGTTGATGGCGATGACCGCATTGCCCGCGCTGGCATCGGTTCTCGAACGCTGGTTCCCGCGCAGCAAGCCGGCGCGCGCGCCGGGCCTGTTCAGCCACTGACTATCGCGGGTGCAATTCGCGGGTGCAATGACAGCAATTCAGTCGTGAACACCCGCAGGAACCATTACAGAGATTCAGCCATGATCAAGACGCTTGTTACCGGCATCGCGCTCTGCGCGGCCACAGTCTGTGCGGCGCCAGCGGCGCTCGCACAATCCGAAGGAACGGTCGCGGCCTGGTCCGCCAGGCCGGCGCACGCGTGGGTAGCGCCGACCCACATGATGCTGATGGATGCCGCGCGCGCCGGCACGCGCATCGTCGTGGTCGGCGAGCACGGCCTCGTTCTGCTGTCTGACGACGACGGCAAGTCGTTCCGGCAGGCGCGTACAGTGCCGGTTTCGGCGACGTTGTCGGCTGTAACGTTCGCCGATACGCAGCACGGCTGGGCAGTCGGTCAATGGGGTGTGATTCTTGCGACGACCGACGGCGGTGAGACGTGGCAGAAGCAACGCATGGACATCGCGGTGGACCAGCCGCTGTTCTCGGTGCTCTTTACGAGCGGGAAGGACGGGATAGCGGTGGGCCTGTGGTCGCTGATGCTCGCAACGCACGACGGCGGCAAGACGTGGGCCAAAGTGACGGTGCCGAAGCCGCCCGGCGGCAGCAGGGCGGACCGCAATCTTTATCACATCTTTGCGGACCGGCAGGGGGCGCTGTACATCGACTCGGAGCAGGGGATGGTATTGAAATCGACCGACGATGGCGCGAACTGGAATTACCTCGCCACGGGTGGTAAAGGCACATTGTGGTCGGGCGTGGCGATGCCCGACGGGCGAATCGTGGTAGGCGGCCTGCTTGGCAGTCTGTTCCAGAGCAGCGATGGCGGGGCAACGTGGTCGCCGCTGAACCCGGGGACGAAGAGCTCGATTACCGATCTCGTTACAAGCGGAAACGGGCTGCTGGGCGTTGGGCTCAACGGGCTCGTGTTCCAGCAACGCGAGGGTAGTGAGTCGTTCGAGATCCATCAGCGCGCGGACCGGGCGGCAGTCACGGCTGCCGTGATTGCCGCTAGCGGGAAGCCGGTTCTGGTCTCGGAGGATGGCGTGCTGGTCACGCACTGAATGGTGCACTGACCGGGTTGTTTCGCGATTGGCGACGCGGACCGGATGTTGTCGCGTCCTCAGTGTAGTAATTTCGACGGAGACTTTCCCCATCTCCGTCTTTTTTTGGCCGGTTAGGATAGCCGTCGCAGTCCCATCGCGATTGACGTCAATGGTCGCTAACGCAGCAGTCCCAGTTCGCGGGCCTTGACCGAAGCGTCTTCCCGGGAAACCGCGCCAAGTTTCGTGAAAATATTCTTCACGTGCCACTTTACGGTGAGGTCGGAGCAATTCAGCGTTTTAGCGATGCTCTTGTTGGAGAAAGCATTCGAGACGAGCGTAAGGATCTCAAGCTCGCGCGGCGAAAGTCGGACTACGTTCGAATGCGCGGGCTGCTTTGTGCGGGCCTCCGTTGACTCCGAATATGATTGCCCTGAAGCGCCAGCCATTAAAACCTGCGCAATGAAATCGAACTCGTCCGCGGAGATATCCGAGCGGGATTTCACGAGTTCGAGCAGGCGCAGCGCAATAGCGCCCTCATCGAGGAAGTGGCGCACCATGCGATGGGGCGCGGCGATGGAGACAGCTTGCCGCATCGCGGCTACGGCCGCCTGTTCGTGGTGTAGCGACCAGAGCGCGATGGCCTCGCGCACATGGAGCGCCGCGGTTTGCCCCAGCCGGCCATGCACGACGGACGTCTCAAGCAGTTGCCGACAGAGGTCCAGCGCGCGGTCGAAGTTCCCATCGATCATGGCGAGCATGGCTTCGCCTGATGCGGCGTAGAAGCCGATTTCTGCCCAGGCACAATTGGCCTGTTCCTTGTACTCCGCCGCAAGTTGTTGCAATTGCCTTTGTGCCTGGCGGGCGGCAGGGCGATTGCCTCGATCGATCTCAACGGAGGTACGTTCCGCCAATGCCCTTGCATACAGTCTGTCGAGGCTGAGCCGGGCGGCCAGCTCATCGGCCCGATTCAGAACGCGCAATGCATCGTCAAGTCGATTCTCAGCTCTGAGGATCTTGACTCGTGCCATATGCGCTTCGATGATGCAGTCGGGAATGCACATCAATTCGATCAGCTGCAAATGTTCGAGCAGCATCGATTCAGCTTCGACGAGGTCATTCTTCGCGTATGCAGCAGCAATGGCGAAGCCAGCTGTGATGCCGTCGAATTCCGCTTTTCCGGTGCGCCTTGCTTCGATTTCTTCGATAGCCTTGTGCATCACATCGCTGGCTTGCCGATACGCGCCTTGTATGACGTAGGTAAGCGCGACTACGCCACGAGCGACGACTGGCGTAAAGATGGTTTGCTCCGCTGACATCATCCGCCCGGCAGGCATCAGCACATCTCGCGCCCGCTCAAACTGGCCAGCGTGTGCGAGCGCGGCTGCAAGTACGTTTCGTATACCGAATGCAACCAGCGGATCGACCGTGGCGGGCAGAGATTCGTAGGGCGAAAGGACATCCAGAGCTGCTGCCGTATCGTCCTGTTTCAACAGACACCAACTGCGCAGCAACGCAGATTCACGTAATGTGTCGACGGTCGAGTTTTGGGGATGCGCTTCGATGTCGGCGAGAAGATGACGGGCTGCGTCAAGATCACCGCAGGCCAATTCCGCCCACGCCGCGCAGAGCAGCAATTCCAGGCGAGTCAGGAGGGTGTTTCGGGGCAACGCGCCGATCCATTTCCGCAACTGGAAATATTCGCCTTGCACGACCATCGGGCGGGCGACGCGCTCGACGAGTTCGACGCACAGGTTCATGTCACCGGCATAGCGTGAGTGGCGGATGGCCTGCGCATAGAGGCCTTTACCCGCAAACCACCGCCCAGCTGCGACATTGATGTTAATCAATTCGTCTTCGGGGAGCCGGCACAAGCGATCCCTCAGATATTTTCCAAACAGGGGATGAAAACGGTACCAGGGTTCCGCATCGCCCTGAGATTCGATTGGAACGATGAACAGATTTTCAGATTCGAACTTCCGGAGCAGTTCTCCGGCCCGCGGATTCGCCGTAATGATTTCGCACAATCCACGATTGAACAGGCGGCAGGCCGCTGTATGAACCAGGAAAGCCAGCTCTTCCGGCGAAAGGTTATCGTTGACGAGCTGATTGAAGTAGTCGTCAACAATGTCACCATTGCGTGACACTGGGCGGGCGGGGATGGACAGTGACCCAGGCCGGACATTGCGCGTATTGCGGATGGAATATGCGACGAGCTGCACACCGGCCGCCCAACCATCGGTGCGATCGTGTACTTCGCGGACCGTTGCTATATCGAGCGGACCCACTCCCTGGCTACGGAGAAATGTCTCGGTTTCGGAAAGATCGAAGCGCAGCGCCGTGAAATCCAGTTCGGCTATTTCATCGTGCGCCCGAAGTTCCGAGAGTGGGAAAGGCTGGGCCAGGCGGGAAGTCAGTACGACATGAAGATTGGATGGCGCCCATGCCAGCAGTTTTTCAAGAAGGTGCCGGATGGGCGTTGCGGCGACTTCATGGAAGTCCTCCAGCACCAGATACACGGGCTTCGAGAATTGATGCAGATCGTTTATGACGGCGGCGGCGAACGCGTCCAACGCGCCGATGCCGAAGCGATTAAGAATGGATTTCGCATCCTGCCCAACGTGGCCGTCCAGCGATTCGAGCCCGGCAGCGAGATAGGTCGCAAATTGAACCGGATCGTCGTCGGCGCTCACGTTATACCAGACTACGCTGTCACCCCGGGCAATCAGACTCTTTCGCCAGAGCGCGGCGAGGCTGGTTTTTCCGGATCCAGCGGGTCCGGAAAGCAGTATCAGCTTGCGTTGACGTTCACTTTCGAGCCAGACGAGAAGTCGTTCACGAGGGAGCAGGCCCTTACCTTCGGGCGGAGCGAACCGGGTGGAAATGAGGGAAGTAAACGCGTTGGACATGGGGTACGGCTTTTCACAGTCACGCCGTCGTCGGCAAAGAGAAATAAGGTTAGCTAAGCTAACGCAAGGCTCACGCTCTCGCAAGCGTGGCTATCCCCATATTGCGCCGCACAAGAATCGCTGCGCCAGCACGGCCCGGCGTAGTTCATCGATTCTCTGCTTGTTGCGCCCCCTACCTCCCTTCCCCTGCCAGCGGCAGGGGGACGGCAGGGTGCATCGGCTGTAAAGTCTCCTCAAACACCCGGAAGGGAAACACATGAGCAGGCTTGCGATTTCCGGAAATACAGGAACGAGCGGCCGCTTCACTCGATCGATGCAGCGAGCGCGAACCAATGCGCGACCTTGCGGGTGGCATGTTGCCATTTGAATACGATGACCGGTTAATTCCAGGAGACGAAAAGATGAACCAGATCGATGCCAACGCGCAGATCGAATCCGATTGTTTAATCGCGGATGTCAAACATCACCTGCACCCAGTGACGAATCCGCAAACCCTGGAGAAATTGGGACCCATCCTCGCGGGCGACGCAGAGGGAGTCTACGTTCGCCTCAATGGGGAAAAACTCATTGACGGTCTTTCCGGATTGGGGTGCGTGAACGTTGGCTACGGAAACGAGAAGTTGTGTCGAGCGGCGTACACGGAAATGAAACGCCTCTCGTTTTCCCACGGCTTCGTGGGTCAAACCAGCAAGACCGTTGCCCAGCTTTCGGAAAAGCTGGCAAAATTAACGAATTACGATTTCGATAAATTCTTCTTTGCTTCAACAGGCTCCGACGCGAATGAATCGGCGGTCAAACTGGCCTATTACTATTGGCGACTGAAAGGGCAGCCGAAACGTAAGGTGCTGCTGTCACGCGAATACGCCTATCACGGAAATACGGTGCTCGCCACTGCGCTGACCGGAATCGAGCACTATCATTTCCAGTTCGACTTGCCTCTCGCCAACCTTGTCACACGCGTCGAGGCACCGTATGCGTATCGCTGCGGGGTGGGCCTGACGTCGACCGAGTATGTGCGCAAACTCGCTGAGTCGCTCGAAGAAAAAATTCGGGAGATTGGGCCGGAAAATGTCGCCGCGTTCTTCGTGGAGCCGGTTCAGGGCGCGGGCGGCCTGATTATGCCGCCACGGGGTTATCTGCAGGCCGTGCAGGAAATCTGTAACCGCCACGGTGTGTTGCTGATTGCCGACGAGGTTGTTACCGGCTTTGGTAAGACAGGATCGATGTTTGCATACCAGCATTATCAGTTCAAGCCGGACATCATCACCATGGCAAAGGGTATTACGTCTTCGTATTACCCGCTTTCTGCGGTCGGTCTGAGCCAGAAGGTTACGGATGTTCTTTCGACAGCCAACGAAGAGTTCGTGCATGGCTTCACAAACAGCGGTCACCCGGTCGCAGCCGCTGTCGCTTTGGCGAACATCGAGGTTATTGAGGAGAACCGCCTGCTCGATAACGTGAAGAATGCAATCGAACCGGCGTTGAGGCGGGGGATGGAAAAACTCGCGAAACATCCGGCGGTGGGAGAGGCGCGTTCCATAGGCGTCATGGCGGCACTGGATTTTTGTCACGGCAATTCTTTGGCAGAACAGACGGCCTTTTGTGAAAAAGTTGCGCTCGAAGCTTTCGCCAGGGGTCTCGTGACGCGTCCCATGGATCCCGTCCTCGGGCTACTGTTCCCGTTGATTTCCACCGCTGCGGAAATCGACGAGAGTATGACGATCCTCGAAAGTGCGATCAACGCCGCAATGCTGTAATGCGCCTCTACGTGGCTGCTGATTTCCGGCAGCCACGTCAAGGTTTGGTGGCATTGTCAACATATTCGCCAGTCGCGCTGATTCGCAGCGCCGTCTCACCGGCTCACGCATCCGGGTTGGCCGATGCGAATTCTCTGCCCGGTTGTTCAGCCTCTTGTGCCCCCTGTGCTTGACGCTCAGGCTCACTTCGACGTTCGCCGCGGCATAGCTGCGCGATTGCGACGGCTCCGCCCGGTATGTCGCGCACGGCGCCGTGCCGGTCAACGGCCCGCCACAGTCAGTGCTCCCTGCAATTAATCGTTACGACGATTTCATTAAGACGTCCTTGTCGACGCGTGCCAGTGCCGTCCAACGGGCACGCTTCGCGGTCGCTATATCGGATTTGATCGTCCTGCACCGTACCGTTCTGGTTAGCCCCACTATCCCCTGCCTCGATCCCCTGCCATTGGCAGGGGGGAATTTCGATGTATCGCTTGTAAAGTCTTTTCAAACACCCTGAAAGGAGAGACATGAGCAAGCTCATCAACATCGACAATGGGGGCACGTTGACGGATATCTGCGTCATCGACGGTGACCGTATCGTCCATACCAAGACGATCACCACCCCCTACGATCTGTCGAAATGCTTCATCGACGGCCTCAAGAAGGCATCGCAAGAGCTCTTTGGCGAAGAGGATCTTGTCGCGCTTCTGAAGGATACCGCGCATATCCGCTATTCCACGACGCAGGGTACGAATGCGCTAGTAGAGAAGAAGGGGCAGCGGCTCGGCTTGATTACCGATCGCGCTGCCGATATGCAACTCTTCCGGCGTACGCCGAAAGAAGATGAAATGTTTGCGGCGCTGGTCGGGGAGCGCTTTGCGCAGATCGACGCGGATCAGGACGGAAGTGTCGACACCGTGGCTATCGTAGAGACCGTTAACCGCCTGACGGCCGATGGCGCTCAGCGGATCGTCGTGAGTTTTTCCGGTGAAAACTGTGAGGAGCGCGAGGCCAGGTTCGGTCACGAGATCCTGCGTCTGTTCCCACGCCATCTGCTGGGCGCCGTGCCGATTCTCTACGCCAGCTCTCTGTCGAGTGATTTCGACATGGGCCGACGCACGTGGACGGCCTTGAACAACGCGTTCCTGCATCCGGCGATGGAACGCTTCCTGTATCACGCGGAAAACCTGCTGCGCCCGTACCGCATGCGCCAGCCGCTCCTGATCTATCGCAATGACGGGTTCTCCGGCCGGGTTGCCAAGACGACGGCACTGCGCACGTACAGTTCCGGCCCGCGCGGCGGGATGGAAGGCGCGCTGGCCTATGCACAGCACTATGGCTTCAGGAGCCTCGTCTCGTTCGACGTCGGCGGCACCACGACCGACATTGGCCTGATCGAGAACGGCGGTATCAAAAGCCTGGACCGTGGCGATATCGAAGGTGTCGCTTGCTCGTTTCCGCTGTGCGACATCGTCAGCATCGGTGTAGGTGGAGGTTCGATCTTCCGGGCGAAGGAAGGGCGCATCACCGTGGGCCCGGATTCGGTGGGCGGAGCGCCTGGGCCGGCTTGTTTCGGGCTCGGCGGACAGCAGGCGACGATTACCGATGCGTTGCTGCTGATGGGCCTGATCGACCCCGCGACCTATTTCGGCGGAAAGATGAAGCTCGATGCTGCACGCGCCGAAGCTGTGATCGAGGAAAAAATCGCCACGCCCCTCGGCATCGACGTGCCTGCGGCCGTGCATGCCATGTACGAAGCGTGGATCGACGCGATTGCCCGCGGTATCGAAACCTTCACGAAAATCACCCCGGACATGGTGTTGATGGCGTTTGGCGGCGGTGGTCCGATGGCCGCGCTCGCGACGGCGCAGGCCCTGGGTCTGAGCACGGTTCTGGTGCCGCGGCTGGCCGCCGTCTTTAGCGCCAGTGGCATTGGTTTCTCCGACATCGCGCATACGGCGGATGCCCGCTTGCCGGGCGCGGATCCGCAGGCTTGCCAGGGCGTGCTGGATGCACTGCGCGAAAAGGTGTTGCGCGACATGTTCTCAGAGGGGTGCGAGGCCGATGAATGCGTACTCGAGGTCTGGACGGAACAGGGTGAAGTTCGCGCCGCACTGAATCCTGTTCGTCCGGAATGGCCCTCGAACGTCGATGGGGACGTGATGCTGGTTGTCCGGGCCCGTAAATCGCTGCCGCACATGCATCTGCCCGCGGTGGTGGACCTGTCGTCGATTCACCCGAAAGAAGTGGGCGTTCGCCGTCTGCTGGACAAGCGTTCCCGCACGCACGAGAGCTTGCCACTGGTCCGGGTCGAGGATCAGCAGCCGGGCACGCGAGGCGTGGGACCGGCGGTCATGGAAGAAGCATTCTGGACGTGTCCTGTCCTGCCGGGCTGGCGCTACGAATTTACCGCGAACGGAGACATCGTTTTCCGTCGGGAAGCAATCTAGGAGCAGGCAATGAAAGTTCTGATCACCGAATACCTGAGGATCGATCTCGATACCGAGCAGTGGGAATGCCGGCACTGTGGCCGCGTACATGGTCCGGCTCGGGAGAATTACAAGAAGTTCATGCTGATCCACGCCCGCAATCCGCAGGAAGTGCATCGCCCGCTGCTCAACCCTGAGCTGTATCCGGCGTACAACTTCTCGCCGGACCCGAAGGTGTGCGCGATTTACGAGTACTACTGTCCGGACTGCGCGACCATGATCGAAGCCGAGTACACCGTGCCTGGCCACATGCCGCTGCACGACATCGAATACGACATCGATGCGCTGAAGGTGCAATGGTCCACGCGTGAGGAAATTACCGAGGGCGGCACCGGCCCTGACAACAAGCGGCCGGCGAATTGCAGCACGCACGGCCATCACCATGGCCACTCGCACGCCCAGCACGGAGGTCAGGCATGAAGCGTATCGCTGTCGATATTGGCGGGACATTCACCGACTGCTTCGTCTGCTGGGGCGGCAGGTTCATCCAGTCCAAGGCGCTGACCACGCACCAGAATCTGGCGTTGGGTTTCAATGAAGCACTGGATGAGGCCTGCGCGGAGCTGAACGTCGATCGGCGCACCGTGTTGTCGGAAGTGGATTCGGTGCGCTACGCCACGACGCTGGGCACGAATGCGTTGATCGAGCGCAGCGGCCCGCGTGTGGGCCTGCTGATTACGCAGGGTTTCGATTCGACGGTGCCGCTGTCGCGCGGCCGCGGCTATGCCGACGGCCTGCCCTATAGCGAGGCACGCGACCTGACCCGTGCCAGGCGGCCCGAGCCGCTGGTGTCGATTCCCCTGATCCGCCACGTGCGCGAACGGGTGGATTACAAGGGCGACGTGGTGATGCCGCTCGACGAGGAAGCCACGCGCCGCGCGATTCGCGAACTGGTCGACGCGGGTGCGCAGGCCATCGTGGTGGCGCTGGTCAACTCGACCGACAACCCCGCGCACGAGTTGCGTGTGCTGGAGTTGTTCCTGCAGGAATATCCGGCGCAGATGCTGGGGGCGGTGCCGATGATCCTGTCGCACCAGGTGGTGGGGCGCAAGGGCGAGTACGTGCGGGCGACGTCGGCCATCATCGACGCGATGCTGCATTCGACCATGTACTTCGCGATGACCTCGCTGGAGCAGAACCTGCGCGACAACGGCTATTCGAAGCCGATGCTGCTGGTGCACAACTCCGGCGGCATGGCCCAGCTTAACTCGACCGACGCGCTGCAGACCGTGCACTCGGGTCCGGTGGCCGGTATTCACGCAGCAGAAACGCTCGGCCAGCAAGGGTCGGTAGGCAACATCATCTGCGGCGACATGGGCGGCACGTCGTTCGATATCGGCATCGTGGCCGAGGGCGGGCACAAGCACTACGACTTTAATCCGGTGGTCGATCGCTGGCTGGTATCGGTGCCGATGGTGCACCTGGTCACGCTGGGTGCCGGCGGCGGTTCGATCGCCCGCTACGACACCGTGTTCCAGGCGCTCCAGGTCGGTCCGCAATCGGCGGGATCCGATCCGGGTCCGGCTTGCTACGACCGGGGCGGTCTGAAGCCCACGGTGACCGACGCAGATCTGTTGCTGGGCTATCTGGACCCGGCCAATTACGCCAACGGGCGCATCAAGCTCAACGTGCGCCGCACGAAGCAGGCGCTCGAAGAGATCTGCGACACGCTCGATTGCGATGCGATCGAGGCGGCCAGGCGCATCAAGCTGCTGGCCGATGCGTCCATGGCGGCAGGCCTCGTGCGCGAACTGAACCAGCGCGGCTACAAGCCCGATAACTTCGTGTTCCTGGCCTACGGCGGCAATGGTCCGCTGCATGCCTGCGGGATCGCGGCGCAGGGCGGTTTCGACCGCGTGCTGGCGCCCCCGTACAGCTCGGTGTTCTCGGCCAGCGGCGGCGCGGGCCTGAACCAGATGCACATCCACGAGAAGAACACCACGCTGGCCTTCTATCACAAGCTGCTGCAGACGGTGTTCTCGGATTTCCCCACGTTCAACGCGATCGTCGAAGAACTGGAAGACCGTGGCCGCCGCGATCTGCTTCGCCAGGGCGTGCGCGCCGAGGACGTCGAACACCGCCTCGAGCTCGATATGCGCTACGGCATGCAGCGCATGGAGATCGCGCTGGTCGCCCCGAAGTTGCGCATCGAGTCGCAGACCGACGTGCTCGACATGATCCAGATCATGAACGACGAGTTCGCGCGCCGCTTCGGCGCCGACACCGTGTCGCCCGAATCGGGTATCTGGGTGACGGCTGTCCGGGTGGTGTCGTTTGTCCGCAGCGACGCGCTGCGTTTCGACAACATGCTTCCTCCCGCAAGGAAGCTTGCGACACCTGCGCCGGTGACGACCCGTCAGTGCCATTTCCCTGGCCACGATGGTGCGATGGAGACGCCTGTGTACGACGGCGCTGCGCTCGAGCCGGGCGTGGTGATCGAAGGTCCCGCGATCGTGAATCCGGGTGCAACGACCTATCTGGTCGAGCCGGGCTGGCGATTCGAATCGGCCGCGCAGGGCGCGGTGTGGTTCATCAAGAACGCCTGATTAAAGGCAAGGATCTGGAGACAAATTCATGAGCAGCATTCAAGCAAAGAGCGAGCAGGACATCGTCCGCGAGTTCGTGGAGGGCAAGAAGGCCTTCCTCGCGCCGGACCCGGAGATTATGCGTAACCACCACATCGCGCCGCGCAGCGCGTGGGAAGAGGAGGCGCTCGCGCAGGGCATGAACACCGATCTGTATGCGGAGATCCGCACGCAGCTTCAGGCCGCGCTTGACGAAACGTTCGACCTGGCAGAACTCACCGTGGCTTCGCCGGCCGCGCAGTGCGGCGACATGTCCACGGCCATCTTCACCGCGAAGGGCGACATGGCCATCTGCTCGAATCGCGGCGTGGCTGGCTTTTCGGCCTGCCTGCACTATCCGATCCGCTTCATCGCCAAATATTTCGAAAATGACCCGACGGTGGGTGTGCGCGAGGGCGATGCCTTTCTCATCAACGATTGCCGCTACGGTGGCATCCACAGCCCCGACCAGCATCTGTTCATGCCGGTGTTCTCGAACGGCACGCTAATTTCGTGGGTGTGCTGCGCCCTGCATGAAGGCGAGGTCGGCGCCCGCACGCCGGGCGGCATGGGCCCGATGATCGAAAGCAAGTGGGACGAGGGCTTCAAGGGTTCGCCGCTCAAGCTGGTCGAGAACTATCGGATCAAGACCGACGTGCTGACGCTGGTGCAGAACAATTCGCGCGAGCCGTACGTGATGCTGGCCGACATCAAGGCGCGTCTGGCCGCTTGCCGCACGCTGGAAAAGCGCATGAAAGAGGCCGTGGTCCGCCATGGCGAAGCGACCATGGTCGGCTTCCTGCGCGGTTCGATCGAACTGTTGCGCGATGAGGTCAAGCGCCGCCTGCGCGAGTTGCCGGACGGCACGGTCCGCGTGCGCATGTTCATGGACGAGACCACGCGCGAGCCGATGATCGCCAAGATTCCCTTGACGTTCAACAAGAAAGGCGATCGGCTGGTGATCGACATGCGCGGCTGCGGCCCGCAGTTTGCCAACCGCTCGATCAACAGCCTGTTGCAGACGCAACTGATCTCGCTGGCCATCACGCTGTCCCACCATGTCTGGCCGGACCTGCAGGCGGGGCCGGCGCTCGTCGACTGCGTCGATGTCCTGACCGACAAGAACTCGCTGCTCGATTGCGACAACGAAGTGCCTGTGGCGCTGTGCATGATGGCGGCGTTCAAGGCCATCAGCTCCTACGAGCTGGCGTTCTCCAAGTTCTACTACGGCGTGCCCAGGCGTTACGGCAAGGTCAAGGCGGCCTGGTTCAACCAGCCGCAGATGGTGATCTACGGCGGCCTGACGCAGCATTTCGATACCGTCGGCAACGCGTGCGCAGACCTCAACGGCATGGGCGGCGGCGCCAAGTGCGACGAGGACGGCGAGCACAGCCCGAGCCCGAACTTCGGTGCCTACACCGACCTCGGCGAAGCCGAGCACACCGAGCAGAACCTGCCGTACATC
Source organism: Paraburkholderia denitrificans (assembly GCF_042655705.1). Taxonomy (NCBI): domain Bacteria; kingdom Pseudomonadati; phylum Pseudomonadota; class Betaproteobacteria; order Burkholderiales; family Burkholderiaceae; genus Paraburkholderia; species Paraburkholderia denitrificans. The sequence goes on along the minus strand of NZ_JBHSMP010000025.1, from coordinate 78,678 downwards.
AGCGTGATCTCGAAGCGCCTGTGGCCCGATAACCACGGCTTCGGCAAGCATCGCGGCGGCGCCGGCTACCAGATGGGCTTCATGCGCGCCGGCACCATGCCGTTCGGCTTCCAGACCTTCGTGGGCGGGTCGTACTTCCCGTCCACCTCGGGGTTGTTCGGCGGCTATGCGTGCCCGGTGTATTCGGTCTGCACGATCCGCGGCAAGAACCTGCTGGAAGACCTGCGCGACCGTCCGCATCTGTTTAACGCCAATATCGAAGACCTGATGAACAACCGCCCGTTCGAGGGCGCGACGTATACCGCCCAGTCGATGTCGGTGCCGTTCGACCTGTACAAGGAAGGCGAGCTGTTCATGATGAGCCAGGGCGGCGGCGGCGGTTACGGCGACGTGCTGGAGCGCGATCCGGCGCGCGTCGTCAAGGATCTCGAGGAGGGCCTGGTGTCGATGTACACGGCGCGCGAGCTGTATGGCGTGATTTGCGACGAGCAGACCTTCCTGCTGGACCCGGTGGCGACCGAGGCCAGGCGCGCCGCGATCCGTGCGCAGCGCAAGCAGCAGGGCATGAAGTGGGACGACTTCGTGCGAGAGCACGTGCGCCCCGCCCCGCCCGAGGGCGTCCAGTACTTCGGTGTGTGGAACGACGCCCCGGAGGTCTATGCCGGCCCGTACGGCACGGTGGCATCCACCGAGGCCTGCCCGCCGCTCCATATGCCCGACCCGATGATGCTTGAGAACGCACGCCTGAAGGCGCGCATCGCCGAATTCGAAGCGAAGGCCAACGAATAAGAGAAAGCCATGGGAAATACATTGCGGCAAGCCATAGCCGAAGGGCGATCTGTCTGGATCGACGGCTATCAATATTGCGCTGCGCTGTTTGGCACCTCGGTGCCATGGCTCGACCAGGCTGCTTTTTCCGCGTTTCACAGCAAGATGCAGGGCTTGCTGCGCTCGGACGTCGTCGCACTTCCGGTAGAGGAAGTCGCGGCGGCGCTGCTCGTGAGCGAGCCCGGCCTGGCGAAGGAAATGGCGGCCAAGGCGCGCGCCGCGTATCCGTTGCGACGGCTGCTCGAAGACGAGCGTCTGAGAGCCGCCGTCACGAGCCTGCTGGTCGTGCTGCGCGCGGCCAGCGCCTCGTCGCCTCTCGCACTCGTCATTCCGTCTCCGCGACGCTGGTTCGCGCTGACCTACGAGGCGGCGAGAGGCGAGCCGCCCAGCGAGGACATCGCCCGCGATATCGACGAGATCGACGGTGCGTCGGTTTATGTCGCCGACTTCCTGCGGGTCTTTGCCGAGAGCGGCGTCGACATCCTGCTGATTGCGCAGACGCCTGGCGAAGCGCCCGCGGATGTCGAAATGCTGGAGGCCTATCAGTCCGTCTTCAATGCCGCGCGGCACTATCGGTGGGAAATCGGGCTGCTGGATACGGGCGCGACGGTGCCGCCGCAGCGGGGCGAATACCTCGATGCGGTGATCACGCACGCACCGGACGACAGCGGGATGGCCGGCCGCGTGCTCGACGAGGCGTTTTTTGACGGAAGGGCAGAACCGGCACTCGGCACGGGTTGCTTCCACTACGTTGTGGTGCCGCCGCAGGCGCGGCCGGAAGGCGTGCTCGAACGCCTCTCGGAGCTGCGCGCGCACACCGGGAATCCTGCATAGGGAGAAGAGATGATTTCAGAAGGCGAACTGCTGTGGGCGCCCTCCGCGGAGCGGGTCGAGAGCGCGAACATCACGGTTTTTTCCAAATGGCTGCAAAAGAAACGCGGCCTGAATTTCGTCGGTGACTACGAGGCCCTGCGCCAGTGGTCCGTCGCGCACTACGAAGATTTCTGGGCTGACTGCTGGGAGTTTTTCGGCATAGTGTCGGATACGCCCTATGAACGCGTGATCGATCGCCCGGCAATGCCCGGCGCGAAGTGGTTCGAGGGCTCCCGCGTCAACTTCGCGGAGCACATGCTGCATCGTGGTAGCGATGATGACATTGCGTTCGCGCACCTCTCGGAAACGCGTCCGCTCGCGTACATGACGCGAGGCGAGCTGCGCCGCGCCGTGCGCGCGGTGGCGAGCGAGCTGCGCCGCCTCGGCATCGTACCGGGCGACCGCGTGGTGCTGTACATGCCGAACATAGTGGAGACGGCGGTTGCCTTCATGGCGTCGGTCGCCGTGGGCGCGATCTGCTCCAGCGCGCCGCCGGAATTCGGCGTGCAGACGGTGCTGGACCGCTTCTCGCAGATCGCTCCGAAGCTGCTGTTCGCGGCGGATGGCTATTGCTTCGGCGGCAAGCATTTCGACCGCCGTGAAGAAGTCCAGAAGCTCGTCGCGGGCCTGCCGACCCTGGAACACGTGGTCTGGATGCCGTATCTCGACGAGCAGGCGGTGTGTCCGGTGGCTGGCGCGGTGCTGTTGCCGGATATGTTGAAGGCCGCGGATCCGGGGAAGGACGCGTTCGCGTTCGAGCGCGTGGCCTACGATCATCCCTTGTGGATCGTGTATTCCTCCGGCACCACCGGGCTGCCCAAGCCGATCGTGCATTCCCACGTCGGCGCGCTGCTGGAGCTGTCCGTGACGATAGGGTTCCATTGCAACATGGGACCCGGCAAGCGGATGTTCTTCTACACGACGACGGGTTGGGTCATGTGGAATCTCGTGCTGTCCGCGTTGCTCACGGGAGCCTCGTCCGTACTCTTCGATGGTCATCCGGCCGCTCCTGCGCCCGATCGTCTTTGGCAACTCGCGGAGGAAGCCGGGGTGACGATGTTCGGCGCCAGCCCCACCTTCGTTCAGTTGATGGAAAAGGCCGGGATCAAGCCGCGAGCGTCATATAACCTAGAGAAGCTCGAATCCGTCCTGCTCGGCGGTTCGCCCGCGACGCCCGAGACCTTCGCATGGTTCTACCGGGACGTAAAGGAAGATCTCTGGGTCACTTCGCAGAGCGGCGGGACGGATATTGCGAGTGGTTTCGTCGGCGCGTCGCCTACCTTGCCGGTGTACGCCGGTGAGATCCAGTGCCGGATGCTGGCCCGCGACGTCCAGGCATGGAGCGATGACGGAAAGCCCGTTATTAACGAAGTCGGGGAACTGGTTTGCGTCAATCCGATTCCGTCCATGCCGATCGGCTTCTGGAACGATACTGCCGGTGAGCGCTATCGCGAGTCGTACTTCGACTATTTTCCGGGTTATTGGCGCCACGGTGATTTCATCAAGATCAACGAGCGGGGAGGCTGCTACATCTACGGCCGGTCCGACTCGACCTTGAACCGGTATGGCGTGCGGATCGGCACGGCGGAAATCTATCGGACCGTCGAGCGGGTTGAAGGCGTGGCCGACAGTCTGATCGTCTGCTGCGAGCTGCCCGACGGCGGGTTCTTCATGCCGCTGTTCGTCAAGCTCAAAGAGAACGTGCCGTTGGACGCGGCGTTGATTGCGCGCATCAATTCGGCATTGCGCGAGCACTGCTCGCCGCGTCACGTTCCTGATGCGATTCTTGAGGTGGCAGCGGTTCCCTACACGCTGACCGGGAAAAAGATGGAAGTGCCGGTGCGCAAGATTCTGATGGGCTGGTCGCCGGAAAAAGCCGCCAATCGGGATGCGATGGCCAACCCGGCAGCACTGGATTTCTTTATCCGCTTTGCCGCGGAAGGGAAGGATGATCGCTGGCAGGAGGTTCTCAGGAAGGCTCGGGCCGCAGCAGCCTGAAGTTGACGAAGAGGTGGCGGCACGCGCCGCGCGTGTGAGGCTTACCGCAGGCGCGGCGTGTCAATGCACCCGTTGAGTGCGCAACATGGTTGAAGACGCATCGGATTCGGCTAATCCTGTTTGCCTCGACGATACGTTCCCGGCGCGGTGCCGGTCCAGCTCTTGAAAGCACGCTGGAATGCGGCGCTGTCCGTGAATCCGAGCTCCCGCGCCAGCTCTGCGAGCGACACTGAGCTTGTGTTCAATCGAACAATGGCTGTGTCGCGTCGCAGATCATCCTTCAGCAGTTGAAAGGAAGTGCCTTCCTGGGCAAGTTTCCTTTGCAGCGTTGCGACGGAAACGTGCAGCGATTCGGCGGTGGTGGCAAGGTCCGGCCAAACGGGTTGGCAAATATGCAGGTAGCTACGCACGCGCGCGCTGACGACATCGTCCGACCGGCGCGGCAGAATGATGTTGGCCTGTGCGTCGGCGAGGAAATGGCGTAGCGCGGTTTCCTCGCGCCGTACCGGGCGCTGCAGCCACGTAGCATCGAACCAGAATGCTGTCTGTGGCTGTTCGAACGATATATCGGCGGGAAAGGCCTTGCTGTAGTTGCCGGCATAAGGCGGGCGAGCGAAGGGAAAGTCAAAGCGCGTAGCAGGCATGCGTCCGCCCGCGAGCCAGGCAAGCAGGCGCCAGAAAACCCGTAGCAAAAGCGCGTGGAGAAACGTCTGCTCTGCTACCTGCGGGCTGCTGAACCGGAAAACCAGACACGCCGAGTCGGCTTCGCGATGCAATTCAAGGGCGACGTCGTCTTGCAGTAGCCAGAACACATGGGACATTCGCTGGATGGTATTTTCCAGGGTCCGCGCGCCCAGGGCGCTTCTTGTCAGCAGTGCGAAGCTGCCGAGTTTCAGCGGCCTGGAGAAGAAACCTAGACCTTCGTCTCCAAAGCGTTCGATCGCACCGCGGAATACCTGCGCGTACTGTTGCGCTGTGATGCGTGCGCCTGGGTGCTCAAGCAGGGCGAGAGGAATGCCCGCCTCGGCCAACAGGTCGTCATACCCTTTGCCGCGCGCCTTCAGTCCTGAGAGCAGTCCGAGCAAGAATGCGACCGGTATCGTCACAGGGGATTGCGGCGCCAATCGGTGCTACCTCCAATGTTGAGGTTTTCTGCAATGCGATCGATGCAATGCGCAATTGCTGGTTCAAGGAGGTGTTTTTAACATGACCAACACCGCGCAATCAATCCGCACTTCCCAGCAGCGAGGCTCGGCGAGCCCTCCCGCTGCTTCGACCCGGCAGCGTGCCAGGCGGGTAGTGCGGTGCGGATAGATACGAAGCATTAAATGGAGACAAAGTTCATGAATCGCAAGCTCGAAGGCAAGGTCGCCCTTGTCACCGGATCGGGTCGCGGCATTGGCCGCGCCATCGCGCTGAAACTCGCCAGTGAGGGCGCGCGCCTGGTCCTCAATGATCTCGATGCCGTTCCCGCAGAAGAAGTGGCGTCCGAAATTCGCGCGGCAGGCGGTGAGGCCGTGGTCTGTGCCGGCTCGGTCACTGCGCCGGATTTCGCAGAGCGTTTTGTTGGCGCTGCCGTCAGTGAATACAAAGGTCTGGACATCATCGTCAACAACGCCGGCTATACCTGGGACAACGTCATCCAGAAAATGACGGACGAACAGTGGTACGCCGTTCTCGACTGCCACCTGACTGCGCCCTTCCGTATTCTTCGGGCTGCGCAGCCGGTGATCCGGCAGTTGTCGAAGGCTGAAACCGAAGCCGGCAAACGCGTGATGCGCAAGGTGGTCAACATCTCGTCGGTCGCCGGGATTTTTGGCAATGCCGGCCAGACCAACTACTCGACTGCCAAGGCGGGAATCATCGGCATGACCGAGACGCTGGCGAAAGAGTGGGGACGCATGAACGTCACGGTGAACTGCGTGGCTTATGGTCTGATCAAGACGCGTTTGACTGAAGCGACGGCTGACAACAACGCGACAGCCAATATCGAGGGGCGCGAAATCAAGGTTGGGGTGAATCCCGACCTGATGGCCGCGATGGAGCGGGGCATTCCCCTGGGTCGTGCCGGTACGCCGGAAGAGGGTGCCGACGCCGTATACCTGTTTTGCATCCCCGAGTCTGACTATGTGAGCGGACAGACGCTGCTGTGTACCGGCGGCCTGACCGGCATCTAAAGGAGACGTCACCATGATGCCGAAATTGCTCCGCCAGCCGTGGATGGATGAGGACATCGAAGCCTTTCGCGAGCAGGTGCGTCGATATATTGCGGGAGAGTTGTCGCCGCAACTGGATGGCTGGCGCCGCCAGGGTTATATTCCGCGCGAAGTCTGGCGCCCCTTCGGGGAAATGGGCTTTATGCTGCCGGAAATCGACGAAGCCTACGGTGGCGTGGGCACCAATCTCGCGTACCAGCTGGTGGTGCAGGACGAACTGGCCAAGGCCGAAGTGCCCGCCAACACGGCGGTCCACACGATCGCCGCGCATTACATCCTCGATTACGGTACCGAAGCGCAGAAACAGCGCTGGCTGCCCAAGCTGGCCAGCGGCGAGATGCTGGCCGGTATCGCACTGACCGAACCGGGATGCGGCTCCGATCTGCAGGCGCTGCGTACGCGTGCCCGGCGCGAGGGCGATGACTATGTCATCGACGGCGCCAAGACCTTCATCACTAACGGTTTTACTGCCAACTTGCTGGTGGTGGCGGTGCGCACCGGCGAGGCCGGCAGCCGCGGCGTATCGCTGATTGTGCTTGAAACCGAGAACCTGAAGGGTTTCCAGGTTGGGCGACGGCTGGAGAAGCTGGGCCAGCATGCATCCGATACGGCCGAACTTTCGTTTGACGGTGTGCGCGTGCCGGCGGATCACCTGCTCGGCGAGGTCGAGGGCAAGGGCTTTGCGCAGTTGATGAGCCAGCTTCCGTACGAACGCCTGTTACTCGCTGTGCCGGCCGCGGCAGTGATCGAGCGTGCCGTCGAACTGACGCTCGAATACACGCAACAACGCAAGGCATTCGGCCAGTCGATCTACGAATTCCAGAACACCCGCTTCAAGCTGGCGGAATGCGCGACGATGGCCCACGTGGTGCGCTCGTTCGTCAATGACTGTATTCAGCGCCTGCTGGACGGCGAGCTCGACGACACTGCGGCCTATATGGCCAAGTGGTGGTGCACGGAGCAGCAGTGCCGCGTGACCGACGAGTGTCTGCAGCTCTTCGGCGGCTACGGTTACATGGCCGAGTACCCGATCGCCCGCCTGTACGCGGATGCCCGCATTCAGAAAATCTATGGCGGCACCAACGAGATCATGAAAGAACTGATCGCCCGGAAGCTGCCGCAATGAATCCGCCGCTGAAAGAGGTTCGCGTTGTCGAGTTCGAGGGACTCGGTCCGGGTCCGCTGGCGGGCCGCATGCTCGCGGACATGGGCGCGCAGGTGACGGTCATTGCGCGCCCGCAGAAAGGCGCGGTGACCGAACTACTGGGTGGCACCGGCGGCAATCCGCTGCGTTTCGGCAAAACCATCGTCGCGCTCGATCTCAAGCGCGACGAAGACCGGGCCAAGGCGCGAGAACTGCTGGTCAGCGCCGATGCGCTGATCGAAGGCAACCGGCCAGGCGTGATGGAAAAGCTGGGCCTCGGTCCTGCCGAATGCGCCAGGATCAATCCGAAGCTGGTCTACGGCCGCATGACCGGCTGGGGCCAGCAAGGGCCTCTGGCGATGGCGGCCGGGCACGACCTGAATTACGTGGCGCTGACCGGCTTGCTGTCGTTGTCCGCGCACCGAGGCGAGCGGCCAATCGTGCCGCCTACCGTAGTGGGCGATGCCGCCGGTGCATTGGGGCTCGCTTTCGGCATGGTTTGCGCGCTCCTCGACGTGCGCGGCGGTGGCAGCGGGAGGGTGGTGGACGGCGCCATCGTCGATGTGCTGGCGATGCTCGGATCCATCGCGCAATGGGTCCGCCGCAGCGGGCAACTGGATAGCGCCGAGCCGAGCCCGTTCCACGATTCCCCGTTTTACGACGTCTATGCCTGCGCCGATGGCCGCTTCATCACGCTCGGTGCGCTGGAGCCGCAGTTTTACGCGTTGCTGCTGGAAAAGCTCGGTCTGAGCGACGTCGAGCCGTCGGCCCAATACCACGTACGGACCTGGCCCGCGCTGAAGGAGCGATTCGCCGCGCTGTTCGCCAGCCAGCCCCGTGCGTACTGGGACACGCTGCTGGAAGGTAGCGACGTCTGCTATGCGCCGGTGCTTAGTGTTGCCGAGGCAGCCGTGCATCCACACAACGCGGCGCGTGGAATCTACAGCGTCGGGGTCGACGGCGGAATTCATGTCGTCGGAGCACCACGCTTTACGCCGCTGGATTCGGCGTAGCGACTCGTTAGACGCTGATCGCAGGCTGCAAGTTGTTCGGGCAGCGTGAGCTTGATCGAATCCCTGTCAATGGCAGGATTCGGAGAAATTTATAAGGCCGCCCCACGGGAACCCGATTGGCGTGCACACAAACGCCGGGCCTCCCTGGTCACATATTTACTGCTTTTACGTTGGAGCAAATTATGACTCACCATGTCGTTGTTGCCGGTGTCGGAATGATCCCCTTTACGAAGCCGGGGATGAACGAGCCCTATCCGCAAATGGCGGCCAAGGCCACTGCTGCCGCGTTGGCCGACGCGGGCATTCCGTACGACAAAGTGCAGCAGGCCTACATCGGCTATGTGTACGGGGATTCGACTGCGGGTCAACGCGCGCTGTACGAAGTGGGCATGACTGGCATTCCCGTGGTCAACGTCAACAACAACTGTTCGACCGGTTCGACGGCGCTATTCCTGGCGCGCCAGGCGGTGGCCAGCGGTGCGGCCGAATGCGTATTGGCACTTGGATTCGAGCAGATGAAACCGGGCGCACTCGGTGCCTGGTTCGACGACCGCCCGAGCCCGTTCGATCGCTTCGAGCAGGCCACGGACGAAATCGTCGGTAACGCCGAGGTGCCGCTGGCACTGCGCTACTTTGGGGGCGCGGGCCTGGCGCATATGCAGCAGTACGGCACGCAACTGTCTACCTTTGCGAAGATCCGTGCCAAGGCGAGTCGCCACGCGTCCAACAATCCGGTGGCGCTCTTTCGTACGGTAGTCACCGAAGAAGAGGTGCTGGCCGCGCCTGCAGTGTGGCCCGGCGTGATGACCCGCCTGATGGCTTGCCCCCCCACCTGTGGCGCGGCAGCAGCCATTGTCTGTTCGGACGATTTCGCTCGCCGCCATGGCCTGAATCGCACGGTGCGGATCAAGGCCCAGTCCATGACGACCGATCGTCCTGTCACTTTCGAAGCACATGACATGCGTGAAGTGGTGGGCTTCAGTATGGCTCAGGAGGCGGCACGGCAAGTGTACGCGGCTGCCGGAGTTGGTCCCGAAGATCTGGACGTTGTCGAGCTTCACGACTGTTTTGCCCACAACGAGCTAATTACCTATGAAGCGCTCGGATTGTGTGCGGTAGGCGGGGCCGAGAAATTTGTGTGCGATGGCGACAATACCTACGGCGGCAAGGTCGTGACCAACCCGTCGGGCGGTCTGCTCTCCAAGGGACATCCGCTCGGAGCGACTGGACTGGCGCAATGCACGGAACTGGTCCAGCAACTGCGCGGCACTGCGGACAAGCGCCAGGTCGCGAACGCCCGTCTGGCTTTGCAGCACAACCTTGGCCTCGGTGGCGCCTGCGTGGTGACGCTGTACGAGCGCGTTTGAGGAGGTTGTCATGATCGACAGAAAATGGGTCGGGCACGAGTTGCCGCCGTCGGTGCTGCCCATCGAGCGCTCCCGCCTGCAGTTCTTCGCCAGGGCCATCGGCGAGACCGACCCGGTTTATATCGATGACGCAGCCGCCCGGCGTTCCGGTTACCCGGATTTGCCGGCGCCGCCCACCTTCCTGTTTGCGGCCGAACTGGATTCAGGCGCCATCGACCAGCTTCTGGAACAACTCGGGGTGCCTGTTGCGAAGCTGCTGCATGGCGAGCAGGGCTTCACCTATCACGCCGCGGCGTGCGTGGGCGACACCATCACGGTGCGCTCGGTTATCGAGGATATCTACGACAAGAAGAATGGCGCGCTTGAATTCGTCGAGAAGACATCGCGCGCCACCAACCAGCGCGGCGAACTTGTCGCCGAACTGCGCACCGTGTTGGTGTGCCGCAACTGAGAGGTCCTGTGATGACGAATCCCGGTTTTGATACGGTGCGGGTCGGCGATCTGCTTCCGGAACTGGTGCTTGCGCCAGTCGATCGCACGACGCTCGCGCTCTTTGGCGGCGCCTCGGGCGACCATAATCCGATCCATATTGACACTGACTTCGCTCGTCGCGCCGGCATGCCGGATGTGTTTGCGCACGGGATGCTCGGCATGGCGTGGCTTGGCCGCCTGCTGACGAAGTGGGTGCCGCAGGCACGACTGCGCCGCTTTGATGTGCGTTTCCAGGGCATCACGCACCTGGGTAACACGATCGCCTGCCGCGGACGGGTGGCCGAGAAATTCGAGGCCAATGGTGAGCGGCGCGTTCGTCTGGAGATTCATACCGTGAATCAGTTTGGCATCCAGAAGATTGTTGGTGAGGCCGTGGTGGCGCTTTAATTTCATGGTGGCCGCAGATGACCAGGTTGTGGAGACGACATTGAAGGTGATTGTGCCAGTCAAGCGCGTAGTCGATTACAACGTGAAAGTCCGCGTGAAGTCGGACAACACGGGCGTCGACCTTGCGAACGTAAAGATGTCGATGAACCCGTTCGACGAAATCGCCGTGGAAGAAGCCGTGCGCCTGAAGGAGGCGGGCGTGGCGACTGAAGTGGTCGCAGTGTCGGTTGGTGTCGCGCAAGCGCAGGAAACGCTGCGCACGGCGCTCGCGATCGGCGCGGACCGCGCGATTCTCGTCGAATCGAACGACGGCGTCGAGCCGCTCGCGGTCGCGAAGCTCCTGAAGGCGCTGGTCGACAAGGAAGAGCCACAGCTCGTGATCCTCGGCAAGCAGGCCATCGACGACGATTCGAACCAGACCGGCCAGATGCTGGCTGCGCTTGCGGGTCTGCCGCAGGCGACGTTCGCATCGAAGGTGACAATTGCCGACGGCAAGGCGATGGTCGCGCGTGAAATCGACGGCGGCGTGGAAACGTTGTCGCTGACGCTGCCGGCCGTGATCACGACCGACCTGCGCCTGAACGCGCCGCGCTACGTGACGCTGCCGAACATCATGAAGGCGAAAAAGAAGCCGCTCGATACGATCAAGCCGGAAGACCTGGGCGTGGACGTCGCGCCGCGCCTTAGGACGCTGAAAGTCGTGGAACCTCCGAAGCGCAGCGCCGGCGTCATGGTGCCGGACGTGAAGACGCTGGTCGAGAAGTTGAAGACCGAAGCCAGGGTGCTGTAAGAAGGAGCGGAAAGAAATGACGATTCTGGTTATTGCCGAACACGACAACACGTCGATCAAGTCGGCGACGCTGAACACGGTGGCGGCCGCGGCTGTCGTTGCCATGTTCGTCGACGAGGACATCCACGTGCTGGTCGCGGGCCACAACGCGCGGGATGCGGTGGACGAAGCCACGAAGCTCGCCGGCGTCGTGAAGGTGCTGGTAGCCGACGCGCCGCAACTGGCGGCAGGCCTGGCGGAGAACGTCGCAGCGACTGTATTGAACACCGCGAAGGACTACTCGCACATCCTTGCGCCCGCAACGGCTTACGGCAAGAACATCGCGCCGCGCATCGCGGCGAAGCTCGATGTCGCGCAGATATCGGACGTCACGGCTGTTGTCGGCGCCGACACGTTCGAGCGCCCGATCTACGCAGGCAACGCGATTTCGACGGTGCAATCGAGCGATCCGGTCAAGGTGATCACGGTACGCGCGACGGGGTTCGATCCGGTTGCAAGAGAAGGCGGCAGTGCGGTGGTCGAGAAGATCGAAGCGGGAACGGATTCGGGTATCTCGCAGTTCGTCAGCCGTGAAGTGACCTGGCTGGATCGTCCGGAACTGGCCAGCGCGAAGTTCATTGTGTCGGGTGGGCGCGGGCTCGGCAGCGCCGAGAACTACGCGAAGGTGCTGGAGCCGCTGGCGGACAAGCTGCAAGCTGCCCTGGGGGCATCGCGCGCGGCGGTCGACGCGGGCTACGTGCCGAACGACTATCAGGTCGGCCAGACGGGCAAGATCGTCGCGCCGCATCTGTACATCGCGGTGGGCATCTCCGGCGCGATCCAGCACCTCGCGGGCATGAAGGATTCGAAGGTGATCGTCGCGATCAACCAGGATCCGGAGGCGCCGATCTTCAGCGTGGCCGACTACGGCCTCGTCGGTGATCTGTTCAAGGAAATTCCCGAACTGGTGGCGCAACTGGCGTAAGGCGGCTCCGCCGGAGAGATTCCTTACTCGTGGTGATCCAATCCGGTACGACAAAGCTGGACGGATTGGGAAGACGCTTCGATTTGGCGCTGGTCTTCTGCGCGCCTCGCGCGCGCGTGGCTATCCGCATTTTGCGCGACACAAAAATAGCTGCACCTGCGACGCCCGGTGCTGTTCATCGGTTTTCATCCAACTCCGCCCCCCACCTCATTTCCCCTGCCAGCGGCAGGGGTGGCGGAAAGACGCATTGCTTGTACAGTCCCCTCAAATACCCGGAAAAGAGACCCATGTGCGAGCTCATCAATATCGACCACGGGAGCACGCTGACGAATATCAGCGTCATCGACGGTGACCGTACCGTACCCGCCGAGCCGATAGAACGCTCCACGCTTTGTCGAAATGCTTTATTGAGGGCCTCAAGCATGGCGATTCCTTCCGCTCACCCGGTCTTCGTCAATTCGTTTGAGACGGACGTTTTTCATGGAGAACAAAGATGAATCAACCATCCGGCAACGTGGTGCGCTTTACGGCATGGAGCGCCATCATTGGCGGCATCCTGGCTTACCTGACCATGGGCTTGCTGCTGACGGCGACCGGCTCGGATTCTGGAATGATTGTCAACGGCGCGGCGATGCTGGCGTTGCCGGCCGATATGCGTGAGCTTTATCGCTGGTCGATGCTTGCCGACACGTTCGGCTTCTACCTGCCGTTCCTGGTCATCGGCGGGTACTTCCTGCACGCCTTCCGCGAGGAGCTTGGCGCGCTGGTCACGATGGTGGCATTCGCCATCGTTCTCTACGTCATGGTGGGCGTGACCGGCGCACTTACCCAGGCGGGCATCATCCACCCGCTTGCAGATTTATACGCAGGCGGCGATCAGGCCACCAGGGTGGCCGCGGCCGCAGCGTGGACGGCCGTCTCCCATGCCGCGCAGAACGGGCTGTGGTGGATCGAAGGTCCGCTCGTACTGTTCTTCGGGTCCATCATCGCGAGCGTGCTGAAGAAAAACGGCTGGAAAGGGACGATTCTGCTGAAGATTGCCAGCGGGTTCTACGGGCTCTTCTTCGTGTTCGGTTTTTTCCTCGACCTCGAAGAGGTGTCGAGCACCTGCGAGATGATTGGCGTACTGGTGCTGCCCGCGTGGATGCTGCTGTTCGGCTGGCAACTGCTGCGCCGCCCGGGTACCCGGGTCGAGTCGAGTCCGACCCTGGCCTGAGCATCCAGGTCTCGCCCGGCTACATTTCATATTCCAATGTTTAGGTTCCCTATGGATGCATCTATGAACGGTCTCTGACTCGATCATTTCAATAAAGCCGCGCTCAGCAAGGCGGCATCGATATTTTTGGAGGAAGACTGCGCCATGAAGCAAAGCATCAATGGGCGCGCTAGTGTGGTCGCCGGTTTACGCGCGTTCGCATTCAGCAGCGTCCAGGCCACAGTGTCAGCACAGGAGGCTGCAAAGCCGGGAAACGAACTGACGCCGTTCGGTGCCGGGAAGGCCGCAAACAAGGACGATTCGATCCCGGCCGGTCGGCCATTCAAGTTGGAGGGCAAGGCGTGAATACCACAAACTTTTTCGCGAAGCGGCGCTTTCTCAAGTTGACGTTGCTCGGTATCGGCGGCGCTGTTGCAGTGGCATCCGGTGGCTTCGGCTATCTCACGATGACGAATCGCTATCGTGAACGCTACGGCAAGCTGCTGTCGCTTGACGGCCACCTGGCCGACATCGTGCACACGCTGGCCGAGGTCAGCGTGCCGGATCGCCCAGGATTTCCGAGCGTCGAGCAGGCCGAGATCGTGACGCGCATGGACGAGGAGATGTATTTCGTCAGCGACGGCATCAGCAGCGACCTGCGTGCCGCGTTCTACATGCTCGAGATGCTGCCGCTGGCCAAGGGCTACATGTCACGCTTCTCGCGCCTCTCGCTGGCTGATCGCCGCAAGTTCCTCATCGAGGCCAGCGACACCACCGACGACGCCCAGCGCGTCGTCATCTTCAGTCTGCCTGCGATGATGCGCTGGTACTACTACGGCCATCCATCGAGCTGGAATGCCATCGGCTATGACGGCCCGTTCATGAACCTGCCGGAAAAACGCAGCGAGCAGCGCGTGTACTACGCTGAGCTGGTCGGCCGCAAGTCACAAGACTGAGGATGGAGCGCAACATGACAGCAACGACGAAACCCTACGAATACACCGACTACGGCACGCTCGACACGATCACCGCCGAGGTGTGCGTGCTCGGATCCGGCTGCGGCGGCGCCACCATGGCCTACAAGCTCGCCGAAGCGGGCATCGACACGGTGGTCCTGGAGAAAGGCGGCTATTATCCGGCGTCGACCTTCGACAATCGCGAGCTGAACCAGTCCGGCAAGGTCGATGCCGAGCGCGGCCTTGCTTCCTCGACCGATGGCTCGACGTATTTGTACTATGGCGAACTGGTCGGCGGCACCTCGGTGCACTATTGGGCCGACAGCTTTCGCACGCCGGACGACCGTCTGGCGCTGTGGAGCGAGCACTATGGCGTCACGGGGCACAGCGCCAGGGATCTCGCGCCGATCTTCGACGACATCGAGCGGCGCCTGCACATCGCCGAGATGGATCCGAAATACCACAACCGCATGAACGAGCTGTTCCGCGACGCGGTGCAGGCGCTCGGCTGGCAGAGCATGCCGATCAAGCAGGCGAGGAACGGCTGCGCGGGCTCGGGCCATTGCATGCAGGGCTGCGCGGTCAACGCCAAGCAGAGCCAGCTTGTCACCAGCCTGCCGTCGGCGATGGCGCTGGGCGCGCGCGTCTATGCGGACCTGAGGGCCGATGAGTTCACCTTCGACGGCAATCGCGTGACGCAACTGTCGGCCAGCGTGATCGACCGCCGGCGCAACCGGCCCAGCGGCAAGAAGGTGACGGTGAAGGCCAAGCACTTCGTCGTTGCGACGGGCGGCTTCAACACGCCGACCTTCATGCTGTCGCAGCCTCGCCTGCGCGACTCGCTGCCGGCGCTGGGCAAGCACTTTGGCATGAATCCGGTCGGGTTCGCACACGCCATGTTCAATGAGCCGATCGTCATGTGGCGCAAGCCCCCGGCCTGCTTTGGCGTGGATGGCTTCAGCCGTGCCCGCTACGACGCCAACGGCAAATACGTCGAAGGCGGCTATCTGCTGGTGCCCGACCAGCTCCATCCCGCCATGTTGGGGTACTCGATCGGCGGCTTCGACGCCGCCGGCGCCGACTGGATGGAGAACTTCTCGCACGTGGGCGGCGCGATCGGCATTGTCGACGACCATCCCGACGAACTCGGCGAAATCCGGCTCGACTCCAGGGGGCAGCGCGATCTGTCGTATCCATATGGCCCCACCACGCAGAAGATGCTCCGCGACATGCTGAAGAAGATCTCGACCATCCTCTTCAAGGCCGGCGCCTCCAAGGTGATGATTCCCGACATGCGCCGCACGGAGCTCAAGTCGGTGGACCAGATCGGTCTCATCGACAACATCGAGATCAAGCCTGGCAGCCTGTTCCTCGGTGGGGCCCATCCGTTCGGCGGCTGCCGCATGGGCACGGACCCGAGGACCTCGGTGACCGATTCCAGCCATCGCGTGCACGGGTTCGACAACCTGTTCGTGTCCGATCCTTCGGTGTTCCCGATCGGGCCCGCGGTGGACCCGAGCGAGACGATCATGAGCTTTAGCTATATCGCTGCTTCCCATGTGGCTGCGGCGCTTGGCAAGAAGCTGGCCGATCTGCCGGGTTCGTCAGTGAGCTGACCGGCAGTGCGCCAGTGACACGCAGGAGCGTCCGCAGCCTGGCCGATGCCGCGGACGCTCCTGCCGCGTCGATCGCGTATGCGATGTTGTTCGCGCAAGCGTGCAATTCACGCCGCACGCCATTCAAACGAATCGCGCGCATCCACCTAATGCAACGCCCAGACACATCTCAACACGGAACCGAATATGACTACTCTGATCGTGAGCTACCCGAGCACCGAAGGCGGGACGTTTGACCGCGAGTACTACCTTTCGACCCATGCTCCACTTGTCCGCTCTGCGTGGAGTGAGTTTGGCCTGCAATCAGCCGAGGTCCTGTTTCCATCACCCGGTCAGCAGCCCTTCGCATGCGTAGCGATACTGCGTTTCATCGATCCGGTCGCAATCAATGCGGCTCTTTCGTCGGCCAAAACCGCTGAGATCATTGGCGATGTGAAGAACTTCACCAATATCACGCCGACGATGTTCTGCGCGGACGACTGACCGATTACGCGGCTGGCCTGACTTCGCCATTGCCGTCAGGCCGGCAATCCTTGCGACGACCGATGCCAGCGTGAAGAATCAACTTGCCCTATGAGATAGGCTGATTCGCATTCCTCTGGAAGTTGCTAATGGATTAAAGGATTTGTCGAATGAGGGCATTCACAGGCACGATCCGGTTCAAGATCATGCTGGCGCTGGGCGTTTGTGTCGCGCTGATGGCGGCCATTGGTTTGATGGGCCTTCTCGGTCTCGCCAGGCTCAGCGCGGATATGGGCAGCATGTATTCGGTGAGCACGGTGGCAATCGAAGATCTTGCCGCGGTACAGGCGGCCGCGCTGAAGATTCGTCTTCAGATGCGTTACATCCAGGCGCTGCATGACCAGGATAAGGCTGCAGAGCTCGTCGCAAGCATCGGCGAAGAACAGCAAAAGCTCGATCGGGCCTGGCATGACTATTACCCGGCGAAGATTGCCACGCCCGACGAGCGCCGGCTGGCTGATCAGGTGGCGAAGAAGCTCGCGGTCTTCCGGACGCAGTCGGACGACGTTGTCTCGGTGCTGCGCGGCGGAAATCTGGACACGGCGGCATTCACGATCGATGAACTCACGGAGATCGGCGATGCGGTGTCCGACGCGATCGGTCGCGACGTTGCGTTGAGCGCGAGGCAGGCGCGGCAGTTGGCTGAACGGGGCAACGCCACGTTCAACACATTGCGATGGACGGTGCTTGGCGCAATCGTTCTGGGTATGGCAGCCGCCTGTGCCGCGACCGCGTGGCTGGTATGGGCGATTACGCGTCCCTTGAAGGCCGCACTTGGCGTAGCCCGGCGAATCGCCGAAGGCCGGCTGGGTGACGCCGAGGGGATCAGCTTGCGCGGTGAGTTCGCGCAGTTGCTCCTGGCGCTCCAGGCGATGGACGGACATCTCGCAAGGACCGTTCAGACGATCAAGGTATCAAGCGACGCAATTCTGAATGCATCCAGCCAGATAGCCGACGGTAGCACCGATCTGTCAGCAGGCGTGAGGCGGCAAGCCGCGTCGATCGAGGAAACGGCGGCACGCATGGACGAACTCATCCTGTCGGTCCGACGTAACTCGGATCACGTTCGCCAGGCAGCGGAGTTTGCCAATGCGACGTCCCGCGCGGCCGATACCAGTATGGCCGCAGTCGAGCAGATGAGAGGCACGATGGACAACATCTCCGCAAGCTCGGCGAAGATCGTGGAGATTACCGCGCTCATCGAAGGAATCGCGTTTCAGACCAACATTCTGGCGCTGAATGCGGCTGTTGAGGCTGCGCGCGCGGGCGAGCACGGGAGGGGTTTTGCGGTTGTCGCCGGAGAAGTCCGTAGCCTCGCGCAGCGCGCAGCTATCGCAGCGAAGGAGATCAAGGTTCTGGTCCGGACCTCGGCCGAGGCGATTTCCGGGGGCGCCGTGCACGCTGACCACGTCGTGCAGGCGATGGTGGACGTTCGCGGGGCAATCAAGCGCGTGGTTGAGATCAACGGCAACATCTTCGACGCTTCAGAAGAACAGCACGGGGGAATCGGGCAGGTCAACGAGGCCGTGAGTCGTATGGACCAGGTGATTCGCAAGAACGCGGTGGTCGTTCAACAGGCGGCAGATGCGGCGGCCTCGCTGAACGCGCAGGTGGCCGCCCAGCGGCGCGCCATTGCCGTATTCGAGATCCATTCGCAAACGGAACCGTCGTCGGCCTGAACATCGCCAATGGACCGCATGGCGAAGATCGCGCGTGCGCTGGCGATGGCGCGTTCAGTTTTCAGCGCAACCGGCAGTCGATGCGTGAACAGACGGCGGCTTGCGCTAGTCCAAGCCGGGATCCTTTAAACAGGAAAAAATACTGCTTTCACGAGAAAAACAGTTATGTCAGCTACTGTGGTTGAACTAGCATGGGCGCAGAACAAGAAATTCGCGCGGACCGCAGCATAAAGTCCTGACGCGTTTAAAGACTGCGCGTATCTGTGGCCATCTTTACGATCGCCGATGTCTGCAACGCGCCTGTCGACGGCCATACGACGCTTCGGCAGTAGCTAATTTATTCGTTATACGAAACGTCGACAAAGCTATAAAGCTCGCCGGACAAAGGCAAGTCCCGGTGTCCCGATCCCTGAATGGGTGGGGCATCTCCATATCGAGGAGAGACAAAATGCTGATTGGCGTTCCAAAGGAAATCAAGAATCACGAGTATCGCGTTGGTTTGATCCCGGCAAGCGTGCGCGAACTGACTGCACGTGGGCATCAGGTCGTGGTGCAGACGTCGGCCGGCACGGCGATCGGTCTGTCCGACGATGCATATCGTGCCGCCGGGGCTGTGATGTGCGACGGCGCGGCGGAAATATTTGCTCGCGCGGACATGATCGTCAAAGTCAAGGAGCCCCAGCCAGTCGAGTGCGGCATGCTGCGTGCCGGCCAGATCCTGTACACCTACCTGCACCTCGCGCCGGATCCGGAGCAAACCGCGGCGCTGGTGAAATCGGGTGCCGTCTGCGTCGCATATGAAACCATTACGTCGGCGGGCGGCGGGTTGCCCTTGCTCGCGCCGATGAGCGAAGTGGCTGGCCGCATGGCAATTCAGGCCGGCGCCGCGCATCTGGAGAAGTCCAAAGGCGGCCAGGGCCTGCTGCTTGGAGGCGTGCCCGGTGTGGCGCCTGCCGATGTGGTCATCATCGGCGCGGGCGTGGTCGGGACCAACGCCTTGCAGATGGCGGTCGGCGTTGGCGCGAGGGTGACGGTGCTCGACAAGAATATCGATCGCTTGCGGCAGCTCGATCTTGTCTACGGAAACCGCATTCGCACCTTGTACTCGAATGCACAGGTCATCGAGGAGAATGTGGCGAACGCGGATCTCGTGATTGGCGGCGTGCTGATTCCCGGGGCCGCTGCGCCCAAACTGGTTACGCGAAGCATGATCGGACAGATGAAGGCAGGTTCGGTCGTGGTCGATGTGGCGATCGACCAGGGGGGCTGCTTCGAGACGTCGCACGCAACGACCCATGCGGACCCCACGTACCTCGTCGACGGAGTAGTCCACTATTGCGTGGCCAACATGCCCGGCGCCGTCGCGCGAACCTCAACCTTTGCGCTGAACAATGCAACCATTGGTCACGCGATCTCCCTGGCTGACAAGGGATGGAAGAAAGCACTCGTAGACGACGTGCATCTGAGTCATGGATTGAACGTCTGCGAGGGCAAGGTGACATACGAAGCGGTGGCAAGAGATCTTGGCTACCCGTATGTACCGGCGAGCGAGGTGCTCGGCTGACGGGTGTGAATCGCATCTGATTCACGCACTTCTTGCAGCTGAAGCGCACCGGGGCAGTTGCGATACTGTCGATGATCTGCGGCCAGCATGTGTCTTTGACGGAGGGCACATGCTGGCTTTTTTTCGGTTCTTCACGGACTCACTGTCCGGCCAGGCTCCAGCGCCAGGTCCTGGCGTTCGCGTTGTCTTCCGGTCCGGATCGGGCCAGGAGGTCGCGCAACGCCGTCTTGACCACTTTACCGGTGCTGTTCTTCGGCAAAGCTTCGACGAACAGGTAGGCTCTCGGACGCTTGAAGCGGGCAATGCGGTCGAGGCACCATTGGTCGAGCTCCGGGGCGCTCAATTGGGCCCCCGCGATCGGCACCACGATGGCGACCACTTCTTCTCCCCACTCAGGATGACTGCGCCCGAGCACGGAAACCTCGCTCACCGCGGGATGCGCAAGCAGCACATCTTCCACCTCACGGGGATAGACATTGGAGCCTCCGCTGATGATCACGTCCTTGCTGCGGTCTTTTAGTACGAGCCGGCCGTGCTCGTCCAGGCACCCGACATCGCCGGTGTGCAGCCAGCCGTTGCGAAGCGTCGCGGCACTGGCGGGCGCGTTGTTCCAGTAACCTTGCATGACGGCGGGGCCGCGCACGAGCACCTCGCCGATTTCGCCCGACGGCACAGGGCGGTCTTCGGCATCGGCGATTCGAACTTCGACGTCGGGCAAGGGGCGTCCGACCGACGACAACGCCTTGAGGTCGCCATCGGCATGGGCGGCTGCAATCTCCGCAGGCGCCTGTGCGGTGATGGTCATGGGGCTTTCGCCTTGACCATAGATCTGGGCGATCCTCGCACCGAGACAGTCGAGTGCGGCAATTTCGTCTTCGAGGTAGAGCGGTGCGCCGCCGCAGACGACGACCGCGAGATTGGACAGATCAGCCCCGGTTCGCCGCACATGTTCGACCAGGCGGTTAAGGATGGTCGGCGCCGCAAAAAAGCCCGGATGCCTGTGCGCCGCGATGAGACCGGCCAGCTCGGCTGCGTCGAAGCCGCCTGAGAGCGGAATGACCCGGCTCGCACCGTTGGCGAGGTAAGGGATGACATAAAGTCCCGAGCCATGGGACATCGGCGCCACGTGGATCAGGCAGCCGCCCGGCGTGATCCGGGCGACAGCGCTGGAATAGGCCCGCGACATGGCAGCCAGGTTACCGTGCGAGAGCATGACGCCTTTGGGCTTGCCCGTCGTTCCACTGGTGTAAAAAAGCCATGCCATGGTATTGCTGTCGACGGTGGCCAACGGCATGCCCGGCGTCGCAAAGAGGCTGCGGTATTCCGTTGAGCCAGCAACAATGGTCACGGTGTCGGGAAAGTTCTGGGCGCTATTGACGAAACAGACGCGGGCGCCGCTATCCGCCACGATGTGGCGGACTTCGCTCGCGTGCAGCTTTGCATTGACCGGCACGGCACAAAGGCCGGCGTGCCAGATTGCGTACAGCAGTTCGACGTATTGAGGGCAGTTCTTCATGACCAGGGCGACCCGGTCTCCGGCGCTGAGCCCGAGTTGCTCGCGCAGGCCATGGGCGCCACGCGCGGCGCGGTCGGCGAGTTCGGCGAAGGTGGCGAACGTGCCCGCGCCATGAAAGACTGCAACCCGATCGGGGCTGGCCTCGGCCGCGAGAACGAGCGTGTGTGCGAGGTTGGGGTTCATGTCCAGTCTTGTTTCGTGCGAGGAGCCTTTGGTGCACGGAGGCGACGATAGGCACGCGAGCGTCGAGTTGCACAAATCGCCGCCGTCTTCGTTGCAACAGGGGAGCAGGCTATGCCCGCTCCCCTTGCGCAAGCGGCGCTAGTCCGCGGCGCGCTCCGGCACCGGCAGGTTGACCCATTCCTTGTAGAACGCTTCGATGTCCGGCTCGAAGTCATGGATCACCGGATACCACGGCGTTGGCGCCTCGACGTCGTGCATGACGCCGCACTGCGGGCAATAGTACTCACGATACACCTGCCACTGGGTGTCCGGGGCCATCAGCTTCGGATAGACCTCGGTCATCGACTCTTCCGTGTCGCGCACGTAGATGGCGGCATGCAACTTCCAGTTCTCACGGTAGTCGCAGAAGGCGTGTCCGCAGTCGCACTGCGTCACCCACTGCTTCGTTTTGGCCGACTGCACGATGTACAGATGCGGCCCCAGCGGCAGAACGATGCGGTCCGGAAAGCCGACCTTGGCCTGCAGGGCCGCGAGGTACTGCTCGAAGCGGCTGTCGTCCTTGGGCATGGACAGCATGCGGAAGGTGGTTTCCCAGTCCAGCGTGCCTTCGACGAGGTGGCTGACCTGTTCGTTGGTGTAGGTAGACATGTTTCGATTCCTCGATTCGGTGATTACTCTTCGACCTGGACGACGGTGGTGACGTCGGGCAGAAGCGACAGGTCCATGCGGTGTCTGGAGCCATAGGACGGCACGCCGAGTTCGTCCTCCAGCAGTTGCCAGTCGTCGGGCAAGCTCCAGAACGCCTTGAACTCGCGGGTGAATTTTTCGGACAGCGCGAAGCTCGTGGCGAACATGTGCTGCACCGGGAGGGCGGCATGCTTGCTCAGGATGCGTTCGCGTTCCTCTTTCATCCATTCGCGCGTCGGCAGCGAGCGGGCGAGGCGCTCCACGCGCATCTTGCCGCGGCGCTCCGCAGTCTTCGTGGCATCCACGGTGAACACGCCTTTCCCGTCCTGTTCGAAGACGGCGCCATATACCTTCTGCGCGTATTCCGGCAGCAGGAATTTCTGGTTGAGATCCGCCTCGATGGCCTTGGGATCGCGGTCGATCGGGTCGCCGAAGCCGGGGCCGCCGCGCAGATAGTTGAGGTAGAGGTCGTGATTGGCATAGCAGTCCTCAGTGGTGATGCACTGCTTGTCGCGCTTGACCTGCGCGGTGGCGTCGATGTGGCGTTCGTAATCGGGGTTGCCCGGATCGATGTCGCCGCCGAGCGGCAGGGAATCGCCGATCGCGATGCGCTTGTCAAGCCCCGTCTGGTGGGCCTCGAAGCGATAGCCCGTCGCGGACGGGTAGCCGCCCATCAAGCCCCAGTCGCTGTTCATGAAGCCGTTGCCCATGAAGAACATGGTCCAGTCCTGCGCGTTCCAGACCATGCGCAGCGTCTCGAAGCCGCAGCCGCCGCGGTACTTGCCGTAGCCGCCGGAGTTGGACTTGACGTTGCGGCCGAGGTAGAGCAGCGGCTCGGCCATCTCCCAGATCTCGATGTCGCCCATGTCGCCTTCCGGATTCCAGATCGCGGCGGCGTGGTTGAGGCCGTCCTTGATCGCGCAGGCACCGGTACCGCAGGAGCTGGCCTCGAAGCTGTTGACGGCGTGGATCTCGCCGTCCTGGTTGATGCCGCCGCCTTGCAGCCAGTTCGACGTGTTGGCGTTGCCCGCGTTGACTTCCTCAAGGTAGCCGCGGCTGAAGTACGCCTGCGAGAGGCCGCGCCACAGCGCCGCCCAGCCGGAGACGAGGAAGTGCCAGGCATAGGCGTGGCCCGTGCGGCGATCGTCGGGGTTGCACCAGGTGCCCTTGGGAAGACGAAACTCGGTGGCGTAGTAGGCGCCGTCGTTGATGCGCTGGGTCGGCACCAGGGTCTGCGACATCATCACCCAGATGCCGGACGTGAAGGCCACCTGGTGCGCGTTGAACGTATGCCAGCCCCAGCGGCTCGCACCCTCGAAGTCGAGACGCCACTTGCCGTCCGGGCGGATGGTCATCTCGCACGGCGAGTGCATGATCGAGTCGAGCTTGGCGAAGGCGTTCGAGACCTGCACGTCCGGGTGCTTGAAGGGCACGTCGACGAAGGAGACCTTGCGATACTTGCCCGGCAGGGTCATGGCCTTGATGCGGCTGACGAGGCCGCGGCGTCCCTCTTCGATGACTTCGAACGCGAACTTCTCGTAAGCCTCGATGCCGTCGGCGCGGATCACGTCCTCCACGAGTTCGCGGATCATGTGACACCCGGCGATGCGGGTTTTCTCGTCGAGAATCCAGTATTTCGGCGTGCGAACGGAGCGCTGCGACTCGTGCAGCCAGTCGCGCAGCGGTTCGTCGTTCACGCCGGTCTTGCGGCAGGTGATCATGTAGCCGTCGCCGAAGCGCTGGGTCTGCCCGGTGGACATCGAACCCGGCGTTACCGAGCCCGTGTCGATGACGTGCGTGACCCCGCCGACCCAGCCGATCAACCGGTCCTCCCAGAAAATCGGCACGATGGTGGCGATGTCGCAGGGGTGAACGTTGCCGATGGCGCAGTCGTTGGTCGTGAACATGTCGCCGGGGTTGATGCCGGGGTTGGCTTCCCAGTTGTTCTCGATCATGTACTTGATCGCCGCGCCCATCGTGCCGACGTGGATGATGATCCCCGTCGACGTGAGCACGCAGTCGCCCGCGGCGTTGTACAGCGTGAAGCAGAGTTCACCCTCCTGCTCGACGATCGGGCTCGCGGCGATCTTCTTGGCGGTTTCGCGCGCATGCACCAGGCCGCCGCGCAGCTTCGAGAACAGCTTTTCGTAGCCGATCGGGTCGCCGTCGCGGAATTCCAGTTTGTCGAGGCCGTTGTAGTGTCCGGTGGCCTTCGTGCGCTCGATGATGCCGTCGCGGTACTGCTTGAGCGTCTGGCCGGTCTTCAGCAGGTCGGCAAGGCCGAGCTCCTTGTTGCTCAATACGTTCATGGCTTGTCTCCTTACTTCGCTTCTTTAAGGTGGAACAGGCGGTGCTTGTCGACCGTCGTCTCGAAACCGTCCGGTACCACGAAGGTCGTGGCGTCCGATTCGATGATGGCCGGGCCGACGATGTGATTGCCGGCCTTCAGCGCCTCCATCTTCCAGAGCGCGGCATCGACCCACCGCTTATGGCGATAGAAAGGACGGGTGCCGAGGTAAGCCTCCTTCGGCGGCGTCGGACCGGCGTCCGGATCTTCGGGCAGCACCGGCTTCTGGGTCACGACGGTGCCGCGCAGGATGGCGCCGGTGATCGAGAAGCCCAGTTCCGGCGAGCGGGCGGAGCTGGCATAAACCCGGCCGTAGGTGTTCTCGAATGCCTCGACGATCTGGTCCCAGTCGGAGGCGCTGGCGGCGCGGGCGACCGGCGAAACGATTTCGAGGTCGTTGAGCTGACCCATGTACTGCATCTTGTAGCCGGGGATCAGCAGCACGTCTTCGGCCTTGTAGCCGTTGAGGACGAACTCGTCGATGACCTTGACGGCCAGCTCGCCCCACGCTTCCTGCAGGGTCTTGCAGGCGGTTTCCTTGTCCGCGGCCGGAGCGTGCTGGGCGACGCCGAGATCCACCGACTTGTCGTAGCGGTACTCGAAGTCGGCGCAGGCGCAGCCGAAGGCCGAGAAGCCGGCTGCCCAGGCGGGCACGACGACGTCCTTGAAGCCGACGCCCCCGGTGTAGCCGTAGGTATGAACCGGGCCGGCGCCGCCGTACGAGAAGCAGGTGAACTCGGCCGGGTTGTAGCCTTTGGCGCTGATGTTGGCGCGCAGGTACTCGGACAGCGTCAGGTCGAGCAGCTCGATGACGCCCGCTGCGGCATCCTCGACCGACAGGCCGAGCGGATCGGCGATCTGAGCCTTGATGTGCTGGCGCGCGCGTTCGACATCGAGCTTGATCGCGCCGCCGAGGAAGTTCTGCGGGTTCAGATAGCCGAGCACGACGTGGCAATCGGACACGGAAACCGTGTCGAGGCCGCTCTCGGGCCAGCAGGTGCCCACGCGGTAGCCCGCGCTGTCCGGGCCCAGCTTGATCGATTTGCTGTAGGGGTCGAGGCGGACGAAGCTGCCCGCGCCGGCGCCGACCGAATCCATCGCCACGAGCGGCAGCGAGAGCACGAGGCGGGCCATGTCGGGATCGGATTTGATCGCGAAGTTGCCCTTCGTGATCAGGGCCACGTCGAAGCTCGTGCCGCCGATGTCGGAGCAGGCGATGTTCTCGTCGCCGAGCGCTTCGCCGAGCAGCTTCGAGCCGATCACGCCGCCGATCGGGCCGGAGACGATGGTGCGCGCCAGTTCCTTGGCTTTCCAGCTGATGGTGCCGCCGTGCGTCGCCATCACGCGCAGGTCGAACCTGGCGCCGTGTTTCTTGAAGCGGTCGCTGACCTTTTTCAGCGTCTGACGCGAGGGTTCGGCGCCGTAGGCTTCGAGGATGGTGGTGTTCATGCGGTGGCTTTCCTTGCGCGACGGGTAGTAGTCGACCGACGCGAAAACGGGGATGTCCACCTTCAGCTTCTTCAGTTCGTCCTTGACGACGTCGCGGGCGCGCAGCTCGCTCGCCTCGTTCTTGTGGGATTGCAGCAGGCAGATGACGATGGCCTGGGAACCGGCCTCCACCAGTTCGCGCGTGGCCGCGCGCACCTCCTCTTCGCGCAGCGGGATGACGACCTTGCCCTGCACGTCGGTGCGCTCGGTGACGCCGCGGGTGCGCGAGACCGGCACGAGGGGTTCGTCGTAACGGTGCGTATTGAGGTGAATGCGGTCTTCGAGGGCGTAGCCGAGATAGCTTTGCAGCGCACGGCCCATCGAATGGATCTGCTCGAAGCCGCGATTGCAGATCAGGCCGACGTCGAGGCCCTTGCGCATCAGGATGCGGTTGAGCATGGCGGTGCCGGAATAGACGCAGGTCGCCAGTTCGGGGTAGACGTCGTCGACGGACCGGCCCCAGTGGGTGAGGGCATCCTGCGACGAGTTGAAGATGGCGAGCGATTCGTCGCCGGGATTGCTCTGCGCCTTGCCGACCACGAAACGGCCGTCCGAGCGGACGAAGAAGGTGTCGGTCATCGTGCCGCCGGCATCGATGCCCATCACCTGTACGGTGGATTGCTCCTGCATATTGCCTCCTGTCATTGCTCTGGTCATGGTGGGGTGTCCCACGCCTGACATAGGGCAATGGATATGCCAGGACGGCCTGGCACCGGTGGGAGGACTCGATATGTGATTCGAATCAACGGGTTAGGGGCCAGTCCTGGACGCGCCGCCGGTCGCGCGCGGTTCGCCGTCGCCGTCCGGATTCCAGACGCTCACGCGGACGTGTCCGGAAACCGGACACGTCCCGGCCTCGTTGCAGCGCCGTGCGGACGCCGATCGCGCGTTGGCCGGGTATGGTTGCCCCTGGGGCAATCCGGCGAATTTTCGCGTTAGAGTTAGCGGTGCCGCGGCGGCCCGGAGACAGGCAGAGGTAGTGGGCGAGCTTGAAACCACGCGCGGCGCGGTTGTTCTCTCCCATCGGTTTAGTCACGGATGCTGTGTTCGAACCCGTTCGATCCTTCCGGCGGTGACGTTGGCCGGTTTTCAGACTGCGCGGCGCAAGCCGTTCATGTAAACGAGATTGGCTGCTTGATGATGATGCGACGCTCCAGTCGCCTCATCATTTGAGGATGGTCGTCCCATGCGGTTTTTTCATTGCGACTCTCTGATTCCCAACATCGGCGACGAACCCGTCGTGGCGTCGGCGTGGGAGCGCTTCGTGCAGGACAAGCCGCTCGCCGCGGACGGTGTGCGCAAAGTCGTCCTTGCGTCCTGGCAGCGATGCCGTTCCGACGCTGTCGATCCGGGTACGCACTTCGCCCCCGGGACCGCCGCCGAATATGTTCGCCAATTGCAGCGGCAAAACCAGGATCTCTGCGATGCGGCCCGTCCCGCACTCGAAGATCTGCGCGACATCCTGCGCGAATGCGGCACGCTCATCATGCTCGGCGACCGGAGCGGCACGATACTTCAGCTCAACGGCGAAACGCGGGTGCGCAGCGTCGGCGAGGAGATCAACCTGGCCACCGGGGGCTGCTGGAACGAGGAAGTCATCGGCACCAATGCCATCGGCACCGCCATTGCGATGGCGGCCCCGGTTCAGATCCATGCCAATGAGCACTTCTGCCTGGACGTCAAGCGTTGGACCTGCGCTGCGGCGCCGGTTTTCGATCCTTTTGACCGCACCTTGCTGGGCGTGGTGGATGTCTCCGGCGTCAAGGAAACGCTTCATGGGCACACGCTAGGCCTCGTGATGGCCGCCGCGAGGCAGATCGAGTGCGAACTGAGCCGCCGCGACGCGGCGCTCCACGAACGGCTTCTGACCCGTGCGATCGACAATTTCATCCGTTACGCCAGCGACTACGTCGTGCTGATCGACGGCCGGGGCCGCGTCGTGCGCATCAACGGCGATGCGCAGGCGATGCGCGATCTGTATGGCGTGCGATTTCCCGTACAGGTCGGCAGTCCATTGCCGGGGCTCGACCTTGCCCTGCCGGAGCCGAACCGGCGCAGCCAGTATCCGGATTGGCTCCGCGCCGAATGGCTGCACCCGGTCACGGATCACGACGGCATGCTGGGGACGATGCTCGTGATTCCGCTCGGGGCTGGCGGCAACAGGCGGACGGCGGTCTCGCTGCCCCCGGCAGCGGTGACGATGCCGGCAGGCGACGATGCGTTTGGCAACATCATCGGCGAGAGCGAGGCGCTGGAGGCGACCAAGGCGCGCGCGCGCCGCATCGCCCGTCTGGATCTGCCCGTCCTGCTGCTCGGCGAAACCGGCGCCGGGAAGGAGCTTTTCGCACGCGCGCTGCATCGGGCGGGGCATCGCGCCGAAGGCCCGTTCATCGCCGTCAACTGCGGGGCGCTGACGCGGGAA
Source organism: Paraburkholderia denitrificans (assembly GCF_042655705.1). NCBI lineage: Bacteria > Pseudomonadati > Pseudomonadota > Betaproteobacteria > Burkholderiales > Burkholderiaceae > Paraburkholderia > Paraburkholderia denitrificans. The sequence continues at coordinate 50,431 of NZ_JBHSMP010000025.1, read as the reverse complement.
CTGCTGGCCAGCGAACTGTTCGGCTATGCCGAAGGGGCGTTCACCGGTGCGCGCCGAGGCGGTCTGCCGGGCAAGTTCGAACAGGCGGACCGCGGCACCCTGTTTCTCGATGAAATCGGAGAAATGCCGCTGGATATGCAGCCTCATCTGCTGCGCGTTCTGCAGGATGGCGTCGTGGTCCGCCTTGGCGATACGCGTGAGCGGCGCGTGTCGGTGCGTCTGATCGCGGCGACGAACCGGAATCTCGACAAGGAAGTCGCCGCGGGACGTTTTCGTGAAGACCTGTACCACCGTCTCTGCGTCGTCAGCCTGCAACTGCCGGCCCTGCGCGAGCGTCCCGCGGACATCGGGCTGATCATCGATCACCTGAACCGTGAGATGGCGCGCAAGTACGGCTGCGAGCCCAAGCAGCTCGATCCGGATGCGCGCGAGGCGCTTTTCGGCTATAGCTGGCCCGGCAACGTGCGCGAACTGCGCAACGTCTTCGAGGTGATGTTCGCGCTGACCGAAGGCGGCATCATCGATACGTCGCTGCTCCCGCCGGCCATCGCACGGACAGCCGACATGTCGGCTTCGACAGCCATGCCCATTTCATTCGGAAACCTGAAGGAAATGGAGCGGCAGGCGATACGCGATGCGATTGCGAATGCTCACGGGAATATGTCCATGGCCGCCCGGGCGCTGGGGATTTCGAGGAGCACGCTGTACGTCAAGCTTGCCGCGATCCGTGCTCAACCCGAATCGCTGCCGAAAAACGAAAACCGCGATAGAGCGACCTGATCCTCTTCGTGCCTGCATTTCTTTGCGCACTCAACTTGACTTTGCCCTTCCGGCTGGTTTGCCATCTGCGCTCCAGCGCCGATGGCAAACCGGTCGCGTCATGCCGGGGAGCCGCGACGGCTCGTTGGCCGAAATCTCAGCCGGCGCGCTGTGCCAATTCTGAGTTTTCGGATCGGCGGAAAATCTGCGTTCGGTGTTTCACACGTGAAGTGTCGATAAATCAAGGGGTTGATCCGGTTTTATCGGGGGCTCGGACGTTGGCACGATTGCTGCATCAATGATGCCCTGCGACTTTTTGGGTCGCACTGTTATTCAAAGCGCACCGGAGACGCGAAGCAATCCGGTAGCGAAAACGAAGGAGACATCCCGTGCAGAACAGCGTATCCGCCTCCGCGGCAGCCCCCGTCTCATCCCCGGCAATCACCGAGCCGTCCTCGACGAAACAAACCCGCTTCTGGCCGGAAGGCTGGTGGAAGCTGATGGAAATCCGCATCGGCATCATTCCGTTGCCGATCTACGTGATCCTGTTCGCGCTGATCGGCGGCTTCGCTGTCACGGGCAAGATGCCCGGAGATATCTCGATGGCGATCGCGGTGCTCGCATTTTGCGGCTTCACGTGCGCCGAACTCGGCAAGCGCCTGCCGCTCCTGCGCAATATCGGCGCCGCCGCGATTCTCGCGACTTTCGTGCCTTCCGCGCTCGTGTACTACCACGTGCTGCCCGTGCCGGTGAAGCACCTCACGGTCGAGTTCACGAAGCAAACCAACTTCCTCTATCTCTTCATCGCGTCGATCATCGTCGGCAGCATTCTCAGCATGGACCGGCGCGTGCTGATTCAGGGTTTCCTGAAGATTTTCATCCCGCTTGCCGCGGGCACGGTTGCCGCGATGATCGTGGGCACCGCGGTTGGCGCGGCGCTCGGCCTCGGCGTTAAGCACACGCTGCTCTATATCGTCGTGCCGATCATGGCGGGCGGCGTGGGCGAAGGTGCGATTCCGCTCTCGGTCGGGTATTCGGAAATCATGCATGTGGCGCATGGCGACCTGTTCGCGCAGGTGCTGCCGCCCGTGATGCTCGGCAGTCTCATCGCGATCCTTCTCTCCGGCATGCTCGACATGCTGGGTAAGCGCCTCCCGCACCTGACCGGCAATGGCCGCCTGCAAGTGGGCGCAACCGACGAACTGACGTCGTCGAACGACGCAATCCGTGGACATGTGGACGTCAGCCATATCGCCGCAGCCGGCATCACGGCCATCACGCTGTACCTGATCGGCTTGATGGCGCACAAGCTGTTCGGTCTTCCCGCACCGGTTGCCATGCTGTTCCTCGCTGTGCTCGTGAAGCTCGCGCGCGCGGTTTCGCCGCCGCTGCAGGAAGGCGCGTTCGTCGTCTATAAGTTCTTCTCGACCGCGGTGACTTACCCGCTGCTGTTCGCAATCGGCGTGGCGATGACGCCGTGGGACAAGCTCATGGCCGCGTTTACGCTCGCCAACGTCGTGACAATCGCCGCGACCGTCGGGACGCTCATGGGCACTGGGTTCGTGGTGGGCCGCCGGATGAAGATGTACCCTATCGACATCGCAATCGTGAACGCTTGCCATAGCGGTCAGGGCGGCACGGGCGACGTGGCGATCCTTACCGCGGCGAACCGTATGCAACTGATGCCGTTCGCGCAGATCGCCACGCGCATTGGTGGGGCGATTGTCGTGACCGTGACGCTTATCGTGCTCGCGCACTTCGGCGCATGACGTGCGTCGCACGCCCCTTTGCGGCGGCGCATTCGACGTGAGACTTTCGCGTATCCTGCCGCCTGGCGGCGGACCATCGACGAGGGCGAACGTGCACCAGCGTTACAAAGGCATTCCATGGTGGGGATGGGTGGCGGCGGCCGTGCTGTATGTCGTCGCGGCCGCCGTCGCCGTGGAGTTCGCGTGGAACCGCGCGATCGATGTGCTGGCCGACGTCGGCGCGCATCGGCTCGATTTCTACGCGGCGAGCCTGACGAGCGAGTTGGGACGCTTCGAGATGGTGCCCGCGCTCGTGGCGCGGCAGGGCAGCGTGCGTGCTTTGCTGAAAGCGTCGCCCGACGAAGCGCGCGCCTTGTTGCCCACCGTCAATGCCTATCTCGAAGCGGTGAACCGTGACGTCGGCAGCGGGGCCGTGGACGTGATCGACGCGCACGGCACGGTGATCGCGGCCAGCAACTGGAACCAGCCGCTCAGTTTTATCGGCACCAACGTGTCGTATCGCCCGTATTTCAAGGATGCGCTCGCTCAGGGGCGCGGCCGCTTCTTCGGCATCGGCACGAACACCGGCATTCCAGGGCTGTACTTTGCGCACGCAATTAATGATGGCGACACGGCGATGGGTGCGGCGGCCGTCAAGGTCAGCGTCGACGCACTCGAATCGGCGTGGCGCACGCCTGGCGAGGTGGCGCTCGTCGTGGATGGCAACGGCGTGATCGTGATCTCGACCGAGCGCCAATGGAAATTTACCGCCATGCGTGCGATGACCGCCCAGCAGCAACTTGAGATCCAGGCGTCGCGACAGTACGCGGGCCGCGTCGTCGAGGCGCTGCCGTACCGGCACCGTGGCGACTGGAACAACGCCGCGTGGTTCGGCGTCTTTCCCGATCCGGGTCACGAGGGCCGCACGGCCCGCTTTCTTGTGATGTCGCGTCCAGCGCCGCAGGGACACGACACGATCATGGTGCTGCTCGATACCGTCGGCGCGCGGCGGCAGCAGCGCATCGCACTCGCGTTCGTGACGGGCATATTCCTGATCGCCACGCTCTATGCGTTGTACGCGGCACAGCGCCGCCGCGTGATCGTCGAGAAGCTCAAGGCGCAGGAGGCGCTGCGCCGCGCGAACGATCGACTGGAAACCACGGTTGCGCAGCGCACCGCCGCGCTCACGCAAGCAAACACGCAAATGCAGCGCGAGATTGCCGAGCGCGAGCGCACCGAGCAGCGCCTGCGCGCAACGCAGCAGGAAGTCGTGCATGCGGGCAAGCTCGCGGTGATCGGTCAGATGGCGGCCGCGCTCACGCACGAACTGAATCAGCCGCTCGTCGCGATCCGCACGCTCTGCGACAATGCCCGCACGTTCTTCGAGCGCGGCCAGAGCGCGCAGGCGAATGCCAATCTCGAGCGCGTAGGGCGCCTCGTGGACAGCATGGCCGTGCTGACCAGCGAGCTGAAGGCGTTCGCGCGCAAGCCGGACGTCGAACTCGTGGCGGTATCGCTCGGCGAGGCGGTTGCGCACGCACGGGTCATCTACGCATCCCGTATCCGCGACGAGGCAGTGCGCCTCGACGTTCGAATTGCGCCCGGCACGACCGTCTACGCGGAATCGAGCCAGCTGCAGCAGGTGATCGTCAACGTGCTGGGCAATGCGCTCGACGCCGTGCGCGGCGCCAGCACGCGCGTGATCGCAATGGAGGCGAGCGAGCCCGATGCGCAAGGCCGCCTGCGTTTCACGATCGATGACAGCGGCCCTGGCATCGCGCCGGACGTACTCGCCCGCCTGTTCGAGCCGTTCGTTACGACAAAGCCCCGTGGGCAAGGTCTCGGACTGGGTCTCGCGATCACGTCGCGCATCGTCGACGGTTTCGGCGCCAGGATTGCGGCAGCCAACCGCGAAGAAGGCGGGGCGCGCTTCACGATCGATTTCGCGGCTGCCGAGCCGCCAGGAACAGAGCATGAAAGATGAAATTCGGGTGCTGGTCGTCGAGGACGACGAAAATGTCCGCATTGGCGTGGAGCAGGCGGTCGCGCTGGCAGGCTTCCCGGTGAGAGCGTACGCTTTCGCCGCTGACGCCTATGCCGAGGTCGCGCCCGGCGCGCCGGTCGTGATCGTCTCGGACGTGCGCATGCCGGGCATCGACGGCCTGCAACTGCTCGACCACGTGATGTCCGTCGACGCGCAGATTCCGGTATTGCTGATCAGCGGCCACGCGGACATCTCCATGGCGGTCGGTGCGATGCGCGTCGGCGCCTACGACTTCATCGAAAAACCGTTTTCGTCCGATGTGATTGCGGGCCGCGTCGCCCGCGCGGTCGAAAAACGCCGCCTCACGCTCGAAGTGGAGGGCCTGCGTGCGTCGCTGCACAACTGGCGGGGGATCGAGGCGCTGGTGCTCGGCAATTCGCCTGCGATGGCGGAAGTCCGCAAGAAAATCCTGCGCCTCGCAGACACATCCGTGTCGGTGCTCATCACCGGCGAAACGGGCACGGGCAAGGAACTGATCGCGCGCAGCCTGCACGATTTCAGCGCCCGGCGTGACGCCCATTTCGTTGCGCTGAATTGCGGCGGCCTCCCCGAGCAGGTGTTCGAGAGTGAGCTGTTCGGACACGAGGCGGGCGCATTCACGGGCGCGATCAAAAAGCGCATCGGCAAGATCGAGTGGGCGAATGGCGGCACGCTTTTTCTCGACGAAATCGAGACGATGTCGATCCCGCTTCAGGTCAAGATGCTGCGCGTGCTGCAGGAGCGCGTGGTCGAGCGGCTTGGCGCAAACGAGTTGATTCCCGTGGACTGCCGGTTCGTTGCCGCATCGAAGGCCGACCTCGTCGGCCTGTCCGCCAACGGTGGCTTCCGGGCCGACCTGCTGTATCGCCTGAACGTTGCGCAGATCGAGCTGCCGCCGCTGCGCGAGCGTCGTGAGGACGTGCCGCTTTTGTTCGAGCACTTCGTGCTCGCGGCAGCGCGCCGCTTTGGCACCGCTGCGCCGGTCGTGACCGCCGCGCAGATATCCGAACTGATGACGCACCCGTGGCCCGGCAACGTGCGTGAGCTGCAAAATGTCGCCGATCGTTTCGTGCTTGGGCTAACCGGCGACAGCCTGTTCTCCGCGCGCGCCATCTCGCCGAGAGGGGACACGCTTGCGGAGCAGCTTGCACACTTCGAGCAGATGCTGATCGAGACGACGCTGCAGCGCCATCACGGCAACGTCGCGGACGCGAGCGCCGAACTTGGGATGCCACGAAAGACCCTTTACCACAAGCTGCGCCAGTTGAAGATCGCGGCCCGCGATTCGCATGGCGAGGAGAAGGACGGCGACAAGGAGGTCTGAGCACGCAAGCGGCGGCTGGGGCTTCACATCGGACCGGCGCGACCGGTTATGCACATCGTCCCTGAGAAACCTGAATATCGGTTCGTGCCGGAAGAATCGTAGCTGACCGGGCCATTCGTATCGCCGTGAATGGCGATCGATCAGGATGACAAAAAATTATTCTAAAACCCCGCTGTTCAGGGCGATCCGATAACGGATCTTTCATTCGGCCGGCCCGTATCGCTTCGGCATGAGCCGCGTCAACGCCGGTTATTTCCATTGCACGGGTAAACAAGTCGCGCTGCCGGATCGCCAGGACAACGCATGGGCGGTATCATTCAGGCTCGCGCCGCATGGGCTGATGGATTATGAAATAGTATCTTTCAGCCGACTACATAAAGCTGCGCGGTGTTTATACGGTGGCTGGAGCCTTTGGCTACAACAACCAGATTGAGGTGGCGACGGGTATCCGCACGCGCTTCTGATTTACCGGTTTCCTATTTCCGCGTAGCGCCGCCTTAGACTGACGTTCTCCAGCTTTGCTGGCGGCGGATTTGTCCGCTCGCCGTCTTTTTCCGGGCGATGCATTATCCGGAAATCGGCAGGTTGCGTCGAAAATGTGAAACGGTAGTGCAGTCAAAGGGGTTATTCTTCTCATCTCGCACGAACCATACGACAATAAGTCGCCAAGAACGAGCAGCAGTTAATTTATTTTTTATCGCAGCAGTTGCTGCGTGCGTGGATCCACGCCAATGACGCGTTACAAAACCCTCGCACATACGATGGCCAAGGAAATCCGCTCCGGGAACATTCCGGTCGGAGCAAGGATGCCATCGTTGCGTCACGTGATTGCCCAGCACGGTGTGAGCCAGTCGACTGCGTCACATGCGTACTACCTGCTGGAAGAGTGGGGTCTTGTGCGCGCTCAGGAGCGCTCCGGCTACTACGTCACGCAGGGCGCGGGGATTGCGGTCGACGTCAAACGCAAAGTACGGCCGGACTTCGAATCCGGAAAGTTCGACATCAGTAATCTCGTTTTCTCGGTATTCGACGCGGCGAAGCACCCGGGCATCGTGCCGCTGGGATCTGCATTTCCTTCGCCACACCTGTTCCCATTGCGGCGGCTCGCCAAATCACTTGCGCAGTCCGCGAAACTGATCAGCCCGTGGAGCACCGTTGTAGATCTGCCTCCGGGCAATGAGCAGCTGCGTCGGCAAATCGCGCTCCGCTACATGGGAATTGGCATTTCCCAGCCGATGGAGGAGATCGTCGTCACGAACGGCGCGCTCGAAGCGCTGAACCTGTGCCTGATGGCGGTGACGCGGCCGGGCGACGTCGTTGCGGTGGAAGCACCGGGTTTTTATGCTGCGTTGCAGGCGATCGAACGGCTCGATTTGCGTGCCGTGGAAATTCCAGTCGATCCCGTCACGGGTCTCGATCTCGATGCACTGGCTCGTGCGCTTGATACCCATCCGATCAAGGCGTGCTGGTTTATGACGAACTTTCAGAATCCGACTGGCGTCACGCTGTCGACGGAAAAGAAGAAGGCGCTGGTCGAACTGCTCGCGCGCAACGAGGTGCCCCTGATTGAAGACGACGTGTATGGCGAGCTGCACTATCAGGCTGACTATCCGCTGCCGGCTCGGGCATTCGACCGTCACGGCCTGGTAATGCATTGCAGCTCGTTCTCCAAGACGCTTGCGCCGGGGTACCGGATCGGCTGGGCGGCAGCCGGGCGATACACGCAGGAGGTCCAGCGGCTCAAGCTGATGACGACCCTCTCCGCGAGCATCCCTGCCCAGGTGGGTATTGCGGACTATCTGCAGCACGGCGGGTACGACCGCCATCTACGCAAGGTACGTAGTGCCCTGAGCACACAGCGCGACCTGATCCGGATCGCGATCCGTCGCTGGCTACCGCAAGCGGTCGTACGTTCATATCCGGACGGCGGATACTTCATATGGCTGGAGTTCCCGGATGAGATCGATGCGATGGCGTTGCACAGGCTTGCGATCGCCAAGGGAATCAGCATTACGCCAGGCGCCATCTTCTCGGCGAGCCGTGCTTTTCGCAACTGCATCCGGCTCAACTACGGTCATCCGTGGTCGACACGAATCGAGACGGCGATCCGCGAACTGGGCGAGCTTGTGCCCGCAGCCAGCAGGTCTGCCGCGAGCACGTGGTCCGACAATGCCTCTCCCGACATTGACTCGAACTGACGACTGCGATGGCTCGTTTTTTCGTCAAGGCATAAAGCGCCGCGCCGTCGGCAACCCGGTTAGACGAGGATCCGCTGGCGGGCCGGAGAAGGCTGCGCAAGGAGTGCGGAAAGCTTTTTCAAAGCCGTGCTGAGCTGTGATCGGTCCGCACTGCCGCCAAGGGAGATACGGACCGCATTGGGCGGATTCGTGCCACGGTGGAAGGCCGTCGATGGCGCGACGACGAGACCTGCTTCTCTCGCCGCCGCTGCGAGATCGTTCGGGGTCCAGTAGCTGGGGAGTAATTGCCAGACGTGAATACCACGGCAAGGGGAAGGGCGCGCTCTTCCGGTCAGCAACAGTGCAGCGAGGTCCTGACGTGCCTCCGCCTCCGCCTTGACGCCCGCGAGCACTTGCGCGGCCGAGCCATCGTGCACCCACTGCGTGACGAGCGCGCTTGTCAACGACGTCGACATTAGCGAAAACGAGCGCAGTACGGTAAGAAAACCATCCGCATCCCGCGAGTCGGGCAGCACAAGGAACGCCGTGCGCAAACCGGGTGTCAGGCATTTCGACATTGTCGACAGGTAATACACCAGATTGGGCATCAGCGATGCAAACGGAGGCGGTGGATCATCTGCAAAGAGCCAGTATGGGTCGTCCTCGATAATCCTCAAGTTGCAGCGCGCGGCACCCGCCAGAAGCTCGTGCCGTCGAGCCTCCGGTATCGTCGCTGCGGTGGGGTTCTGGAGCGTCGGATTCAGGTAGACAAGCCTTGCGTCATGCTGGCGGCAAGCCGCTTCCAGTGCGTCAGGACGCATGCCGTGCGCGTCCGCCGCGACAACTTCGACGCGGCGCCCCAGTTGTTCGGCGGCGAGCGGTAGACCCGGATAGACAAGTGGTTCGGTCAGGATCGCGTCACCTGGCTGGGTCAACGCGAGGATCAGTGCGGCCAGTGCTGCTTGCGTACCGGGACAGGAGACGACGCGCGCACTGTCGACACAGCCAAGCATCGGCTCCAGCCACTTCGCGCCGGCCTCGCGGTCGGCCTCGCTTCCGCCGCCGAGATGATAGGTCATCAGCAGATCGGTGTCGCTGCGCATCATGACCTGTGAAATGCCGTTTCGCAGAAGACTTTTCAGATCCACGCCAGCAGGTGGTGGCGGAATGTTCATGCTCAAGTCGATTCGTTGCGCAAACTCGGCCTTCGGCATCGCGATGAAGGTGCCCAGCGCGCCGCGGGCTTCGATCAAATGGCGTCGTCGCGCTTCATTGAAGCTTCGGGTGATGGTGGTGAGGTCGACGCCGAACTGCGTAGCGAGTTGCCGCTGGGGTGGCAAGCGGTCCCCCGAATTCAGCATGCCGGTGGTAATCGCGCGCTCCAGAAAACCGACGATTTGCAGATAGCGTGGACCATCGGCGTCCAGGAATGGTGACGCCCAGGAAGGAGGGGAGTCGACGGGCACTTTATGGAAATTACGCATCGTTTTTGATTGCACAGGCGGTGGCTCACTTTAGCACGCGTAGTTAAGAGAAATGAATGCATACATATGGCGCTATTTCGAGCCGGACTACGATGCGGCGAGATGACGCGCAAAAATGGGGGCGTCGACGGCCTTGTATGGGCGATGTCTTACCTTAGCATTTGCACTTAATAAATGCGGGTACTTACATATGGCGCAATGCGTGCGGGTCATTCCGGCCGCGGGCTTGCAAAAAACCACGGCTGCTTCCGGGTCGCACATCGGCTAATAGGCAAGATCCTCAAATCATCGATGCGATCATCGGTGTTTAGTAGTCCGATTGCAAACCGACCGGCCATATGTAGCGTCTTTCATTCAAATCAAGAGGAAGCCATCAAAACAAAGCTTCAAACACCTAAGGGGTCGTCAAGCGGGATATTTTTTGCGCTGCAGCCGGAGTTTATGAATTGACTCCCCAGTGCGGCGAGTTGCCTCGTAAGCGCGAGATATTTTTCCGATGCCGGGAGAAAACTGACGGTTGCGTGGCGTTGAAATGATTTGGTGAGCGAGAGTGTCATGACGAATGCAAAAGTAAAAACTGAAGAAACCGTAGTCCCGGGCCGTCGCCGCTTCCTGGCGTCGTCCGCTGTGGCGGGTCTCGCAGGTGCGAGCCTGTCGCTGGGCCTGGCTGGTTGCAACAAGAGCAGCGAAGCGGCTTCCCCGGCATCAGGTGCCGCGAGTGCGGCAAGCGGTGCGGATCCGCAGGCGAGCATCAACTGGGAGAAGTACGAGGTGCATCCCGGCAAGCTCGACACGTACTACGGCATTTCGAGCGGTGGCCACTCCGGCGACGTGCGCATTCACGGCATTCCGTCCGGCCGTGAAATCCGCCGTATCCCGGTGTTCAACGTCGACTGCATGTCCGGCTGGGGTATCACGAACGAATCGCGCGCGATCATCGGCACGAAGCCGAATGGCCAGCTGAACTACACCAATGGCGATAGCCACCACGTCCACGGCTCGTACACGGACGGCGTCTATGACGGCAAGTACATCTTCGTCAACGACAAGCTCAATGCTCGTATTGCGCGCGTGCGGCTCGACACGATGGAGTGCGACAAGATCACGCAACTGCCAAACGTGCAGGGGTACCACGGCAATTTCCCGGACAAGCGTGACCCGATCGACGAGAAGATCAACTACACGACCCGCGTGTTCTGCGGCATGGAATTCCATATTCCGCAGCCGAACGACGGCCGCGATGTGAACGATCCGTCGAAATACTTCTGCCTGTTCACCTGCGTTGACACGCAGACGATGGAGACGCGCTGGCAGATCAAGATCGACGGCAACATCGACCTCGTCGCGACCTCGTACGACGGCAAGATCGCATGCTCGAACCAGTACAACACCGAGAACGGCGTCCACTACGAAGAAATGATGGCCGCCGAGCGCGATTCTTGCGTGTTCTTCAACGTTGCGCGTATCGAAGAAGCCGTGAAGGCTGGCAAGTTCATCCACATCGGCGATTCGAAGGTGCCGGTTGTCGACGGCACGAAGGCCGGCAACACCGACCCGAAGACGGCGCTCGTCCTGTACGTCCCGGTTCCGAAGAACCCGCACGGCGTGAACATTTCGCCGGACGGCAAGTACTACGCGTGCTCGGGCAAGCTGTCGCCGACCGCCACCCTGATCCAGCACGATCTGGTGCTGAAGTGGTTCGAGGGTGGTCTGAAAGACCCGCGCGACACGGTCGTCGCCGAGCCGGAGATCGGTCTTGGGCCGCTCCACACGGCCTTCGACGGCAAGGGCTTTGTCTACACGACGCTCTTCCTTGACAGCCAGATCGTCAAATGGGATCTCGAAGCTGCGAAGAAGGCGTACCAGGGCGACAAGAACGCGAAGGTCGTGATCGACCGTATCGACGTTCACTATCAGCCGGGACACGGCTTCACGTCGATGGGCGAGACGAATCAGCCGGACGGCCAGTACTTCCTCTCGGATAACAAGTTCTCGAAGGACCGTTACCTGCCCGTCGGCCCGCTGCACCCGGACAGCTCGCAGCTGATCGACATCACTGGCGAGAAGATGCTGCTCGTCGCCGATCACCCTGCCTATCCGGAGCCGCACGATTCGATCATCGTTCGCCGCGACATCATCAAGACCCGGCAGATCTACAACCTGGACGACTTCCCGCTCGCGACGAAGAGCGTGAAGGACAACCGCATCGAGCGTAACGGCAAGAAGGTCACGATCCATCTGACCTCGCAGGCGCCGGCGTACGGTCTGCGCGAATGGACGGTGAAGAAGGGCGACGAAGTCACGATCATTCTCACGAACCTGGATAAGGTCGAAGATCTGACGCACGGCTTCGGGATCCCTTTCTACAACATCTCCTTCGTCGTGCATCCGCAGCAGACCCAGTCCGTCACGTTCATCGCTGACAAGCCGGGTGTGTACTGGTGTTACTGCCTGAACTTCTGCCACGCGCTGCACCTGGAAATGCGTTCCCGGATGATTGTCGAAAAGTAACGCGTCAACGTGCATATCGTGCAAAGCAGGCGTTCTACGCGATCGGCGCCGAACCGTGGCGTAACGTTCGCCCGCCGATCGAACGGTTGCCCGTGCAACCGTTGCTGGGCTGGACGCCTTCGTTTGCGCCTCTACCCCGAGGGCGCGCAAACGGACGCACCTTGAAGATTCTTGATAAGGGAGGACCATGAAGACCCGTAACCTGATGCTTGTTGGACTTGGATTCGCACTGACCCTCGGCCTCTCGGCCTGCGGCAAGAGTGACGATGCTTCGCAATCGGCCAGCGCTGCTTCGGCGGCAGTGGCGCCTGTCGCGTCGGTCGCGGTCGAGGCGTCCGCAGCGCCCGCAGCGGCAGCCGCCAGCGACGCAGCACCCGCTGCGGCTGTGGCGACTGCCGCAGCCGGTGGCGACAACTCGGCGGTTGGCGAGAAGACGTTCAAGGGCACCTGCTTTATGTGCCACCAGACCGGCGCTGCCGGCGCACCGCTCTTCGGCAACAAGGCAGACTGGGCGCCGCGTATCGCGAAGGGCAAGGACACGCTGTACAAGCACGCGCTGGAAGGCTTCACCGGCAACAACGGCACGATGCCCGCGCACGGCGGCAACCCGAGCCTGAAGGACGATGAAGTCAAGGCAGCCGTCGACTACATGGTTGCGAAGGCACAGTAAAACCGGCCACAACACCGCGCTTCTGATCGGCTGGCGTACGACCGGAATGGGAGGGACGTGATGCAGTTGCGGGTCTCTGAAGAATCGGGCAGGCGCAAACGTCGGGTTATTCGATGAAAGGAGCCGTTCGCTATCAGGGCGCAGCGTTCAGGGAAAGCCCGGCGCAATGCGGTTCGCTTTTTCACATGCCCGAGTGGTCCCGAACGTCAATCTGCTGCGGTGAACTTCTCATCGCCTGCTTCTAGACGCCATCCCGGCAAGGGCGGATCATAAATACCTATGAGTATTGACTTCCGTGGTTCTTTCGCCGGAATGCTGCGGGATGACTGGGTGAGTGCCTGAATGGCCACCCAGGCCCGCAGTGGTTGAAATTCTCACTCGTCCGTAGCGGCCTGTCCGTAAAACGGCAAGCCTTCGGCCCCGACACGCAAGCGTCGGGGCCGTTTTTTCATGGCTGTAGCAAGAACGCCAGAGCCGTGACCTCTAATCTGCTGCGGTGAATTTCTCATCGCCTGCTTCTAGACGCCATCTCCGCAAGGGCGGACCATACCGGGGGTGCTCGCTGAAAACCCGGGCGGCCGTCAATCGTCCGTTATCCATCAACGCACCTCGATTTGCAACATGCTTGAGCCCCGCTTCAAGCAGCGGGCTGGAGCACAAAGAAACGCGTGCGGACGTACGAAAATAGTCTACTCGCTCGACTTCTGCCAAGGTCAGCCAAGGTGATACGTATTTATCGTTATCCGGTTTATTAGTTTGCTTTTTTATAAAAAGGAGAGGCTTCGTGGCTGCCAGTTTTACCAAGTCCACGGCGCGCAACATCTTTTACGGTGGCTCGCTGTTTTTCGTGCTCGTGTTTCTGGCTATGACGTTCCAGACCGAGCGCACCATTTCCAAATACGACAACTCAGCCAACCTGACACCGGCGGCGATTCGAGGCAAGAAGCTGTGGGAGGTCAACAATTGCGGCGGCTGCCATACGCTGCTGGGTGAAGGGGCCTACTTCGCGCCCGAGCTGGGCAACGTCTATACGCGCCGTGGTCCTGCGTTCATCAAGATGTGGATCATGTCCCGCCCCACTAATGAACAGTGGCTCAAGGCGCGCGCCGCCAGCCCTGTTCACACCCATCGCCGCCAGATGCCCAATTTCAATCTGAATGAACAGCAGGTTGACGATCTGGTGGAATTCCTCAAGTACACCAACGGCATCAATAGCGGCAACTGGCCGCCGAACAAGGAAGGTTGATTCCCGCACTCTGCTGCCGGCGAGTCGAAAATGTATTTCCGGAGAATTTCATGACTTCTGTTGCGCCTCTGAGCGATGGGCAATTGTCCGCTTCCGCGGCAACCCATCTGCCTCCCAAGCCCGCCCGCCTGCGATACGCCTCGCAGGCGGTGGCCAAGCCGTATTTCATCGTCGCGATCACGCTCTTTGTGGGGCAGATCGTTTTTGGTCTCATCATCGGCACGCAGTACGTAATCGGGGATTTCCTGTTCCCCTATATTCCGTTCAACGTCGCCCGCATGACTCACACCAACCTGCTGATCGTGTGGCTGCTGTTCGGCTTCATGGGTGCGGGTTACTACCTGATTCCCGAAGAATGCGAGCATGAGTTGCACAGCCCCAGGCTGGCGCGGGCCATGTTCTGGGTCTTCCTTGTCGCTGGTGTGCTCACCATTCTCGGCTACCTGCTGGTGCCTTATGCGGAGTTGGCGCACCTTACGGGCAACGACTTTCTGGCAACGATGGGACGTGGCTACATCGAACAGCCGCTGCCCGCGAAGGTTGGCATCGTCGTCGTGGCGCTGGCCTTCCTCTTCAATCTGTCCATGACGATGCTGAAGGGCCGCAAGACGACCATCAGCCTCGTGATGATGATCGGCCTGTGGGGTCTCGCGATTTTCTTCCTGTTCTCGTTCTACAACCCGGACAGCCTCGCGCGCGAGAAGTTCTACTGGTGGTGGGTCGTCCACCTCTGGGTGGAAGGCGTGTGGGAACTCATCATGGGCGCGATGCTGGCGTTCGTGCTGGTGAAAGTGACCGGCGTGGACCGTGAAGTGATCGAGAAGTGGCTGTACGTGATCGTGGCGATGACCCTGATCGCCGGTCTGGTCGGCATGGGCCACCACTATTTCTGGACGGGACAGCCGCCGTTCTGGCGCCTGTGGGGTTCCATCTTCTCGGCGCTTGAACCGATCCCGTTCTTCATGATGACGCTGTTTGCGTTCAACGTGGTGAACAAGCGCCGCCGCGAGCACACCAATCGCGCCGCCGTGTTGTGGGCGCTGGGCTGCTCGGTCATGGCGTTCCTGGGCGCCGGCGTATGGGGCTTCATCCACACGTTGTCGGTGGTGAACTACTACACGCACGGCACGCAGATTACCGCCAGCCACGGGCACATGTCCTTCTTCGGCGCCTATGCCATGGTCGTGCTGACGATGATCTCCTATACGATGCCGATCATGCGCGGACGCGAGGCCAACAGCGCACGATCGCAGGCAGTGGAAATGTGGGGCTTCTGGCTCATGACCATCGGGATGGTGCTGATCACGCTGGCCCTGACCGGAGCAGGCATCCTGCAGGTCTGGCTGCAACGCTACAGCCCCGATCCGCTGCCGTTCATGGTCGTGGTCGACCGGATCTCGTTCTTCTTCTGGATGCGTCTGGCTTCGGGGGTAATGTTCTTCATCGGGCTGCTGACCTATATTTCGAGCTTCTTCGTGGATAACCGGGGAGCTGGACGGTTGCAGTCCCGCTGAACAGATGCGCTGATTCCGTGAGGAAAGGTGCCGGAGCCTGCGCAAGCCGGTTCCGGCGTTCGGTGCCTATCGATGCACTTCCTTTCCTGATTTTTCCTCTTCAAGGAATCCCTTCACGCTGCCGTGTTACCCGGGTTGGGGGGAGAAAGTCTTTCGGATTTTCCGATCGTCAACCCGGGCGGAAGCGCTAGCCTGATCCGTCAAACCATGAGTTCCGCCGAGCGTTTTACTGCATCTTCCGATGCCGTTGCATCCGCATCCATCTCCGCCCAGGATGCGCCTCCCGTGACGGTATCCGCCATTCCCGAAGCTACTCCGCATGACCGGTACTTGCCAGGCGATGTGGCCATGTGGTTCTTCATCGTGGCGGAACTGCTGGTATTCGCCTGCTTTTTCATTGCTTATGGCTGGCATCGGGCGAATGAGCCATCTGTGTTCACGCGCGGACAGGCGCAGTTGCACATCGGGCTGGGCGCGTTCAATACCGTCGTGCTGATCCTGGGCGGGCTGTGCGCCGCCACGGCTGCGCAGCAGGCGCGTGCGGCGATTGCCGTGGCCGGCAACGGCACGCAAGCCACGGCGCGGGCACTCCGTCTGGCGCGGCGCGGCTTGCTGGCGGCATGTGCCTTCGGGCTGGTGTTCGTCGTGTGCAAGCTCACGGACTTCAGCCTGCTCCTCAAGGCGGGGCACGATGTGGACAGCGACGACTTCTGGATGTTCTATTTCTCGCTGACCTTCTTCCACTTTATGCACGTGCTGCTCGGCATGGTAATCCTGCTGTACGTGTACTGGCCATTGCGCAAGTCGGCGGGCCAGGACGGCGCGGGTTGTACGGTTGAACAGGCACATGCGGTCGAATCGGGTGCTTCCTACTGGCACATGGTGGACATGGTGTGGCTGGTGCTGTTCGCGCTGGTGTACATCGCACGCTAGGCATCGCATTCGATTTCAGGATTTGCATGATGGATACCCCGATTCAATCCCGCACTTTTCATACGCTGCTCAAGGTAACGGGCGTGCTGCTGCTGTTGACGGTGGCGATGGCGTGGCTGACGGCACACCCGGCAGTCGCCGGCCGCTGGCTGGGCGTGGTGGCGTTGGCGCTGGCGTGGGGCAAGTGTGTGATGGTTGCCGACCACTTCATGGAACTGCGCCATGCACCGATGCTGCCCCGGCTGGTGGTGCTGGGCTGGGCCACATTGGTGTGCGGCGGGCTGGCACTGAGCCTTCTGACATGACGTTCCGGGAAAATCGAGGAACCGCCCCTTTGCGATTTTTACCGTGGTCTGGTTCCAGAGGGCCATTTATTGCGGACCTTGAAGTTGCCCGGCTGCAAAAGATGACGATTCACCTGTACTGATTGGGCGTGAAAAACGAGCAGGAAAGCAAAGCATGAGAACCGAATACAGTTTCGCCTCTGGCGGAGGCATACAGGCCGGCGCCGATAGAAAAGTCCCGTACTACCAGCCTCAAGGGCAGGAGCGCGAGCTTTTCACGCAAGCCTGGCAGCAACAGCTGCCCGTGCTGATCAAAGGCCCCACCGGTTGCGGCAAGACCCGCTTTGTGGCGCATATGGCTGCGAAGCTGGGTGTGCCGCTCTTTACCGTGAGCTGCCACGACGACCTGACCGCCGCCGACCTGATCGGCCGCCACCTCATCACCGCGGGCAGCACGGTGTGGGTGGATGGGCCGCTGACGCAGGCCGTGCGCGCAGGCGGCATCTGCTATCTCGATGAGGTCGTCGAGGCCCGCAAGGACACGACTGTCGTGCTGCATCCGCTGACTGACGATCGCCGCATCCTGCCGATCGAGCGCACGGGTGAGGTGTTGCAGGCCCCGCCCGGATTCATGCTGGTTGTCTCGTACAACCCGGGCTACCAGCACGTGCTCAAAACCCTGAAGCCCAGCACGCGCCAGCGTTTTGCGGCGATGACGTTCGATTTTCCGCGCCCCGAGGTGGAAGCCCCCGTTGTGGTGAACGAAAGCGGCGTGGCCTCCGGGATGGCCGAGCGCCTGGTGGGGCTGGCCAACAGCATCCGTCGCCTGGCGGGCGTGGATCTGGACGAAGCGGTCAGCACGCGCCTGCTTGTCTACGCAGCCAAGCTTATTGCTGCCGGCATGGACCCGCGCGTGGCCTGCCGTTCTGCCGTCGTGGAGCCGCTATCGGACGAACCCGGGACGATCGCCGCGCTGATGGCGGTGGTGGATACGCAGTTCCCGGCGTGAGCCAGGCGCAATATCGCACGAAAGAAAGCACTTCATGGAAGATACCGTAGGCGGCTGGTGGGACGTGCTGATCCGCAAGGCGGCGTATCGCGGGCATCCGCGGGCTGCCGTGCAGCTGGCGGACATCGACAAGCTCGCGCCCGTGTTTTTCCGCGCGATGGGGGGGGCGGCGGGCCTGGGGCTGCGTAGTACGGTTGGCACGGAGCACGCAGGCCGACGCAGCCTGCTGGAGCGGATAGCGGGCACCAACACCACGCTGGAACTGACGTGGAGCGATGCCAGGTCACTCTACTTGCCGGAGAAGATCGACCTCTTCCCGGACAAGGAACGCAACAAACAACTCTATTTCTGGCTGCTGGCGTTGAGCGCCGAATACGCCGCGCTACTTGCCGATACGGAATTTGCCCAGGCCGACTGGCTCGAGCGCAACCGGATCGCCACCGTGCGCTGCCTGCGGGCGATGCCGGGGTTGGGGCAGATATACGCCCTGCTGGTGCGCGAGTACATTCCGCTGCGCGGTGCGCTATGGGATTTGTCGGCGCAGGAGCAGCAGATAGAAAAACACATCCGGCAAACGCTGCAGAACCCCGAAAACCCTGCCGCTGCGGAGATGACGGATGTGGTGGAAACGGCTGCGCAGGCCGGCTCATGCAGCAAGACACGCAGCAAGACACGCAAAAAGACCGTCGGCATCACGCCCGTTCATCTCTGGATGCACCCCACACCGCCCGCGCATGCAGGGCAGGCCGCATCCGACGAAAGTAGCGGGCGAGACGGCGAAAACGACCAGCACCAGTCCGAAGACACCCGCAAGCGTCGCCGCTACCGTGCGCAGAAGGCCGCGCCTGACGAGCGGCAAAACGGCCCGCTGATTGTCTTTCGCGCGGAATCCATCTTTACCTGGGATAACTATCTAAAGATCAATCGCAGCGACGAGGACGACGGCGACAACGACACTCGCCCGGCGGACGACATGGACACCCTGAGCGTGGCGCGTGACACCAAAAAGCGGGCGTCGCGGCTGCGTTTCGATCTGGATCTGCCGGGTGCGGAGGCAGACGGCACGCCCATCGGTCCCGGCATCCTCGTGCCGGAGTGGGATTTTCGCCAGCAGGTGCTCCTGCCGGACTACTGCGTGATCAAGCCCATGCTGCCGCACGATGCGCGACCCTGCGAGATTCCGCAACACCTGATCCGGGCCACGCACCGCTTGCGGCGACAATTCCAGGCGCTGATGCCCCAGCGCAGCCGCCGTTTTGGGCAGGTGGACGGGCAGGATCTGGATCTGGATCGCGTCGTGCGCTTCTTTACGGACGTAAAGGCGGGTCAGGCGGAATCGAATGGCGGCCTGTACGTCGATCGGCCCCGTAGCGAGCGCAGTCTGGCGTGCCTGTTGCTGGCGGATGTGTCGCTCTCCACCGAGGCGTGGGTGGGCCGGGGCGAGCAGGCCAGCAGCGTCATCAACGTGATCCGCGACAGCCTGATGTTGTTTGCCGAAGCACTGCAGGCATCGGGCGACAGCTTTGGTCTGTACGGCTTCTCATCGTTGCGGCGCAAGGAAGTGCGGTTCCTGCTGCTCAAGGACTTCAGCGAACCGTACGATGCAACCACACGGGGCCGCATTGCGGCGCTGCGCCCGGGCTTCTACACCCGCATCGGGGCGGCTATCCGCCACTCGACCCGTATCCTCAAGGAACAGCCCGCGCACAAGCGTCTGCTGCTGCTGGTGACGGACGGCAAGCCCAACGACCTGGACCACTACGAAGGCCGCTATGGTGTGGAAGACACCCGGCAGGCCGTGATCGAGGCGCGCCAGGCGGGGTTGGTGCCGTTTTGCGTCACCATCGACCGCGAGGCGGGCGACTACCTCCCACACCTCTTTGGCAGCCACAACTACGTGGTCGTCCATGACGCGACGCGCCTGCCGCATGTGTTGACCAGACTTTATGCGGCGCTGTCGCAGAACGGGTGATGCGGCAGGTTTCGGGGTAGAAGCGGGGCGCAGGGCCGCACGTGATGGTACGACCGTGCCGCCTCCGATGGTCGAAGCTTATCGGCACGCGAATGGTCAGACACCTGGCACGAACGGCAAGTCGATCATCAGTGCGACGGCGCCCACTAATGCCGGCTACGACGGAACATCGATACACGTTTCGATCACATCGATAATTGCACGCTTCACCGCGTTGTCGAGATGCACGTGGGCAAGTCCAATACCAGTATGGAGATTGTCCAGCTCGATGGGCCTCGCTGTGACGTTGGGCGGCAGCGCGATGGCTGCTTGCGCCGGGATCACGCCAATCCCCAGCCCTGCCGCGATAAGCGCCAGCATCGTCGTGAATTCCCCGAGTTCCCTTTCGACCTGCAGGGTCACGCCTTGCTGACTGAATGCAACGAGAATCTCGTCGTAAAAACCGGGCGCATATCGGCGCGCAAGCATGAAGACGGGCAGGTCACGCAGATTGTCGGGGTGTATGCGCTTCAAGCGTGAAAGCGCGTGACGCGCCGGCATGGCCACGACGAACGACTCCTGCATCACCGTGCGTGTTACAACGCCTGCAGCGTGCGCGGGGAGCCGTATCAGGCCGAAATCAAGCTTGTTGTCTTGAAGCGCCGCAATCTGATCGGGCGTGGGCATGTCTTTCAGTTCCAGCGTAATGCGTGGATAGCGCTTATGCATCGCGCAAATGAGCGCGGGCAGCAGTTTCGGTAGCACGGACGACACGAACGCAATCCGCAGCGTGCCTATTTCACCCTGAGCCGCGAGGCGTGCGGTCTGCTCCGCACGTTGTGCCTGATGAAGTGTCGCGAGTGCTTCGGGCAGGAATAGCGCACCTGTCTCCGAAAGCGCAACCTTGTGACGGTCACGCTCAAACAGACGAACCTGAAGTTCTTCTTCAAGCGATTTGATCTGCCCGCTGAGCGCGGGTTGCACGATGCACAGTCGCTCCGCCGCACGGCCGAAATGCAACTCTTCCGCCAGCGCAACGAATGCACGCAGATGTTTCAGTTCCATCGTCCCCTCCAATCGTCCGCCGGGATCGCGTGCCCCGAATCGCCGACAGTGTCGCACGGTTATCACGTTTCATGATAACGGTGTCACGAAAGACTATTGGCGCTCTTCCTGCCGTTGCGGTGAACTACACGTCATGGAGGAACAGCGCGAACGCCATGATGTTGCGCGCGACATAAGTCATGACGAATGGACTACTCGAGCTCTTCAATCTGGCCGGTAGGCGCGCATTGATCACCGGATCGGGCCGCGGCATCGGGCTCGCGCTCGCGCGCGGCCTGGCCCGGGCGGGTGCGGCCGTCGCCATCAATGCTCGCGATCGTAACAGTGCCGGAACAGCGCTAAGCGCTTTGCGCGAAGAAGGGCTGGATGCAACGGCGGTTCTTTTCGACGTGACGAGGGCCGACGATGTCGCGGCCGCGATCGATGCGTTTGAGGCACAAACGGGCCCCATCGACATTCTCGTGAACAATGCGGGCATCCAGCGTCGCGCACCGCTTGAGTCGTTTTCGACACACGACTGGGGCGAAATCATGAGCGTGAATCTCGACGGCGTATTCCATGTCTCGCAGGCTGTCGCGCGTCACATGCTGCGGCGCGGGCGCGGCAAGATCATCAACGTCTGTTCGGTGCAAAGCGAACTCGCAAGGCCGTCTATTGCGCCCTATGCCGCCGCCAAGGGCGCCGTGCGCATGCTGACCAAAGGAATGTGCGCCGACTGGGCGCGCCACGGCATTCAGGTCAACGCCATCGCGCCGGGTTATTTCGCGACCGACCTGAATCGCACGCTCGTCGACGATCCCGAGTTCTCGGCGTGGCTCTGCAAGCGGACCCCGGCCGGACGCTGGGGTGATGTCGATGAACTGTGCGGCGCCGCCGTCTTTCTCGCATCCAATGCATCGAGTTTCGTGAACGGGCAGACACTCTTTGTCGACGGCGGCCTCACCAGCGTGGTCTGACGAACGTGACGAAGCGAAATCGGCGGAAGAGAAAGACGAGAAAGACGAAAGTCATCGACGAACAACAAGGAAAGGAGACGCCACCCATGCATTTCACGATGAACGCCGCACGAAAAAACGTGGTCGTGTTCCGCAAGATTCCCGACGATCTGCTCGAACGCATCGCGACACGACACGATGTAGTTGTCGCCGACCCTAGACGTGCCGACGAGTTTCCGCGCTTTCGCGATGCGTTGCGTACGGCAAGCGGCCTCATCGGTTCGAGCTTCAGGCTCGGCGCTGCCGAACTCGGCGAAGCCCACGACTTGCGGGTCATTTCGAGTATTTCGGTAGGCGTCGACAACTACGATCTGCCCTTTCTCAAGCAACGGGGCATCACACTGTGCCATACACCCGGCGTGCTGACGGAAACGACGGCCGACACGATATTCGCACTCGTCATGGCGGCGTCGCGGCGGCTTGTCGAGCTTTCGAATCATGTACGCGAAGGCCGTTGGACGCGCAACATCGGGGACGATCTGTTCGGATGGGATGTCCACGGCAAGACGCTCGGTGTATTGGGTTTTGGCCGGATCGGCCAGGCCGTGGCCCGGCGCGCCGCGCTTGGATTCGACATGCCCGTGATTTTTCACGATCCGTTCGACGTGGCCGTGCCCGAAACCCTTGCCGGACACGTGCAGCGTGCGTCGTTCGACGACCTGCTGGCTCGCGCCGATATCGTGGCGCTGACACTGCCGCTTTCCGGCGAGACACGCGGTCTCATGGACGCCCAGGCCTTTGCGAAGATGAAGTCTGGCGCGATCTTCGTCAACGGTTCGCGTGGCCCGATCGTGCGCGAGGACGCGCTCCTCGCTGCGCTCGACAGCGCTCACTTGCGTGCGGCCGCGCTCGACGTGTTCGCCGTCGAACCGTTGCCGCCCGATTCACCGCTTCGCAACCATCCAAAGGTCACGGCGCTGCCTCACATCGGCTCGGCCACACACGAGACGCGCCGGGCGATGGCGGAACTCGCGACTGAAAACCTGCTGCGCGTGCTCGATGGCGCGGCGCCTGTTGCGGCATTCGACCTGTCGAAAATCTGACTGAAGAATCATCATGCCTCATTCGATTCCCACACTGTGCGGCTCGCTCGCGGGCCAGCCGTTTACGTTCAACGTGAAGGTGCATAACGCAGCCTATCGCGCGCTTGGCGTCGACTATACGTTCGTGAGCTTTGGCGTGGACGATGCCGCGCTCGCCGTTCAGGCGATACGCACGCTCGGCATACGCGGTATGAATGTGACGATGCCGCACAAGCAGGCGGTCATCGCTCACCTCGACGCGCTCGATGAGACCGCGCGCGAAATCGGCGCAGTCAATACGATCGACAACCGCGACGGCTATCTCACGGGCTACAACACGGACTGCGCGGGCGCCGTGCGCGCGCTCGAAGAGGTGACACCGCTTGCGGGGCAACGTATCGCGCTGCTCGGCGCGGGCGGCGCTGCGCGCGCGATCGCATGGGGCGCGAAACGAGCGGGGGCCACGGTGACGGTATTTAACCGGACGGCGTCCCGCGGCGAGGCGCTCGCCAGCGACTTCGGCATTGCATTCGGCGGCGGTCTTCCAGACTTCGAACCGGGTGATTTCGACGGCGTAGTCAACGCGACGGCCGCAGGCTTTCGCGCGCCCGACATCAATCCATTAGCGGTGCGGCAGCTTCAATCCCATCTGTTCGTGATGGACGCGACGTTCCTGCCGGTGCGCACAAAACTGATTCGCGATGCGTCTGCCATCGGATGCCGCGTCGTCGACGGAACGCGCATGTTGCTGCATCAGTTCTGCGGACAGATTGAGTTGTACACCGGCAAGCCGGCGCCGCTCGACGCCATGAGCGCCGCCCTGCTCGACGAGATAGCGCGAGTCGAGGCACACGAAGCGTCAAGCGCGCGAGAAGCGAAGCAGAAAGAGGGGAGACAACCAGAACTTCACGGCAGATGAGGGCTGGGCAACACCGTAGACGACGATCCGCACGGGCTACATCGCGCGGTTTCGGCCTGGAGATCTGAAGGAGACAAAATGAAGCATCAGCACACTATTGCGGTCGAATCGGCGGTCGAGTCGGTGGCCGAACCGGCCGTCAGCTCGCGCCTGGCGACGGCCAGGGAAAGCGCAAACCCGGGTGGCGTGACGACAGCCGATCTTTATCGGGCTGCGTGGGCTGCCTCGCTTGGCAGTGCGCTCGAGTACTACGACTTCGCACTGTACAACCTGGCGTCCGCATTGATATTCGGCCGGTTGTTCTTTCCGTCGAGCGATCCCGCGATTGGTTTGATCGCAAGCTTCGGCGCGTACTTTCTCGGCTTTGCGGTGCGGCCTGTCGGCGGGGTGATATTCGGCGCGCTCGGAGATCGTTACGGACGCAAATTCGTGCTGATGGCAACGATTCTGCTGATGGGCATCGCCAGTACGATGATCGGCGTTCTGCCCACCTATGCGAGCGCAGGCATCTGGGCGCCGATCCTGCTCATCGGCTGCCGTCTGTTGCAGGGGCTCGGCGCCGGCGCGGAGCAAGCGGGCGCAGCCGTACTGATGGCGGAATACGCACCTGCAAAGCGTCGCGGCTACTTCGCCGCACTGCCGTTCATGGGCGTGCTGCTCGGAACCGTGATGGCGGCGGCGATCTACTTCGCGTTGGTGCGCGTCGAAGACCTTTCGCAATCCTGGCTGTGGCGCATTCCGTTTCTGTTGAGCGCGGTCATCATTGCGATTGCAGTCTGGATCCGCTTGCGGCTCAAGGAATCGCCGTCGTTTTCGAAGCTCGAAGCCCGGAACCAGGTCAAGGACAGCCCGCTCACGCATCTGATGCGACACTCGAAGCCGATGGTGCTGAAGGTGATCGGGCTGCGCATGGCTGAAAATGGCGGCTCGTCGATTTACCAGTCGCTTGCGATCAGCTATATCGCCACCGCAACCGGCCTGCACGGACAGATCGGTGCCGTGGCGCTGCTGCTGGCCGGTTTGTCGGGCGCGATCATCATTCCGTTGGCGGGCATCCTGAGCGACCGCTTCGGGCGTGTGCCCGTCTATCGCGCCTTTGCGCTCTACCAACTCCTTCTCGCGTTTCCGACCTGGTGGGTGCTGAGCCTCGGCAATGCAACTGCGAGCATCACGATGCTGTGTGTCACGCTCGCCGGTGTCTGGGGCATGTTCGCAACGCAGGGCGCGTTGCTTCCCGAACTCTTCGGTGCACAGCATCGCTATGCGGGCGTGGCCGTTGGGCGCGAATTGTCGGCCGTCGTCGCGGGCGGCGTGGCGCCGCTCATCGGCGCGTCGATCATCGCGTGGGCAACCAACCATTGGGGTGGAAAGGACGGGACGATTCTTTCGTGGATTCCGCTTGCAGCGTACGTCGCGATTCTGAGCCTGATCGGCGTGGTCACGACTTTCTACTTGCCGGAAACGCGGGGACGCGATCTCGACGATCTCCACGACGCTGCCCCCCGCCCATGAGTGACAGATACGCTGGCCGCCAGGCCAGTGTTCAACAGCCAACCCTATAGCGCCGCCGCCCGAGCTTCGCGCCGCGGAGGCCTTCCCCGTCGATTCCGCAATTTTTCCCTCCAGATCGGGAGGTCAGGTCGGTGTGGTCAACAATAGCAGTCCTATTGTTTATGCTCGTGGCCTCATCGGCGTCTGCCAACTTGAGATGTACCCGGGTTCGTGGCGAAACGATTGAATTAAAAAATGGTGCAAACCGGCTGGCGACGAAAAAACAAATAAATTAAAAAATATGGAGATTGAACGATGAAAAAGATACTCGCACTTGCAACGTTTGGCATGGCGGTTCCGTATGCATACGCGCAAGGCAGCGTGACGCTGTACGGCGTCCTCGACGAAGGTGTCATGTATTTGAGCAACAGCGGCGGGGCGACGGGGGGAAAGAAAATCTCTCTTGATTCGACCAATGGAATTAACGGCAGCCGCTGGGGATTCAAAGGCTCCGAGGACCTGGGGGATGGGCTTCAGGCCATCTTCACACTGGAGGGCGGAATCAATCTCAACAACGGCCAGTCAGCACAAGGAGGAACGTTCCTCGGGCGGCAAGCCTTTGTCGGGTTGAGCAGCAGCAAGCTAGGAAGCGTGACACTTGGACGGCAGTACGATTCGATCGCGTATTTCCTGCAGCCCCTGACGTCGCAAGGTCCGCAGGCCGGTTCGGCGGCATTTTTGCATCCGGGCGATCTCGACAATACGGGCAACTCTCTGCGGGTAAATAACTCAGTGAGCTTCATGAGCCGGAACTACGGCGGATTCACGTTCGGCGGCGAATACAGCGTTGGCGGCGTGGCAGGCAACACAACCGCAAACAGTGGTTATTCGGCTGGCGTGGCCTATTCGACCGGCGCATTCAGTTTTGGCGCCGCCTATGCATACTTCAAGAATCCGACTTCGGCGACGGCCGGTTCGGGCTTCTTCACGGACAACGCGAACGGTAGCTCGCAACTGGCTTACTCGCTCAACAAGGGATACGTGAGCGCCACGGCTTATCAGGTCATCGGTGCCGGCGCAGGTTACACGATCGGCTCTCTTTCACTCGCGACCTCGTACACGAACATCCAGTATGGAAATCTGGGCGCGGGTTTTTCAGGCGCGACGGCCCGGTTTAACAACGTGGACGTCACGGCGAAATATATGGTCACACCGGCGTTAGCAGTGATGGCCGCCTACGATTACCTGAACGGGACCGGCGTGACGAAAACCAACGGGGAAACGGTTGGCAACCAGCACTACAACCAGGTGAGCGTCATGGGCGACTACTTTCTCTCGAAACGTACGGACGTGTATCTGGAAGGCGCGTGGCAGCGTGCTTCCGGAGCCTCGTCGACAGGTGCGACTGCGGTTGCGAATATAGGAAATCTTGGCGATTCAACCAACAATCACCAGTTCGTTGTTCGTGCAGCCTTGCGCCACCGGTTTTAAGAAGAACAGGAAAGAAGACGATGGCGGAAGTAGCGATAGTGGCAAGTGCGTTTGGCGCCGGAGCGATCCGGCGTGACGGACATGCAGCGTGGATCGGTGCGGCGAAAGAGGCAGGCGCCTGCGCATTCGAGGTGCGGCGCGAACTGATGCACGACGCCGATGCGCAGCCCGAGGCGCTGCGCGCGCTCGGCGTAGCGCTGGTACGCGAGGGCCTGTGGCCCGTCTGGTCGACGCCGGACACGCTGTACGGCGAAGACGGCGCACTCGACGAAGCTGCGTTGCGCTCCGCCGTTGCCTGCGGCCACGCGCTCGGCGCGCGTTTCGTCAAGCTGCAACTGGGTGGCTTTGCCGGGGACGCGCAGGCCGCACGGCTCGCGGCCGTGCTCAAAGAACCGAGCGAGGCGGGCGCGCAGGTCGGCGAGATGCCACAGATGCCGCGCGTGGTCGTCGAAAACGGCCAGATCGAGCAGGGTGGCAAGCTCGTGCAATTCACCGGCCTCTTTCGCGCATTGCGCGACGCTGGATTCGACAGGCTGATCGGTATGACCTTCGACATCGGCAACTGGCACTGGACCGGCGAACCGCCGCTGATGGCCGCCGTCGCGCTCGCGCCGTACGTCGAATACATCCACTGCAAGGCAGTGGATGGCGCGGGTGCTCGCCGATTCGCCTGCGCGCCCGCTGCCGACGATGCGCTGTGCCGCGCCGCATTCGCGCGCCTGCCGCCGGACGTGCCGCGCGGCATCGAATTTCCGTTCGACGCCGCGTGCGTGACCGAGGATGCCGTGCGCTACGTGGCGTGGCTCGGCACTGCTTGACTGCGTGACTTCCGTGACATGACGGTCGCACCGGTCGTTGCTACCGAGCGCTATCTGTTAGCGCATGCGCCGGAGCAGCACGGCGGGAAACGCCCGCGCCCGCGCCACTCAAATACGATTTTTCAGGAATGCATCCCATGACGCACTCACTTGATGTCATCACCTACGGCGAGGCCATGGCGATGTTCGTGGCCCTCGACACCGGACCGCTCGCCGACGTCGCGCATTTCACGAAACGCGCCGCTGGAGCGGAACTCAACGTGGCGACGGGCCTCGCCCGCCTCGGCTTCAAGGTGGGCTGGATAAGCCGTGTGGGCGCCGATTCGTTCGGCCAGTTCGTGCGCGGCGTGCTCGCGCAAGAGGGCATCGATGCGCACGGCGTGCAAACCGATGTGCGCTATCCCACGGGCTTCCAGCTCAAGTCGAAGAACGATGACGGCAGGGACCCCACCGTCGAATACTTTCGCTGCGGCTCGGCGGCGAGCCATCTTTCGGTCGACGACTTCAACCGCGACTACGTGCTCGGCGCACGGCACCTGCATCTGAGCGGTGTGGGGCCCGCGATCTCGGCAAGCTCGCGCGAACTCGCCTTCATGCTCGCCCGCGAAATGCGCGAGGCGGGGCGCACGATCTCCTTCGATCCGAATCTGCGCCCGAAGCTGTGGGACTCCGAAGCCGAGATGGTCGAAACGCTCAATGAGCTTGCACGCTTCGCCGACTGGGTACTGCCCGGCGTGAACGAGGGCCGCATTCTCACGGGTTCCGATGACCCCGCAACGATTGCGTCCTTCTATCTCGGGCGCGGCGCGCGTGGCGTGATCGTCAAGCTCGGCGCGGAGGGCGCGTACTTCGCGACGAAAGAAGGCGAGCGCGGCCACGTGAAGGCATATCCGGTGGAGAACGTCGTCGATACGGTCGGCGCCGGTGACGGCTTCGCGGTGGGCGT
Source organism: Paraburkholderia denitrificans (assembly GCF_042655705.1). Taxonomy (NCBI): domain Bacteria; kingdom Pseudomonadati; phylum Pseudomonadota; class Betaproteobacteria; order Burkholderiales; family Burkholderiaceae; genus Paraburkholderia; species Paraburkholderia denitrificans. The sequence goes on along the minus strand of NZ_JBHSMP010000025.1, from coordinate 22,051 downwards.
GGTGAGCGCGCTGCTCGAAGGACGCACGCTGTGTGACGCCGTGGCGCGCGGCAACCGCATCGGCGCGCTCGCCGTGCAGGTGATCGGCGATTCTGAAGGGCTGCCCACGCGCACGCAGCTCGACGCTCACGATGTTCACGATGCCGCGAGAGATGCCGCCGCATAAGCGGAGAACGGGGAGGCGCTCGCCGAGCCTCCCGGCATCACAACCGTCCGGAAGATGAAGCAGAGCGCGATTCTCGTCAGTCAGCGGCCCGGGGCCGTCGTCGCCCAACTCGCGCCGGGCGGTGGCGCCGGCGCGCGCGCGGGAACGTTCTTGCGTACTGCCGCGACCTGTTGTGCCGTGACAGGGGCACTCTTGTTGCCCCAGCTATTGCGCACGAAGGTCGAAACGTCCGCGACCTCCTGGTCGGACAGGCGCCAGCCGAACGGCGGCATCGTGAACGTGGAAGGCGCCGTGTGCGTGCCGGCAAGCGCGCTGCCGTCGAGCACCACGTGAATCAGCGAGGTCGGATCGGCACTCTGGACGACGGCGTTACCGCCGAGCGCCGGGAACACGCGCGTATAACCGCCTCCGTCGCTGCGGTGGCAGGCCATGCAGTTGTCGCGATAGACGGCGGCGCCGGTCGCTCCGGCGTTGCCGTTGCGTAGATCAGTTGCGATTTTCGCGTCGTAGACGTAGGGCGTTTCGCCCTGTGCTTTCGGCGGCAGCGTTTTCAGATAGCGTGCAATCGCGTCGAGGTCGCTGTCGCTCATGTGCTGCGTGCTGTGCGCGACCACGTCGGTCATCCCGCCGAACGCGGCTGTACGCGCATTGCGGCCGGTTCTCAGGAACTGCACGATGTCCTCGGTCTTCCATGTGCCGAGACCGGTGCGCGTCTCGCCGCGCAGGCTCGTCGGCACCCAGCCGTCGATTGGCGCGCCGCCTGCCAGGTAGTCGAGGCCGTCCGCATCGCTCAAGGCCCGCTCCTGCATCGTCGCCGCTCGCGGCGTGTGGCACGCGCCGCAGTGGCCAAGGCCCTGCACGAGGTACGCGCCGCGTGCGAGCTGAGGGTCCGGATACGACGCGTTCGAGAACGGCTTCGGCGCGGGTGCGAATATCCAGCGCCACAACGACAGCGGCCAGCGCATCTGCAGCGGCCAGACGGCGTCGACTGCGCGGTTCTTCTGCTGCACCGGCGCGACGCCGTGCATGAAGTATGCGTAGAGCGCTTTTACGTCGTCGTCAGTCAGGTTGGCATACGACGGGTACGGCATCGCGGGATAGAGCGTGTCGCCATTCTTGCGTACGCCCGCCCGCACTGCGCGGCCGAACTCGTCGAGCGTCCACGCGCCGATGCCGGTGTCGGCGTCGGGCGTGACGTTCGTCGAGTAGATCGCGCCAATCGGCGTGCCAAACTTTAGCCCGCCCGCGAACGGCTTGCCGTCCTTCGCTGTGTGACAGGCGATGCAGTCGCCCGCACGCGCGAGGTACTCGCCACGCTGAACGAGCGCCGCGTCAACCGGCGCGGTTGCGGCGACTGCCGTGCTGGCGCCGCAGGCTGCCGTCAGTGCAGGCAGGATCAGTTTGCAGAGGATCTTGTTCATGCGCTCACCAGCGGGCCCGGATTTTTCAGGTACTGCGCGCGGATGGCCTTCGCCGACCAGTAGGCGAGCGCCGCGACCATGCCGGTCGGGTTGTAGCCCGTGCCCTGCGGAAACGCGGACGCGCCCATCACGAAGACGTTGTGCACGTCCCAGCTTTGCAGATAGCGGTTCAGCGCGCTCGTCTTCGGGTCGAGGCCCATGATCGCGCCACCGACCAGGTGCGTCGTCTGATAGACGCGGGAATCGAAATGCGCTCCGGACTGGCGTGTCGATACGCTGATCGCTTTCGGACCCATCGCCTCGGCGATCTTCTTCATCTGTGCGGTGACGTACTGCGCCATCCGGATGTCGTTATCCTTCCAGTCGAACGTCATGCGCAGCAGCGGCTGGCCGTATGCGTCGCGGTAAGTCGGGTCGAGATCGAGGTAGACGTCGCGGTACGCCATGTTCGATGCATGGGCATCCATCGAGATCGTATGCGCGTACGCTTCCTTGACTGCCTTCTTCCACGCACTGCCCCACGCGGGTGTGCCTGGCGGTGTAGCGATGCCGCTCACCGGCTTGACACCCGACTGGTTGACCCAGAGCGGAGAGCCGCCGACGAAGCCGAGTGGGCCGTGGTCGAAGTTGTCCGAATTGAAATCGTCCACCGCGACTCCGTTGCCGCCTGCGCCGACGAACGGGTTCGTCCAGGTGTTCGCGTCGAAGAACGCCTTGATGGTGGACAGGTTCTGATACGCGAAATTGCGTCCGACGACACCTTCCCCCGATACCGGGTCATACGGTTTGCCGATGCCCGAGAGCAGTAGCAGGCGCACGTTTTGATACTGGAATGCGGCGACGATCACGAGGTCCGCTGGCTGGAACACGTCGTGCCCGGCTGGATCGACGTAGGTGACGCCGGTCGCACGCTTTTTCGTGTCGTCGAGTTCGATGCGCATCACGTGGCATTTCGAGCGCAGTTCGAAGTGGGGTTCCTGCTTCAGCGCGGGCAGGATGTTCAGGTTCGGCGACGCCTTCGAATACATGTAGCACGCGTATCCGCTGCAGTAACCGCAGAAGTTGCACGGCCCCATCTGCATCCCGTAAGGGTTCGTGTACGGTCCGGACGTGTTCGCGGACGGCATCCGGTACGGGTGCAGGCCGAGCGACTTCGCCGCATCGTGAAAGCGCTGCGCCGAGTACGTGTTCAGTTGGGCCGGGAGCGGGAAGTGACTGCTGCGGTTCGCCTCGAACACGTTGCCGTCGCCGACGATCTTTCCGCCGACACGATACGCCTGGCCCGAGGTGCCGAACACTTTCTCCGCGAAGTCGAAATGCGGTTCCAGTTCCTCGTAACTCACGCCGTGGTCCTGGATCGTCATGCCCGCGGGAATGAACTTCTTGCCGTAACGTTCCTCGTAGTGGCTGCGTAGCCGCAGTTCTTCGGGCATGATCCGGAAGTGCACGCCGGACCAGTGCAGCCCGGCGCCGCCCGTACCTTCTCCGGGCAGGAACGCGGCCAGCTGGCGGTATGGCAGCGCGGTGTCGTTGATGCCGTGGCGGATCGATACCGTCGTTTTCGAGAGGTCGAGAAAGAGCTTCTTGCGGATGTTGTACGTGAGTTCGTCGATCGTGTTGGGATACGCGCCGTCCGGATAGGTGTCGCGGTATTCGCCGCGCTCCAGCGCCACGACCTTCAACCCGGCCTCGGTGAGTTCCTTTGCGAGAATCGCACCGGTCCATCCGAACCCGACGATCACGGCATCGACATGCGGTTTCTTTTCCATGATGCTCAGGTGCGCTCCCCGTTGATGGAAACCGGGCCATACGGGTAGGCCTGGCCGTTCTGGTTCACGAAGTCCATGAAATCGGCGCGCGCGCCGGGAAAACCGATCATCTTCCACGCGCCCATGCCACGGTTGCCGCCGTGCACCGGGTCGCAGAAATAGCCTTCGCGCGTGTTTTGAAGCAACTGCCCGAAGAATGCAGCGGCCGGCACGTCGCCGAGGTCGGCCTGACCCGATTCCAGCGAGGCGAGCACCGTGTCGCGCGTGGCGTCATTGAGCGCGGCGAACGGTTCGCCGTGCGCCTTGATGCAATAGCGATCGACACTGGCGATGCCGAGCCTGTAGATATCACGCGGTACGAGCTTCAGTTGATAGCCGAGTTCAGGTGCACCCTGCTGAAACGGGCCTTGCATGTACCAGGTCGCGCCGTGCGCGTAGGGCGTGTCCATCTGCCGGTCGATGAACTCGGGCACACCGAGATCCAGCGCGCCGGGACCTTCGTCGTCGTGTGGAATCAGGCGATCCACGGCTGCGTTGATGAAGCGCCATTCGTTCGTGTCGAAGAACTTCGGCTTGTATGGCGTAGCCGCCACGGCGGCCGATGCGCCTGACGGCGACGCTTCGGACGAGGTGGATGAGCGCGGTTCGCAAGCCGCCAGCGAGGCGACCGGCACGATGGCCACGGAGGAGCGAAGGAAACGGCGCCGGCTGACGTCAGGTTGATCGGACATGGAGCGTGTCCTCCTGTTGTGATCGGGGGAGCAGGAGCATTCGGCGCCGGTCGCGGCGCATGTGCGACGTCGCTTTGCGCGACGTCATTGTGCAGCAGGAATTTAAGTTTGTCGGTTTCCATGTGCACGTGGCGTCGGTATCGGGTATGCGGGATGACTTCGACAAGGCGAGCTGTTTGCTGTTTCAGCGCGGTTTTCGCTCGCAAAGAAACTCATCGGCAAGCAGAAATGCATACGGCATCCCGGTTGCTGATCGGCAGAGAAGCTATCGTGAGTTCAACAGATCAAACCGTGTCGACCGTGCCCTGGAGTTTAGCCATGGTCGAAGAGACGTGCTTCGAAGCTTGCCGGACGAGTACCCTTGGGGCGGCACATAACAGTATGTGCAAGGGTATAGGCTTTGCCACGTTGTTGGAAGGTGGTCACATGCGCGTTGCGCAGGGCCATCATTCAACAACGGCAGGTATTGAAAGAATTCAAGGTTGTTCATCCATCTACCGGCGATGGTGCATCAGGATCGTCGCTAGTCTTTTGCGGATCCATCCGGCAGCTTGGCGCACGGCAGAGAACCGAACATGTGCTGACTGCATTTCGCTTCGCGCCATGCTGCTTTCAGCTTGATACCGGACATCATACGGCGCGCGACGGGAAGGATCTGCTCGCCAGCCAGCATGCCGAGCAGGCCGGCCAGCGCAATGGTGGGCGGAGCAGGGGAATTAACGCCGATCGTATGGTAGACCACACCGGCCAGTATGCCAGTGAGCAGTGAATAGACATAAGGTTTCATGATGCGGGTTCCATTAACGGTCGACCGGCGACAGACAGAACACTGTGAATGTTCTGGAAGCGTATCGGGTTTGACGGAATAAAAAAAGGGCAAACATCCGTTTAAACATGCAAATCCAGGCATCGCTTGAATTCCATTTGTTCGATGTTCATTTTTTGAATTTGCGTGTTAAATGACTACGGCTGGAGGACGCAATTCCCGGCGTATTACCCACTCGACTCATTCCGGTTACTCCGGAGTGACGGCATACCTCTATCTGCGGATCAAAGGAAATATTCGTCATGAGCAATCCGAAGCTTGAAGTACTCACTCCGCAAAACAGCCAACTGATCATCATCGATCAGCAGCCGCAGATGGCCTTTGGCGTGCAGTCAATCGACCGGCAAACGCTGAAAAACAACGTCGTCGCGCTGGCCAAGGCGGCCAGGGCGTTTGATATCCCCACTACGATCACGACGGTCGAGACGGAGAGTTTCTCCGGGTTCAGCTATCCCGAAGTGCTTGACGTATTCCCGGGCCAGAAACTGCTTGAGCGTACGTCGATGAACTCGTGGGACGACCAGAAGGTACGCGACGCGCTTGCTGCGAACGGCCGCAAGAAGGTGGTCGTGTCGGGCCTCTGGACGGAGGTCTGCAATAACACGTTTGCCCTGTGCGCAATGCTGGAGGGCGGCTACGAGATCTACATGGTGGCCGATGCGTCGGGCGGTACATCGAAAGAAGCGCATGACTATGCGATGCAGCGCATGATCCAGGCGGGGGTCGTACCCGTCACCTGGCAGCAGGTCATGCTCGAATGGCAGCGCGACTGGGCACGCAGGGAAACCTACGATGCGGTCATGGCAATCGCGAAGGAGCACTCGGGCGCCTATGGCATGGGAATCGACTATGCCTACACGATGGTCCACAAAGCCCCGCAGCGTGCCGCCACATCGCACGAGGCGCTTCCCGCCGTGCCGGCGATCTGATTGCGCTCACGGCGATTTCCGAGGTTGATTTGTCGATAGCCGATTCGGCGTTTTCCTGGCGAAGGCGTTGCGTCGGCTGAGACTGTCTGCCGTTTCGTGACGGGCACCTCGACGTTGCGCGAGGCGCACCGGCCGGATGCCGTGCAAGGCATTCGCTTGTGATGCCGCGACACGCGTTGCGGCAGCGCCGCCCTAATACAGGTCACGATTTCCGGTTGAGAAGATCGGCACGTCGACAACATAAGCATCAAATGGCTAGGCATTTTCCCAATCACGTAGCACTGCAAAATTAAGCAATTACGGATCGAATCAAGATGCAGGTTGAGCGAGCAGGGATGCAATGACCCGTTTTCCAGCTTCCCCGGAGGGAATGATCGTATGAAATCGTATCTGGTATCGCTTGGTGCGGGCGTGCTGATAGGCGTGATCTACAGCGCCTTGAAGGTCCGCTCGCCCGCGCCGCCACTGGTTGCCCTCATTGGCCTGCTCGGCATGTTGATCGGCGTGCAGGCTATTCCGAGTCTCAAGCCGTTGGTCGGTCTTTAAACGAAATGAGCGAAGCGAGGACACCCCCATGAGTACAATCGCAGCCCAACCCGATCTCATTCTGTATAACGGACGGTTCACCACATTGGACCGCTCGAATCCGGGTGCCACTGCAGTGGCGATTGCCGATGGCCGCTTCGTCGCCGTCGGCAGCGATGCCGATATCGTGCCGCTCGCGGGCGGCGCGACGAAGCGCATCGATCTCGGTGGTCGTCCTGCGTTGCCCGGCCTGATCGACAATCACCTGCATCTGATTCGTGGCGGCCTCAACTACAACATGGAGTTGCGTTGGGATGGCGTGCGCTCGCTCGCCGTCGCCATGGAAATGCTCAAGCAGCAGGTGGCGATCACGCCTGCGCCGCAATGGGTGCGCGTGGTCGGTGGCTTCACCGAGCACCAGTTCGCGGAAAAACGCCTGCCGACAATCGAGGAACTCAACGCGGTCGCGCCCGATACACCCGTGTTCATCCTCCATCTTTACGACCGTGCGCTGCTCAACGCTGCCGCGCTGCGCGTCGTCGGCTACACGAAGGACACACCGGAGCCGCCGGGCGGCAAGATTCTGCGCGATGCGGCGGGCAATCCCACGGGCCTGCTGCTGGCTAATCCGAATGCCGCGCTCCTGTATGCGACGCTTGCGAAAGGCCCCAGGCTGCCGCTGGAGTATCAATACAATTCGACCCGGCATTTCATGCGTGAACTCAACCGGCTGGGCGTAACCGGCGCGATCGACGCGGGAGGCGGTTCGCAGAATTATCCGGAGGATTACGAGGTCATCAGCAAGCTGCACGAGGCGGGCGAGATGACTGTGCGTGTCGCGTACAACCTGTTCACCCAAAAACCGAAGGCAGAGAAAGAGGACTTCGTGAACTGGACCCGCACGGTCAAGTATCACGATGGCACGGATTACTTCCGCCATAACGGCGCCGGTGAAATGCTCGTGTTTTCCGCGGCCGACTTCGAGGACTTCCGTGTTGCGCGCCCGGATCTGTCGCCGGAGATGGAGGGCGAACTCGAAGGCGTGGTGCGCGTGCTCGCGCAGAATCGCTGGCCCTGGCGGTTGCACGCCACCTACGACGAAACCATCAGTCGCGCACTCGATGTATTCGAAACGGTCAACAAGGACGTTCCGCTCGACGGCATCAACTGGTTCTTCGATCACGCGGAGACTGTCTCCGAACGTTCGATGGACCGCATCGCGGCGCTCGGCGGCGGCATCGCGGTTCAGCACCGGATGGCGTATCAGGGCGAATACTTCGTCGAGCGATATGGTGCGGTCGCGGCGGAAGCGACACCGCCTGTCGCGAAGATGCTGGAAAAGGGGTTGAAGGTCTCCGCGGGCACCGATGCGACGCGTGTGGCTTCGTATAACCCGTGGGTGTCGCTTGCGTGGCTGGTGAGCGGCAAGACGGTCGGCGGAATGCGGATGTATCCGCAACGTAATCTGCTCGACCGCGAGACGGCGCTGCGCATGTGGACGGAGTACGTGACCTGGTTCTCGAACGAAGAAGGCAAGAAGGGGCGCATTGCGGTCGGGCAGCTAGCCGATCTGATCGTGCCGGACCGCGACTTCTTTTCGTGTCCCGAGGACGATATTGCAGACACAACCGCATTGCTGACGGTCGTTGGCGGAAGAATCGTCTGGGGTGCCGGCCCGTTCTCGCAATACGACGCACCGATTCCGCCTGCGATGCCCGACTGGTCGCCGGTGCGACAGTATGGCGGCTACGGCGGCTGGGGCGCGACGCAGCGCAACGGCGCGCCGTTGCAGCGTGCCGCTGCGGCGGCGATGTGCGGATGCGCAAGCGCGTGCAATGTGCATGGTCACGCACATGCGGGTGCGTGGAGTAGTGCATTGCCGACGTCGGACGTGAATGGTTTCTGGGGGGCGTTGGGCTGCTCCTGCTGGGCAATCTGATATGGCGGCGATGGCCGTGCCCGATCGACCAAACAGTACGATGAATCAACAAGGGAATTCAGTTATGAAGACAATTCGCGCGGCATGGGTTGCCGCGATGATCGCGGGCGGACTCGCTGCCGTGCCGGTGGCGTTCGCGAAGCCGCCGGCGATCGCAGCCGGGACGCCATCCGTTGCCGTGGGGCCGCAATACGACACGACGCATGTGTACGTCTCGCCAGAGGATTATGACCGCTTCACCGACAGTGTTGTCGCGACGTTCGGCGGCAGCAAATCGAAGCAGGGTGTCTTCCAGGTTACGCCCACGCCGAGTCAGACGATGTCGCAACTCGTGTTCACGCCGGTGGGCACGATTTCCGTGTTTGGCTTCAAGACGCCCATACCGTACCCGTTCGGAACGGAACGTACGGGTTACCTCGTCACGGACATGGACGCAGCCGTGAAAGCGGCGCGTGCGAATGGCGCGGACGTGATCGTTGATCCGTTTCCGGACCCGATCGGCCGCGACGCGATTATCCAGTGGCCGGGCGGCATGAATATGCAGCTCTACTGGCATACCCAGGCGCCGCACTACGATGCGCTTCAGACCGTTCCCGAGAACCGCGTCTACGTTTCACCGCAAAACCTGCACAAGCTGGTTCACGATTTCGTCAAGTTTTCACACGGCAAGGTGGTCTCGGATGTGCCCGCCGCACCCGGCATCGAAATCGGGCGGCCGAGCGATACCTATCGCCGCATTCGAATCGAATCGGGCTTCGGCAAGATGACCGTTCTCGTGACGGATGGCCATCTGCCGTACCCGTTCGGGCGGGAAACGACAGGCTACGAAGTATCGAATCTGGACGAGACGCTGCAGAAGGCGAAGGCTGCCGGCGTGAGCGTACTGGTGCCGCCGTTCACATCGGACGGACGCGAAGCCGCGATTGTCCGGTTCCCGGGTGGTTACATCGCTGAAATCCACGCTGGCATGGCGAAATGAAATCCGAGGACACCGTCCTTGCCGCCATTGCCGGTTTTGTCGATACGCTGAGCTTCGTTGCATTGTTCGGACTGTTCACCGCGCACGTGACGGGTAACTTCGTGCTGATTGGCGCTGGCGTTGCAGGTTTCGGCCGGGGCGTTCTGCTCAAACTGATGGTGTTTCCTGCTTTCATCGTCGGAGTCGTTCTCAGCAGTTTGCTCGTGCGGTCGCTGTCGGAGCGGCATGCACGCCAGGGTGCGCGCGTGCTGCATGCGGTACAGGCGGTGCTCATGTTCGGCTTTTGTTTCGCCGGTGTCTGGGCGACGCCGATCAGCCAGCCCGACAGTCTGCCGGCGATGATGGCGGGCATGGTCGGGGCGATCGCGATGGGCGTGCAGAACGCGCATCCGCGTTTGATCCAGCGCCCCGGCGTGCCGAATACGGTGATGACGGGCAACGTCACACAGGCGATCCTGGACGCAGTCGACCTGCTGTCCACGGGCACGGAGGCCGGTGTGCGCGCGGCGGCACGCGCGCGATTCGCCAGCATGATGCCAGCTATCGTTGCGTTCGCAACGGGCGCGGTCGCAGGCGCGCTGAGTCTGCGTTACCTGGGCTTCTGGGCGTTGCTCGCACCTGCCTGCGCACTCCTGGGGCTGGTGCTGATGACCGGAGAGCACGATCGCGCGACCTCACCGCGGCGCGCATGATTTTGCGGGGCTGGGAGGAGCCGCCCCGATTTCATTAGCCGCACGAAATGACGGACAAATATAACCACGTACCCACAACGGCAGAGGAAATCATGGCGTCAACGACGAGGTACGGGCGCCGATTCGAAAAAGCGGCGAGCGTTACTGCTATCGCCGGTGTGCTGCTGGCAGGGACTGACGTCGCACGCGCGGATACGGTTCCACCACCCGCAGCAGCGATGAACCTCGCGGACGATACGGGTGCAGGTGCTTCGGCGGGCACGGAGACATCGATATCCGTGTGCGATGTCAAACGCCCTGCCGTGCTGTTCAATCGCTGGCAGGAAGACTGGTCGGTTCTTGCGGATCCCTGCGTTCCCCGCGAGCCGCTGGACGGTCTGAAGTACGTCCCCCTCGGCGAGGACCGTGCTTCCTGGTTGTCTCTGGGTGTGAATCTGCGCGAACGCGTCGAAACCAACAATGCGCCGTTGTTCGGAATCGGCACCGCGCAGTCGGACACATATTTGATCCAGCGCATCGAAGTCCATGCAGACGCGCATCTCGCCGAGCATTGGCAGTTCTTCGTGCAACTCCAGGATGCACGCGCGTTTGGCAAGAACATGGTCACGCCGGTGGACAAGAATCCGCTCGATCTGGAGCAGGCATTCGTGACCTATACGGGCACGCTCGGCAGCGGCACATTCAAGTTTCGCGTTGGCCGCCAGCAAATGGCATTCGATCTGCAGCGCTTCATTTCCGTGCGCGACGGGCCGAATGTGCGTCAGGCGTATGACGCAATCTGGGCAGACTATGAATACCAGAAGTGGCGCTTCATCGCCTACGCCACACAGCCTGTGCAGAACCGCGATGAAACGGCGTTCGACGACGTGTCGAACCGCGATCTGACGTTCAGCGGAGTGCGTTTCGAGCGCCAGTCGGTGGGACCGGGCGATTTGTCGGGCTACTGGTCGCGCTACAACCGTAGCAATGCAAGGTTTCTCGATGCGAATGGCGTCGAGCGCCGCGACGTCTGGGACATGCGCTATTCCGGTACGCGTGATCGCTTCGACTGGGACGTCGAGGGCATGCTTCAGACAGGGACCGTGGGCGGCAACACAATCCTTGCGTGGGCAATGGGTTCGATTGCGGGCTACACGCTCGACCTGCCGTGGTCGCCACACGTCGCGCTGCAGATCGACGCGGCTTCGGGCGACCGCCATCCGCACGATGGTCGTGTGGAGACGTTCAACTCATTGTTTTCGAACGGCTATTATTTCACGCTCGCAGGCTACACCGGCTATTCGAATCTTGTTCACATCAAGCCGTCCATCACACTCAAGCCGACGGCGAATCTCGCGCTACTCGGCGCGCTGGGTTTTCAGTGGCGCGAGACGACCGGCGACGCCGTCTATCAGCAGGCGAATCAGGCCGTGCCGGGTACCGCTGGCAAGGGCAGTCTGTGGACCGGGATGTACGTGCAGTTGCGTGCGGACTGGACGATTGCGGCAAACCTGATCGGATCGGTCGAAGCCGTGCACTTCCAGGTGGGCAACGCGATCCGCCAGGCGGGCGGGCACAACGCCGACTACGCCGGATTCGAACTGAAATATGGATGGTAAGCCCCGCAAGCGCATGAGCATTGGCAGAGCTATTTTCCTGGCGGGGCATTGGACGTGCAGATCGAGATTGTGCAAACTTCCCGACACGGGCGCCAGGTGGTCGTCACGCGTCAACGTGAGCCCATGGCGCCGCCGCGAGGCACTCCGCCAGATAATTCAGTAACGCGGTGACCCGTGCTGGGCGCAGGATGTTCGGCGGAGTCACGAGATTCACGTTAATTTGACTGATCCTCCAGTCTGGAAACACATCGATCAGTTGCCCCTGTTTGATCGCGTCCCATACAAGAAATTCAGGTTGTAAGGCGAGGCCCTGGGCCGCCAGAAGTGCTGGACCGATCACGTCCGCGTTGTTGCTACGAATTCTGCCCTTTATCGCTACGCAACATTCCTCGCCGGATACATGCCGGAATTGCCATGACTCGGGCGTGGGCAGATTCGTATAGATAAGACACTCGTGTTGTGCGAGGTCTCGTGGATGTACGGGTCGTCCGCTACGTTCGAGATACTCCGGGGCGGCTACCAGCGGTCGATTAACGACGCAGAGCCGGCGTGAGCGCAAAGACGAATCGCCAAGCTCCGCGATGCGGATGGCTACGTCGAAGCCGCCGGCCATCACATCGACAATCTGATCGGTCAGGGAGAGGTCGACATTCACTTCTGGATAGCGGTCAAGGAACGTGGGGATCAGCGGTGCCAGATACCGGATTCCAAATGACATCGGCGCGGTAATGCGCACCATGCCTCGCGGCTGTATCGCTTGCGCGGACGCCTCGGCTTCCACAGTTTCGCCTTCGGTCAGGATGCGCAGGGCCCGTGCTCGGGCAAGTTCACCCGTTGGCGTCAGAGAAAGCTGGCGCGAGCTGCGGTAGAGGAGTGCCGTGCCAAGCCGGCGCTCGAGACGGGAAATGGCTTTTGATACCGTTGGCTGGGAGATGCCAAGCGAGTCTGCGGCTTTGGCGAAAGAACCGGCTTCGACAACGCGCGCGAAGATTGCCCACGCTTCAAGGTCAGGGAGTGTTTGCATATAAAAATAGAATTAATGCTATTTCGTTTTTTCGATGTTACTTGAAGAGGGTTCTCATGGTATCGCGATGCTGAAGATTTGCATGAGCCCCGGCGGGCGGCATCATTCATGCCGTATTCCCGTCGCGCCGGGGCCTGCTACCGAACGTGCGTCTGCTAAGCGACTATTGGGTGGAGCGCATTCGCGTAGAGCGGTGCGAGCCGATCTGCTCAATTGCGGCGCGTGTAGCCACCATCCCTCGCGCCAGTGAGTTCGCCGAAGCGGCCGCTATTGAAATCGGCCATCGCCTCGTGAATCTGCCGCTCGCTGTTCATCACGAACGGACCATAAGCGACCACGGGCTCGTCGATCGGCTCGCCGGACAACCACAGCACGCCTGCCTCGCCGTCTGCCTCGATCTCGACCACGGTGCCAGTGCGATCGAAATGGACAAGCTGCCCATCGCGCGCGACTGTCTCCCCGTTGATCTTGACCGTGCCGCGCAATATCACGAGCGCAAGCGTGTGACCGTCGTGCGCTTCGAACCGGACCGTATGGCCCGCGTTCAGGCGAATGTCCCACACGTCGATCGGCGTGAACGTATGCGAGGGGCCGAGGCTGCCAGCGAATTCGCCCGCGATCACGCGCAGCTGGCCTGCTTGCTCCGGCAACGCCACCGACGGGATATCCGCATTGAGCAGGGTCTGGTAGCCGGGGGCGCTCATCTTGTCTACGGCCGGCAGATTCACCCACAGCTGGACCATTTCGATGGTGCCGCCGCGCTTTGTGAACGCGTGGGAATGGAATTCCTCATGGAGGATGCCGGCGCCGGCCGTCATCCACTGCACATCGCCGGGGCCGATCAGGCCACCGGCACCGGTCGAATCCTTGTGCTCAAGTTCTCCCTGGTACACGATCGTCACGGTTTCGAAACCGCGGTGCGGGTGCTGGCCGACGCCACGTGGATGGGCGGCTGGGCCGAACTCGGTCGGTACGGCGTGGTCGAGCAGCAGGAACGGGCTAAGAGCCGCCTTGCCCAGGTCCTGATAGCTGAACAGCGAGCGCACGGGGAAACCATCACCGACCCAATGCTGCGGCGGCGCGTTGTGGACACCGAGGATTTTCTTCATGGCCATCTCCAGAAATCATTGATTGCCGAGCGTCAAGCGCTTCGATGCGGAGAAGATAGAGTCGAGCGACGGTTGAGACAAGGAGGCCTGCTGCAACAGTGCGGTGCGGTAATACAGTCGCTTCGCCAGACGCCTCGATTGTTTTGGGGTGGCCTCATGCATTGGTCGAAAACACAGTCTTACGCCTACCCGTTGGTTTAAGCGGGTGACTTGTTTCCGGACATTCAGGGGCGCTGCTCCATGTACATCTTCCCAAAGTTATCATTCGTTTCCCGTCTTCCTTTATTGAAACGACTCGGTTGGTCTATGTCCGGCAGGTTATTTCGATCGTTCACCTGCTGAGAAGGTTCAAAAGCACAAACACGCGGTTCGCTTCAGTGAAACGATGCACGCGATATTTCAGATCTTTCACTGCAATGCATATTTCTGTTTTATCGAACACCGCGTTCGACGAATGCCTATCACCGCATTTATGTTGCTCGTGTATTCTTCGTTGAGGAAGGTCTGTAAGCATTTTCCAGGATCACGCCATACGTTAGCAATGCAATCACGTATCTGTCGCCGCATATCGCCGGATTCGATGCGACCGTGATGATGGCGCTACGCGTTCACGTCGGCCTTTAACGCTTCGCTCGGCTACGCATATGTGCGCGACCGTTCGGGGAAAGGGATTCACATTGCGCGGGGTGAACGTGACCGGCTTGCCGCCGACGTGGCCCGGCGCGCCGGTGCGTGGTGTGCAGATCGGTATGCTCGACCGCTTCCAGGTAGTCTGAATGGCATGGTCGCAAGGAATACTTTGAAGGATGCAGTGGGTCGGTGCGTTTGTTGGGGGATCGGTTTTGTACCGGTCAGCAATCAATCGCTTCACGGAGAGGCAAAATGCAAAACGAGCTCAGCAGAAAAGGCACTCAGCGGCATTCGTGGCTTCGCTGGAGAAACCCATCCATTGTTACTGCAGTCGTGCTGATGGGCGGCGTCATGGCAGCAGGTCCCGCCTCGGCGCAAAGTGCAAACGACTGGCCGATGGCAGGACGGACTGCCTACAACACGCGCAGCGCATCGGGCGAGCGCGCGGTCGGGTTGAACAACGTGGAGAAACTCGCTCCGCGCTGGACGCTCGACACGGATGGAAACGTGTCCGCTACGCCGGCGGTGGTCGATGGCGTCGTTTATTTTCCGGATTTTGGCGGCACGCTTTGGGCTGTCGATGCTGCGACCGGGCAAGTGAAGTGGAAAAAGAAGGTCAGCGATCTTAGCGGCATTCCAAATGACGCATCGCGCACCACGCCCGCGTATTGGAAAGGCATGCTGGTGATCGGCCAGGGCACGCAGATCGCCAACAACAAGACCGGGGCCTACCTCATCGCGGTCAAGGCCGATGACGGTTCACTGCTGTGGCGCACCCAGGTTGAAACGGAGCCGACCGCCATCGTCACCAGTTCGGCCGTCGTCGACAATGGTGTCGTCTACGCCGGGATGTCGTCGCGGGCCGAGGCACTGGACGAAACACCGCACTACCGCGGCAGCGTCGTCGCGCTAGATGCAACGACCGGCAAGCTGCTCTGGAAAACGTACATGGTGCCCGAAGGCTATACGGGCGGTTCGGTCTGGGGCAACACGCCCGCTATCGATCACGAAACAGGCCTGCTGTACGTCACGACGGGCAACAACTTCTCGGTCCCGGAAGGCGTTTGCCGATATCCGACACAAGAGAACTGCACCACGGATGCGCCCGATAATCACATCGACAGCTTCGTGGCGCTCAACCTGAAGACCGGAAAAATCGCGTGGGCCACACGCACGCTGCCCGCCGACATGTCGACGAACTTCGACCACAAGGATGGCCCCGATTACGATTTCGGTTCGGGGCCCAACCTGTTCACGACGACGATCAGCGGACATAAGCGGACGCTGGTTGGCGCGGGTCAGAAGAGCGGCGCCTACTGGGCGCTCGATCCGAAGAGCGGCAAGGTCGTGTGGCATGCCCAGGTCGGCCCCGGCAGTCTGCTCGGCGGGATGTTGTGGGGGACCGCGGCCGACGGCAAGCGGATTTATGTGTCGATTGGCAACCTGAACAAGGAATCCATCACTGTCGATTCACCGAAGGGCACGACGACGACAAAGGGCGGAATCTGGGCGGCCGTTGATGCGGCGACGGGCAAAGTGCTCTGGCGCACGGCCGATCCGCAGCAGATGATGGACACCGTTGCGATGTCCGAGGCCAACGGCGTGGTCTATGCGGGCTCGCTCGCAGGCAGCGGCGCGAACATGTATGCACTCGATGCGGCCACCGGTGAAATCAAGTGGAGCTTCGAGAGCGGCGGTGCTGTCGTTGCCGGTGCGGCGATCGTCGACGGAACGGTGTATTGGGGAACGGGGTATCACACCAAGATCCTCGGACTTCCTTATGCCGGAGACAAGCACAAGTTTTACGCATTTGCCGTAGCAAAACAGTAGCGTCGAACGAAGTCCAATTCGCCGGTGACATTTTTCGAATGCTGAACCGGATTACCAGAAAGATCTGGCACACAGGATGAGACTTCGCTAGCAGAGCGGAAAATCGGCCGGCCCAACGTTTTAGCGGGCCGGCCGATTCCTGGATAACTTCTACGGTGGATTTGTATTGGGGTTTCTGGTTTGACTCACACGATTTGCACGGTAAAGGCCTGACCGGGTAATCGGGCTTTCGCTGCAGATGTTATGAACGCTTCGGGGCAGGCGTCAACTTCGGCGCATAACCGATGATGCCCGTCTTCCGGATGATGTCGATGTGCGAAGGCGTTATTGCCCGAGGTTCGCGCCCGGCTTGCCGGGTGCGATATCGAGATCGGGGTGTGGTGAGTACAGCGCTGTTTCGTCGATGAAAAAGCACTGTTTCAATATTGCCTGCTACTCATCGACGATCCTTCACCCTACACTGTCAAGCCGTCCTGCGGGTCGAATGCGGAAAGTGCCAATTCGGTGAACGGAAATGGCGCCTCGGAACAGCAAGGCACGCGGACTACTGTGCGATATCCGGTCGCCAAATCCCTCGCGGCCAATCCGTCTACAGGCTAACGGGCCACCCGCTACTGCGTGAGAAAAGAAGTTGAAAGACGCACTCGTATTAATCGCCGCCTTTTGTGCGCTCTCGCTTGCTTCGGCAGACGCGGCCGCCGACACATTCGGCGTACAGGTCGCGGCAGGTGTCGCCGACCATGACGTCAGGAAGACCGATTTCGGAATCGCATGGGACCCGGGCCTGCAGTGGTGGCAGATCGGAGCCTGGCACTTCACGGTGGTGCCTGAAGTTCACGTGGCTTACTGGAACGTTCGCGAAAGTCATTCCGTTAATCCAGCCATCTGGGAATTCGGCGCCACACCGGTATTTCGATTCGTCCGCTCTACAGGGTGGATTCGCCCCTATGTCGAAGCCGGCGTGGGTGTCCGCCTTCTTTCACATGTCCGCGAGACGGATGACCGTACATTCTCCTCATCGTTTCAGTTTGCCGACATGGTTGGCGTCGGCGCGCAGTGCGGTGCACACCAAAACTACCTTGTTGGGCTGCGATTTCAGCATGTATCCAATGCTGGCCTCAAACATCCCAATCCGGGCGCCAACTTCAGCCAGGTGTATTTCCAATACAACTTCTGATTGTCGTTCAATTGACCTTTGAAGAGCCTGTTCATCGGGGAGTATCCCGGCAGTTTCCACAGCGGCTGATGCTCTGCTGCATCCCATCGCGCCATCGGCGCTGATCCATGATGCTGCAGCTACGGGCGGTTGCCCAACCGACCGGCTCCTGGAACGATGAACGCGCAACCAGGGCTGCGCTTTCATCGTTGGCGTGATGGCAAGGTCATCAGGACTTTCTCGGCGGTGATGCAACCTTGGCCGTCATTCCTTTTCCGATCCCCGGTCCACTGTCCTCCGGCTATTACGGCAATTGCTGCTTACGAGAAGATGGCAGAGTGCCCGGCACCCGTATTCGACTGAAAACGGCCGTAGCCATATCCCAGCACGGCACCCCAAATAAGGTGCATCACCAGGGCCATGACGGGTGCCATCATGCCCAGCGCCAACCCGAACAGGCCGGCACCGGCCATCGGCATCGGCCCGACCATCATCGTCAGCCAGGCCAGCACGGAGAACGACATACCCTTGACCGACGCCCTGCGGCCAGGCAGCTTGTCGAACAGCAGCGCAAACAGGATGCCCCACGCGACGGTGCCGATCATGAAATGCGCCACCCAGCCGACCATCGGCGAGGCCGGCATTCCCATTTGCGCGTGCGCCATGTCGGTGAGCATGGCGATCGGATTCAATGCGGGCATAAGACCCATGGCCCCCTTCATCAGCATCAGCAGCGACAGTGCCGCCGTGGCGACAAAGCCAGCCGTCATCGAGCGAATGTAGCGGTTCATGATTTTCAAGTTCCTCCTGGTTAGGGACTGGCGATCCCGGGTTGGGATGGAAGCGCTTCTGGCTTCCACTTGCCCTATAGAGGCGCTGAATTGCGAAAGCGGTTCGCGGGGTTCGCTAAATTGCTACGCTGCGTTGGTGCCGCGGAGCATCTCGGCGTATTCGATCAGGTCCACCGGGGCCGGAGGTGTCAGCGACGTGCGTGCGACCGTGGCTGCTTGATCGCACCAGAGTGAGGCTCAAGGACGACGCTTCTCTTCTGGATGCTCGCTGGCAGATTAATCGTCAAATATCCGAATTAAACCGGTAATCCGCCCGATCGTGATTTCTCGAATCGCACCGTGCCGAGTGACGCTTCGAGTTCGCGAATGCGGCGAGCAATTATGGTGTGGTCCACATCAAGCCGCTTCGCGGCGGCACTTGCCGTGCGCGCTCGCGCCAAAGCGAGAAAGCAGCGCAGATCGTCCCAATTGACTCCCTGAAAATCGCTTGTGGATTTTTGCATATCGGATGGGCTTTTAAGTCCATTTCCCGTGGAAATTCGAGAAACTATACTCGGTCACACGCTGAGCTTGAAGGACCGGCGCCAACGAGATCGATGCACGTACATCGAACAATTATGGAGACTTCATGGACTTTCATTCCGCCGAGTCGAGCATGCCCGCAAGCATGCCGGCTTCACGCAAATCGGTGAGGCACTACGTGCTCGCTGGCTGGGCGAGCATGGCTGGCACGACCATCGAGTGGTACGACTTCTTTCTGTATGGGACGGCTGCCGCGCTCATCTTTAACAAGGTCTTCTTTCCAACTCTGGATCCGATTCTCGGAACTCTCGCCGCTTTCGGGACCTATGGCGTTGGATTTATCGGACGGCCGATGGGTGGCATCGTGTTTGGTCATTTCGGCGATCGTATTGGCCGAAAGTCGATGCTGATGGCCACATTGCTGCTGATGGGGGGGCCGAGTATTGCCATTGGCCTGATCCCTTCATATCAGAGCATTGGCTACTGGGCAGCGGCAGCGCTGGTCGCGATGCGGTTTCTGCAGGGCATGGCGGTGGGCGGTGAGTGGGGCGGGGCGGTATTGATGGCCGTCGAGCATGCGCCGCCAGGCATGAAGGGCTTCTTCGGCAGCCTGCCGCAAGCGGGTGTGGGCTTCGGGTTAATTCTTTCCTCGGTGGCCATGGCGGCGGTTGCCGTGTTGCCCGAACCGGATCTGCTGGCGTGGGGATGGCGCATTCCGTTTCTCGCGAGTGTCGTGCTGCTGGTGGTCGGCTGGGTTATCCGGGCCAAGGTTCCTGAATCGCCGGACTTCGAGCGGATGAAGCGTGAGGGGCCGCCTGTAAAGGCGCCGGTCGTCGACGTGATCCGGCGGTACCCTCGCACGCTGCTGCTGATCATCGGGGCGCGTACCGCGGAGAACACGTGGTTTTATCTGGTCGTTGCCTTTGCACTTGCTTACGCGGCGAACCAGCTGAAGATCCCGAAAACGGACGTTCTCCACGCCATTACGGCGGGTGCCGTGCTATCGCTTGTCACGATGCCACTCGCCGGATACCTGAGCGACAAGATCGGACAAAAGCGCCTATTCATGATCGGGCTGGTGCTGATGTGCCTGTTCGCCGCGCCGTTCTTCACCATGCTCGAAACGCGCGACCACACGACGGTTTGGTGGGCCATGGTCCTCGGCGTCGGCGTCGTGTTTCCAATTCTCTATGCACCCGAGTCGCAGCTTTTTGCCGTGCAATTTCCGGCCGAAATCCGGTACAGCGGCATTTCCGTGTCCGTCCAGGTAGCGGGTGTCCTGGGTGGGGGAATCGCACCGATGATTGCAACGGCACTGCTGGCCTCCGGTGGCGGTAGTCCTCATTACGTTGTCGCCTACATGATCGCTTTGGGAGTGATTGCGTTTATCTGCACCCTCTGCATGCGGGTCGGCACGCACAGCACGCCGTCGCGCTGACATCAGAATTTCCCGCTTCCCTTTAGTTGTTCGTCAATATCGGTGGCACCGTCTCGCCACCGAAGCGCAAAGAGAGTCAATCATGAACGCAGTCGCAAAAGAATTGAATGCAGGTATTCAGAAGGTAAAACTGCTGATTAACGGAGAGTTCGTCGACTCCAGAACAACGGAATGGCGAGAGGTCACCAATCCTGCAACGCAGGAGGTATTGGCATACGTGCCTTTTGCGACGCGGGAAGAGATCGAGGCGGCCGTGCAGTCGGCACACGCTGCCTTTGCCACCTGGAAAAAGACGCCGATCGGCACCCGCATGCGGATCATGCTGAAGCTTCAGGCGTTGATCCGGGAGAACCTGCAACGGATCGCGGTAACGCTAAGCGCGGAGCAGGGCAAAACCATTCCCGATGCCGAAGGCGATGTCTTCCGCGGCCTCGAGGTGGTGGAACATGCGGCATCCATTGGAACGCTTCAGCAGGGCGAATTTTCGGAGAACGTGGCGGGCGCCGTCGACACGTATACGCTGCGCCAACCGGTCGGCGTCTGCGCCGGCATCACGCCGTTCAACTTCCCGGCGATGATTCCGCTGTGGATGTTTCCGATGGCGATCGTGTGCGGCAACACGTTCGTGTTGAAGCCGTCGGAACAGGATCCGCTGTCGACCATGATGCTGGTCGAGCTTGCGCTGCAGGCCGGTGTGCCGAAGGGCGTGCTCAACGTCGTGCACGGTGGTAAGGAAGTGGTGGATGCACTTTGCACGCACGAGCATGTGAAGGCGGTGTCTTTCGTCGGCTCGACCGCAGTGGGCACGCACGTGTACCGCCTCGGCAGTGAGCACGGCAAGCGGGTGCAGTCGATGATGGGCGCAAAAAATCACGCCGTGGTGCTGCCTGACGCCAATCGCGAACACACGCTCAACGCGTTGGCGGGTGCGGGTTTTGGCGCTGCGGGGCAGCGCTGCATGGCGACCTCGGTCGTTGTGCTAGTCGGTTCGTCCGCGCAATGGCTGCCGGAACTGGTCGAAAAGGCGAAGCTGCTGAAAGTCAATGCAGGCAGCGAACCGAATACGGACATCGGGCCGGTGGTGTCGCGGGCCGCAAGGCAACGTGTGCTGGGCCTGATCGAAACGGGTGTGAAGGAGGGCGCGACGCTGCTGCTGGATGGCCGCGACGTGGTTGTCAAGGGATACGAAGACGGCAACTTCATCGGGCCGACGATCTTCTCGGATGTCACGACCGACATGGATATCTACAAGACCGAAATCTTCGGACCGGTGCTCGTGGTACTCCAGGTGGCTACGCTTGACGAGGCGATTGCGCTTGTCAACCGCAATCCGTTCGGTAACGGTGTGGGCCTGTTCACGCAGAGCGGAGCGGCCGCTCGCAAATTCCAGAGCGAGATCGATATCGGCCAGGTCGGCATCAATATTCCGATTCCTGTGCCGGTCCCGTACTTCAGCTTTACCGGTTCACGCGGTTCGAAGCTCGGCGATCTCGGCCCGTACGGCAAGCAGGTTGTGCAGTTCTACACGCAGACCAAGACTGTCACCGCGCGCTGGTTCGACGACGCAACGGTGAACGAGGGCGTCAACACCACTATCAGCCTGCGTTGACCGGTTGTGGGGATGTGGGTACGGGGCAGGTAGCGAAGATCTGCAATAACCTGATTCCTGGTGTCACGATGGCAGGGGTTTCCGAAGCCATGACGCTCGGTGTGGCACTGGCTTTGTCAACTTGACGAGCACAGTCTATGTTTCTGGCTAAACGTAGGTATCCTGATCAGATGGCATGATCGGATTTAGAGTCGACGGTCCAACCATGCCAGACGGCGAGGCGTTTATTGAGTATGGTGCGATGACATACCGCGTTCATCTGATGTCTGGGCAATGCGAAGTGCTGCCGGATCGGTCCGAAACATGAGAGAAAGGCCTGTGTGCGAAATGCGTCGCGAAAACCACACATCTGGCGCTCGCGCCTGCG
>NZ_JBHSMP010000024.1:0-44690 GCF_042655705.1 Paraburkholderia denitrificans | reverse complement strand
ATCGCGACGCGCTCGCCAAGGCCCGCTTCGACGTGACGGTCGAGGCTGTTGTACGAAGCGTTGAGTTCGCCATCCTCGAACCACGTGTAGAACGGCGCGTTCGATTCGTCGAGCACCTTCGAGAACGGCTTGTGCCAGCTCAGGGTTTCGCGTGCGAGACGCGCCCAGAAGCCCTCGTAATCGCGCTCGGCTTCCGCGCACAGTGCGTTGTAGGCGTCCATGCCCGACACCGTCGCGTTCGCCACCATTTGCGCGGACGGCGCGAACACGCGCTCTTCCCGCAGGACTGATTCCAGCATACTTTTGTCTCCTTCATGAATTCAGCTGCCGAGCAAGCAACAGAAGGCCATATATTTATTTCATTGCAATTGCAGACTGCGTTTTGTGTTTTATATAGCCTCGAACGACGATAACCGCACTCACTTACCACAAACTTACGCGCCACCCTTGCATTTACCCTGGTGTCCGGCAGGCGGATGTCATAGCGGCCTCGGGTTTTACCCGTGTGCGCCGCGTGCAGTTGCGCACGATCATTGCACAGGATCGCGCCCTGTGCTTGCTTTATGTGCACAGTCACTCCCTCAAATTCCGCGCGATCCGCTCAAAATAACTCGCGCAGATGCAGCAACGTGTCTGTTCGCCCGCCGCAGCCCACGCACCCCGCATAGGTCCATTCTTCACGCAACGCGCGCCACGGTGCAGCGCCCCGATCGGGTGGCGCAACGCAGCGTCTCGAAGTCCACATGAAGCTCAAGGAAGCGCAACGCGTTGCATACGCACGCAAGCGCGCCGCATGGTGCTCATATGATTCTCGTTTTGATTGCGCACGCAATTTGATGCGGAGGCCTTGGTATCAAGGCTACAAAGAAAGACCGGCTCCACGCCGCGGAACAAAAAGCGGGCGCCCGCGCAACCGCCCGCCATCGCCATGGCGTTAGCGATGATGCCCGCCGCCCATACCGCCCCGAATCATGTGGCCGCCGTGAAAGCCGCCGTGAAAGCCGCCTCGAAAGCCGCCTCGAAAGCCGTCGCGTCGAAAACCGTCGCCTCGAAAGCTGCCGCCTCGAAAGCCATCGCCTCGAAAGCCGCCATGCATGCCGGGGTGGACGAACCGGACGGTTCTTATCGGGTGGAAACGATGAAAGCGGTCGATGAAGATGAACGACGCCCCAACCGCCACGGGCGGCCACCAGCCGTAGGCCGGCCACGCCTCCGCGGGATAGGAGAGCGTGCCGTAGTCGGCCTGCACGATGGTCCATGTGCCGTCCGGCTGCAGACACGCAAGGCCGCTGAACTGCTGCGGCGTGCCGTCAATGTCGGCGGTTCCCGTGACCGTCCGGCAGACGGGACCAGCAGACGGCGTGTCCATGACTTGCTGCGACACGGCCGATGTCGAACCGACCGCCAGCGCGCAGCACACAATGGCGAAGCCGGGAAGTTTGCGCATGATGTCGCCCCTGGCGATGGACCGGTCACGCGGCGCGCGCGATGCGCGCCGGTGCCGTGAAGACCCCATCGATACGCCTGGCACGCGGCGCGCATTCTGCCGTGGGCCGATCGGCAACGCCGGACTGCACGTACGTGTCAACTCCAAAACGACCGGCGCCGGGGCGCTATTCCACCGTGGCGGCCCCACAGACGGCTCATCCGTTACCGAATATTGGCGTCGATTCCGCGCATCGAGCGATGCGCCTCGTGGTGTGCGAGCGGCGTCGCTTGGCGCGACGCGTTGCTGACGAACTGCTGACGCGGACCGCCGATCCGGCCGCGCGCCGATGCGCCCGGAGAATTACACCCGTTCGAGCCGATAGCCGTGGTTGTAGATCGTCGAAATCACGAGCCCGTTTTTCGAACGCAGCCCGAGACGCGAGCGCAGCTTGCTGACATAGGTCGCGAGCGTCGCGTCGTATTTACGGTCGATGCCGCCCCAGATCCGCTTGATCAGCGCATCCTTCGGCACGATCCGCCCGACGTTCTCGAACAACATCAGCGCGAGATCGAACTCGCGCTGCGACAACTCGACCGGCACGTCCGCGACGAGCGCCGCGTGTGCCTCGGGATCCAGCGCGAAGTGGCCGATTTCGATGCGCTTGCCCTGGCGCTGCTCGGGGTAATACTTGCGCGCCTGCGCGCCAACGCGGGCGATCAGCTCGCGCTCGCGCAACGGCTTGATCAGGTAGTCGTCG
Source organism: Paraburkholderia denitrificans (assembly GCF_042655705.1). Classification (NCBI taxonomy): domain Bacteria; kingdom Pseudomonadati; phylum Pseudomonadota; class Betaproteobacteria; order Burkholderiales; family Burkholderiaceae; genus Paraburkholderia; species Paraburkholderia denitrificans. The sequence goes on along the minus strand of NZ_JBHSMP010000024.1, from coordinate 42,504 downwards.
GCGCCGTTGTTCAGGCCGTAGACGATGTCCTCCTCGCCGTCGTGATGCGTCATGATCACGATCGGCATCTGCCCGCCGAACTGGCCGCGCACCCAGCTCATGACCTCGACGCCCGACTTGCCCGGCACGTCCCAGTCGAGCAGCAGCACGTCCACGCGCTGGTTCTGCACGAGCGCGATGAAGCTGTCGCCGTCGTGGCGCACGATCACTTCATACCCCGCCTTCTCCAGCCAGGCAGCCACGGTATTCGCCTGGGTCACCATGTCTTCCAGAATACCGACAATCATTTCCACTCCCTGTTCGATGGGCTTTACGGACTGCCAGGCGATGCCGAGGACGTCGGCGATGCCTGCGGTGAGGCGGCTATCGGTGACGGCAGATACACGAACGCCCAGTCAGCATACGCGTCCTTGCCGTCGAAGCCCGCATAGTCGTCCGGAAAACCCTGTTGCTTCAGTGGCCTGCCCTCCGCTTTGCTGTAGACGCCCATCACGCCGCCTTCCGGCGCCTCGATGAGGCCCCATTCGCGGCTGCGCGTCAGCGGGTCCGGATACACGCGCCGCAGATGGCGCAACGGCTGCGGACCGCGACGGTCTTCGACGAGCGCATCGAGCGACGGCGGGAACCGGCTGCCCTCCGCCGAATTGTAATAATGCGCAATCGCCTGGCGAATCTGGTCGCCGACAAACAGCAGTTGCGCTTCGCGGTCGCGCTGCTGGACCGTCTTCCAGATCCGCGCGGCCTGGGTCGCACCGAGCGCCAGCGCGCCGGTCAGCAACAGCACCCCGAGATACGCGATGCCGCGCGCCGAATGGCGCCGGATATGCGGTCCGCGCTCACCACGCCGCATACTCGCCCCCGTTCAGCGCACGGCCCTTCGCGCCGCTCCTCACGTCGTACACACCACCGGTTTCGCCCGGCACGAGCACCCAGGTGGTGCGCCTGCCGGTCAGCGGATCGATCGGCACGTCGCGCAGATAGCGGGCGTCGACGAGCGCCTGCAGCGAGTCCGGATCGCGCCCGTGATCCGCGCGGTAGTCGTCGATCGACTCGCGCAGCGTGTTCAGATTGTGGCGCAGCACGGTTTCCTTCGCGCGGTCGCCCTGCTTCAGATAGCCGGGCGCGACGAGCGCCGTCAGCGCCGCGATGATCGCCATCACGACGAGCAGCTCGATCAGCGTGAAGCCGCGCGTGTGCCTACCACTGGTGGTACGGGACGCCATTCAGCCCTTCCATTCGGTTGCGTGAGCGCACATCGAACACGTCTGCGCCCGGCGAGAACGCGTCCGGATCGCTGGCGTAGCTGCGGGTTTCCCACATCGCTTCCGGCGCAGTGCCTTCGCAGTCGCACATCGGATCGGCCGGAATCCGCCTCAGGAAATAGAGACGCTCGCCGTTCGCGCTCTTCTTGTCCTCGACGCCGTCGACAAGCGCGCGCAGATCCTCCGGATAGCCGCTCTCGTCGACACTGCGTTCGATGCGGCCCGCGTCAGCCGCGCGCTTGTATGCGTCGAGCGCGGTGCGGATCGTCACCAGCGCGCGCCGCAGTTCCGCCTCGTTCGCACGCCGCTTGACGAGATCGGACAGCGGCAGCGCGACGGTCGCGAGCAACGCGAGCAGCGTCAACGCCACGAGCAGTTCGATCAGCGTGAAGCCGCGCGCGCGGCGGCGGGGCCGTGCCGTCACGTCAATGCTCCGGAGCGCACGGCTATGCGCGCCGACGTGCCGGGCGCGGCCGGAAGCCGTAAGGCCGCATCCAGCGCGCGCACGAATCGATCCGCATTCGTTTGCGGATGCGGCGCCGTGGCTTCGGCGCCGCGCGTCCGGATCATCCCCGTGCCGTGCGGCGAGTGCGCGTCGGCATCCTCCGCCTGCGCATCGTCCGGGCTCAAGGCCGCCTGCAGTGCGTTCGATTGCGCCGCACCGGCTGGGCCGGTTACTTCACCCGCCGCTTCATTGGCCGCTTCATTGGCCGCTTCATTGGCCGCTTCATTGGCCGCTTCATCGGCCGCTTCACCGGCCACTTCGTCATCGGCATCGCCGGGCAGGATCGGCTCGTCGAGTTCGGGCGGCGTCGTGCGCGCCGCATCGCCCGGCGCGAACGCGGCATCGAGCGTCAGCGCCTCGGTTGTGATGCGGGTTTCCGTGCCGGACAAGAACGTCGTCACAGCGGCTTCCGGCAGGTCGAGGTTGCGCTCGATGTGCGGCGTGACCAGCAGCACGATCTCGGACTTCTCGCTGGCCGTCGCGTTCGTACCGAACAGGCGGCCAATCACGGGCAGCCCGGACAGCCCCGGCAGCCCTATGATGTCGTCGCTTTCGCTGCGCTTGACGAGGCCCGCGAGAATCTGCGTCTCGCCGTTCTTCGCGGTCATCAGCGTCTCGGCGTTGCGCGTGCCGAGTGCATACGCAACGAGGCCCGTCTTCGTCGTTTCCTTCGACAGAATGCTGCTGACTTCGAGGTTCACCCTCACGCTCACTTCGTCGTTCAGGCTGATGCGCGGCTCGACCTTCAGGATCAGGCCCACGTCCTGGTAGCTGACCGATTCGCTGACGACGCCGTTCGCGTTGGTCGTCGTAACGATCGGCACGCGCTCGCCGATCTTGATGTTGGCCTTCTCCATGTTGCGCACGCGGATCTTCGGATTCGCGAGCGTCTTCGTCTTGCCCTGCTTCTGCAGCATATTGATCGCCGCCGACAGCACGCCGGTGTCGCCAGACACGCCGATCCGGTCGCGGTTGATCCGGAGCAGGTCGCCAAGCGTCGTCGGCAGCGAACCGTCGCCGCCGTGCGCGTTGAACTGGATCCTTCCCGGATACTGGACGCCTAGGTCGATCCTGTCGTTCATGTTCAGTTCGAGCACCTGCACGTCGAGCGTGACTTCCGACTGCGCAATGTCGAGTCCCATCACGATGCGCTCGGCGACCTGGATCGTTTCCGGCGTATCGCGCACGACGACCGCGTTGATGCGCTCGTCGACGTACACGTCCTTCGGCTTGATCATCTGGCGCAGCGCGGCCATCACGGACTTCGCGTCCGCATGCGAGAGGAAGAACGTGCGCAGCGCGAACTCCTGGTAGTTGCGCGCCTTGTCCGGTTGCGCCGGGTAGATCAGCAGCGTGTGCCTGTCGAGCACCTTTTTGTCGAGCTGGTTGGTGCGCAGCAGCAGGTTGATCGCGTCCTCGGCGGTCGTGCGCCCGGCGAGCAGCGTCGCGGGCCGATCGACCTGCACGTCGCGATCGAACACGAAGTTCACGCCGGACATGCGCGAGATCACGTCGAAGATGCCCGACAGCGGCTGCGAGCGGAAATTCAGCGACACCGGCTTGCGCAGCGCGTCGGCGAGCTGCGGCCGCGTGGTGCGGCTCGCCTTCGACGCGCGCAGCAGCGCGTCGTTCAGGCGCTTCGACTCCGGGTGGTTCGGCTGCTCCGCGAGGATGCCGCGCACGATTTCGAGCGCTTCCTGCGGGCGGCTGTCGCGCAGGCGCGCCGCGCGCGCATAGTCGATCTGTATCTGCTGGCGGCGCTCGATCCGGCGCAGATCCTGTTGCGCCTTCAGGTTGCCCGGCTCCTCGCGCAGCACGTTGGCGAGATGCTCGATCGCGGCCCCGTATTCGCCTTGCGACGCATCGGCTTCGGCCTCTTTCAGCTCGATGCGCACGTAGTCCTGCTGGCGCGTCGGCACGGCGGCGGCGAGATCGAGATCGTCCGGGGCGGCCTGCTGCCGCGTCTTCAGCGCGGCGAGTTCGTTGGCCGCGGACGCGGTATCCGTCGCAACGGAGTGGAATGCGGTGCCCGCGCAGCCCGTCAGCGAGAACGCTGCGAGCAGGACGAGCAGACTGGCGACACGTTTCATGATGAGGTTCGATGCAGGTTGAAAGAAGCCGGATTCAGGGCGTGAGTCCCGGCGTGGGCAGCGCGATTTCGGCGCCGTTGGCGTCGACGATCAACGCCTCGCGATCGGTCAGATGTTTCAGCCGGTAGCCGGGGGCGATCTCGTCACCCGGCCCGACCGCGCCGCGCACGTCGCAGCGGCGCTCGCACAGGAGCCGCAGTTCGGGCCCGGCTTCGGGCCCGGCTTCGGGCCCGGTCTCGAGCGCGGCCTGGAGCACGGTTTCGACCACGACCACGCGCCGCCCGCCCTCGCGCCATTCGCCTGTCACCGCGAACGGCGGCGCAGCCGGTTCGGGTTCGGGCTCGGGCGCGGCGACGTCGGCGCCGCCGAACTCGTCGGGATCGATCTGCGCAGGCATCTCGGGAATCTCGGGTGCAGCAAGCTCGCCGAGCGCGTCCCAACGTTGCGCAGGAAACAGATCGACCGATACGGACACATCGGTTGTGTTGCCAACGGGTTCGTCAGCGAATGCAACGGACGTGAGGGGCGCCACGGCAGCTAACGCCGCCACGGCACATGCAAGCGATGCCGCGCGCGCGACGCGTTGCCGGGTGCGAAGCGAGGCCGTCATGCGTCCGGCCCCAGCAGGCTCACGCGCAGGTTGATCTCAAGCTGCGCGGTGTCGATCCTGTCGCGTTCGAGCGCGACGCTCTCGACCCGCGCCATCGGTTGATCCGCGATCGCACGCAATGCCTCGCGCAGCCCGGCATACGGTCCCGACGCGGCGATGTCGATCGTCAGCCGACGCAGCTTGCCCTTCGCCTCGATCTCGTGCCGGTAGGTCGCGTGTTTGCGCACGATGCCGTTCTGCTCAAGCAGTTCGAACACCGAATACGCCTGTTCGCGCACGCGCAGCTTCTGCACGTCGCGCAGCGTCATGCCATGCGCGTTCTGCGCCGCGCCCGGCTTCTGCATCGCGGCGAGCGCCTTGCGCGCGGCAGCACGCTCTGCATCGAGCCGTTCCGTCTCGGGATTCAAGTAGCAGGCGTAAGCGACCGGCACGGCGGCGACCACGGCCACGGCCACGATCCCTGATACGCCGAGCCGGCGTCCAGCCGCGTAAGCGCACCAGCGGGCGCGCTCGCGCAACTGGCCGAAATCGATGCGGGTCCTGATGTTCATGTTCATTCGACGCTCACGCTGAAGAGATGGATCGTCCGGCCATCGACCGCCTTCGCGCGGTGCTGCAGCAGGCCGGTGCGCCGTTCGGCGCGCCCGTCGTTCAAACGTTCGACGAACTGATAGATATGCGACAGGCTTGCCGCGCCGCCTTCGATCCGCGCGACGGTGCCTGCCTTGTCGACGCTCAGCGAAGTCAGCGCGAGGTCGGGCGACCACGCGCGCTCGATCCGGTCGACGACCGGCAGCGCCGAGCCTTCCGTGTGCGTCTGCTGCGCGGCGATCACGCGCTCGATCCGTTTCTGCTCCGGCGTCATGCTTTTCCGGCGGCGCTGTTCGCGTTCGTGCGCGCGCTGTCGCTGGTCGAGCTGCGCCTGGATCTGTTCGACCTCGTCATTCAGCGCTTCGACGCGCACCGCCTCCTCGGCGGCGAATGCGGCGGTGAGCGCCGCCGCGCCGATCATGGCGGCGGCCCATGGCGTAATCCGGCGCCGCACGGGCGCGAAATCCAGCGACCTCATGCCGCCACCTCGGCCCGCAGCCGGTCGGGCAGCGTCGCGCCGCCATCGTGAACATGGGCGTCGTCCTTGCCATCGCGCATGTCGATGCACTCGTCGATGCGCTCGTGCGCATCGAGCGTGCTCACGAAGGTCCGGCCCTCCGTCGGCTGACCGCACATCAGCGCCGCAGCGCCGATCAGATCGCCGAGATGCTGCCCCGCGTGACGCGGCAGCGTAACGACATCGCGCCATTCGCCACCGCAACAGAAGAGGCACGTCACGACGCCGGGCTGCAACAGTACGAAGCGGTAATCGCCCGCACCGAGGCTTGCCCGTTGTTTCTGGAGCGCAGCGGATAACGCAGCCGAAAGCGCATCGCGGCAGCCCGCGAGTTGCCAGCCCGCCGCACGGCTCACCTCGGCGCAGGTGCGCAGCACGTCGTCGTGCAGCGCAACGGCGAGCCGCGCACCGCCGAAGCGTGCATACGCGACGCGCACCGCAAGCGGCACGCGCAGCGCGCGCGCCTCGAACAGCGCGCGTGCATAGGCTTGCCACGCGGACTCGGACCACAGCCCCGACTGCCACGGCAACACCGCCGCGTGCGTCCACGGATGCCCAATGCGCAGATAGAGCCGGTTGCGAAACGCGCCGCGCACCTTCGGCAGCGCACCGAGCACCGTTGCGAGCGCAACCGCCGGATCGCCGCCGTGCTCCACCGCGAACGCCGACTCGCCGACGTAATCGCGCGCCCCGGCGCCGTTCCAGACGCGCAAGCGCTGCGCATCCGCGACGGCATAAACATCATTGAAGATCGATTGCACGCTGCACCTCCTGGAACGTGGTCAAGCGCTGGCGAATCGCCGCCAGCGCGGCGTCGCGCATGGACTGGTAGTCGGCGTTGTCTGCAAGCGCCTGCTCGCGCCTGTCGAGCGAGCGCGCAAGCAGCGCGGATTTCATCGGCGCATCGAGCGTCAGGATCTCGGCAAGACCGATCCGGCCGTGATAGCCGGTGCCGCGGCACGCGTCGCAGCCCGCGCCCGGCGTCACGAGGTGGCGCAGATCGTCGAGCGACGCACCCTCGAGTGCGCTGCCGTCGCCGTCCGCGCCGCCGTGCGCGTTACCGCACGTGGCGCAGATGCGCCGCACGAGCCGCTGCGACACGACGCCGTTCAGCGCCTCAAGAAACGTCGACGGTTCGACGCCCATGTAGATGAAGCGGTCGATCACGCTGAAGCCGTCGTTCGCATGCACGGTCGACAGCACGCGGTGGCCGGTCAGCGCGGATTGCACCGCAATCGACGCCGTTTCTTCGTCGCGGATCTCGCCGACCATCACGGTGTCCGGGTCGTGCCGCAGGATCGCGCGCAGCCCGCGCGCGAAGGTCAGCCCCTTGCGCTCGTTGACGGGAATCTGCAGCACGCCGGGCAATTCGTATTCGACCGGGTCCTCGATCGTGACGATCTTGTCTTCGCCGTGGTTGAGCTCCGAGAGCACCGCATAGAGCGTCGTCGACTTGCCGCTGCCGGTCGGGCCGGTCGCGAGCATCAGCCCATACGGCCGGTTGGCGAGCGCACGCACGCGCCGCGCGGTGTGCGCGTCGAAGCCGAGCACGTCGAGGCTGATCCGCTCGCCGCGCTGCGACTTGTCGAGCACGCGCAGCACGGCATTCTCGCCGTGCGTGCCCGGAATCACCGACACGCGGTAATCGATCTCGCGCCCCTGCAGAACGACCTTGAAGCGGCCGTCCTGCGGCACGCGCTTCTCGGCGATATCGAGCGACGCGAGCACCTTGAGGCGCGACATCGTCTGCGTCGCGACATCGACGCCCGGAATGCGCCGGATCGCCTGCAGCACGCCGTCGATCCGGTAGCGGATCGCCAACCCGTCCGGCGCCGCTTCCAGGTGAATGTCGCTCGCACGGCTTTGCAGCGCGTCGTACAGCGTCATGTTGACGAGCCGGATGATCGGGCTCTCGTCCTTCGCGATGCTCGCGGGCGTGATCGACTCGATGGCCTGCGCGAGCGAATCGCCGTGCGGGCCGAGCGTCACGTCGCCGTCCATCAGGCGCTCGTTCGCTTCGGCATCCTTCAGCAGCCGCTCGACCTCGCCCGGCATGCTCATCGCGGTCACCGCCGACGCATTCGGAAAGCGCGCGAGCAATGCGTCGCGCGCCGCGCGCGAAAACGGATCGGCGAGCACGAAATACGGCGCGCCGTCGAGTTCGACCGGCAGCACGCGCAGCGTCAACGCATCATGCAGCGGCAGCAGGTCAAAACGCATCCCGGCCGCTTGCAGCACATCCGGCTGAAACGCGTGCACGCCGAGCGCGACGGCCGCTTCGTCGAGCAGGCGCGGGTCGCTGGCGATCATGCGCGAGACGTAGTCGGCGATGCCGAGCCCGGCGTCGGCCGCTTCGGTCTGCCAGATTCCAGCGAGAAAATTGGTAGGCATGTTCAGTTATCCTGCGCGGTTATGGCCGCGCATCGCGCTGCGGAGCGGTCAGCCAATGCTGCCCGCGAGTTCGAAAATCGGCATATAGAGCAGCACGACCACCGCGCCGACGATGCCGCCGACCACGAGCATCAGCACCGGTTCGAACACCTTGCTGGCCATCTCGATTGCGCGGTCGAGCGCCGAATCGTGGAACTGCGCGATGTGCTCACACATCCCGCCGAGATCGCCGCTCTGTTCGCCAACCCGCAGCAGCCGTTCGGCAACCGGCGTCGTCAGCGCGTGCTGCGCGAGCACGGCCGATACGGTCCGGCCCGCACGCAGCTCGACGAGCGCGGCGTCGAGCCGTGCGCGATGCTGCGCGGGCAGCGTCTTGCCCGCAAGTTCGAGCGCGCCGAGCGCGGGCGTGCCGCCCTCGATCAAAAGGCCCGTCGTGCGGTAGAAACGCGTCAGCGCGAATAGCCCGGCGATATCGCGCACTTTCGGCACGCGCCACATCAGCCGCGCGCCCAGCCGCTTTGCCGCGCCGCCACGGATCGCGCCCACTGCGAGCACGGCCGCCGCCACAAGCGCGAAGCCAATCGCGCCGCCGTGCTCCGCCAGCAGGGTCGACCACGCGAGCATCGCGCGCGCGGTCGCGGGCAGCGTGTTCATGGTTTCGAACACCGTCGCGAAGCGCGGAATCACGAAAAACGCCATGAACATCAGAATCGCGCAGCCGATGCCGATCACGAGCGCCGGGTAGACGAGCGCGCCCGTCACCCGCTTGCGGATCTGCGCGATGCGCGTTTCGTACTGCAGGTAGCGCTTCAGCACGACCGGCAACTGGCCGCTGCCTTCAGCCGATTCGATGGTGGCGACGAGCAGCGCCGGAAACACATCTGGCTGCTTCGCGAGCGCCTTCGAGAACGGCTGGCCCTCGACCATCACCGCGACCACGCGGTCGAGTACGGGCTTCGAGCCGCGATCCGCGCCCGCCTTGTCGCGCAGCGCTTCGAGTGCCTCGATCAGCACGAGGCCCGCATCGAGCAGCGTTGAAAGCTCCTGCAAAAACAGCGTGAGCGCGAAAGCCGGCGCCTTGCGGCGCGCGCCAAAGCGCGCGCGGCGGCCAACCTTCAGCACGATCCCGGACGACGCGCCGAGCTGCGCGCGCACATCCGCTTCGTCGCGGCCGTGAACGACGCGCTCGACCAGCTTGCCGTCGATGAGCAGACGGACGTCGAATGCCTGCACGCTCATTGCGCCCACTGCGCGAGTTCGGCCATGCTCGTCGCGCGATCTCGCGTGAGTTCGGTGTACGTTTCCCACACCTTCGTCGCATACGCCTTGCGAGCGGGCGCGCGCTTCGGCGACGACCCGGCGTTATACGCGCCGACCGCATTCCACGTATAGCCGTGGCGGTCGATGAAACCCGCCAGGATCGACGCGCCCGTGTCGATCGACGTGCACGGCTCGTCGATCAGCCGCTTGCGCGTCACGCCCACTTTGACGAGGCGCGGCAGGTGCGTGCTGTTGATCTGCATGAGTCCGATGTCGTAGGTGCCGTTGCTGTTGCGATTGAAGGCGCGCGGGTCCATCGAGGATTCGACCTTCGCAATCGCCGCGAGCAGCAGCGGATCGATGCCGTACCGTTCGCCCGCGCGGGTCCAGCAATCCTTCGCGGCGGCGCAGGTCGCGCACACCGCCATGCCTGCCGTCGCGAGCAGCTTGCACGCTTGCGCGCGCAAGCTGCGCTTACATGCCGTAGACGAGATCCGCATCGACCCCACTCCCGCCCTGTCGGCCATCACGCCCCAGCGACACGATTTCCGCCTCGCCGTCGCGGCCCGGCACGTTCCATTGATACGCACGCCCCCACGCGTCCCTGGGCACCGCCTTCGCGAGATACGGCCCGTTCCAGCCTTCCGCGCCCTGAGGCTCGACGACCAGCGCGTCGAGCCCTTCCTCCGCGCCCGGATAGCGGCCCGTGTCGAGACGGAACTGCGTGAGCGCGTCGCCGAGCGTCTTCATCTGCGCCTCGGTCGTCTTGACCTTCGCCTTGTCGACCTGCGAAAAGAGCTTCGGGCCGACATAGCCCGCGAGCAGCGCGATGATGAGCAGCACGACCAGCAGTTCGAGCAGCGTGAAGCCTTGTTGCGCGCGCAGCGGTCTGCCCGCGCGAAATGCACGATTGAGTTTCAAGATTTCAATCCTCGTTGGGATGACGATCGGTTTTGATCGAGGTCCGGTGCGGCGCGCCGGGTTGCAACGCTTGTATGGCGCGGCGTCAGAAGAGATGCGTGAAGACTGTCGATGAAGGCATTTTCCCGGTTGATCGACATCGCCTCAATCAAGCTCAACGAAGTCTCAAAAGTCGCCGGGGAAACGAAAAAAACCGCGCATCGGGCCGATGCGCGGTCTTCGAAGTCAAAGCAACGACTTACTTGCTGCAGGCGCCCAGGTCCCGCCAGACCTTGCCGGAATAGTCCGGGCCCGTGGTCGCCGGATCGCCCGGCATCTCGCCGCGGGTCCACCAGCGGGCCTGATAAATACGGCCCTTGTGCTGCACCTTGCCGTCGGTCTTGTAGGCGGTGCCCTTCTTCCAGTCAGCGTGGCACTTCGCGCCGTCGCCGCCCGATTCGCCGCCGGTGGGTTCGCCGACGAGCTTGAACGTGACGGTTTCCTGCTTCAGCGTGCCGCCGTCGATCTGCGACGTCGCAACCGCCGTATGCGCACCCGCCTTCGCGTTCGCGATGTCGACGCTCACGTCGCCCTGCGTCTGCATCTTCAGCGACTTCGAGCCGACCAGCGAATTCGTTGCGTCGTACACCTTCACTGCGACGTTCGTGTCCTTCTGGTGGTTGAGCTTCACGAAGAATTTCGCGGTCGCCTTGCCGTTCTGGATCTTGAACTCGGAGTTGCTCGTGATGCTGAAGCCTTCGTCGATGCCGACTTCGGGCTTTTGCTCGATCGTCGTTTCGGTGCGCACGACGCCGCTGCCGCTCTTCGCATACACGTCGTTCTTGCCGAGCGCCGGTTCGATGACGCCGTCACGCTCGATGCCCGCGAGCAGGCTCGCGCTTTGCGCGCGGTTGATTTCCTTCGCGAGCAGCATCGACCACATGTTGCGCTCGCCCTGCTCCGCCGTGCCGATCGTCACCGTCGTCTTCATCGACGGCACTTCGCCGCTCGACTTGAACACGCGGTTCGTGACCGTATCGCCGACGTTCAGGTCCATCGTCGGCGCGATGCTGCCGACCGTCGACCACTCCGGCTTGACCGGCTCGACCGGATCGACCGTGCCGCCGTCCGACTTGATGTTCAGGTCGGCGACGTTGTACCACATGTTGGACGTATCCGCGACGTGCCACGTCGCCAGCATCACGTGATGGCCGGTGCGATCCGTTGGAATCGTGCAGTTATGCGCGCCGATAGCATCGGCTTTCTTGCCGTGGGCGTCGATCGTGCAGAACGGCGTGAGGTCGAACTGATCGCGCGTGAGCTTCGCGTTCGGGTTCCAGCCCTGCTTCGTCAGGTAGTACTTGAAATCCTTCGTCTTGTGCGGTGCGGTGAACACCCACTTGAAGTTGTGCGCGCCCTGCTTGATGTCGTTGATCTTCCAGCGGTCGACCGACTGCGCGTTCAGTTCGCTGAATTGCGAAATGCCGCCGCTCGCGATCTGGCCGTCCGGTGCACCGGCTTGCGGGAAGCCCTGCTTGCCTTCGACGCTTTGCGGCTCCCACGTGACCTGGCCGCAGTTGAAGTTCTGGGCCTTGCCCGCGTGCGAGCTGCACAGCAGGTTGCGCGACGGCGGCTCGGACAGATAGCCATGCGCGGCCGCGTGCTGGGCGAAGAACATGGATGCGCACGCGACGAGCGGCGACAGTTTGAAGAGGGTACGGCGATTACTCATAGTCTGGTGTCGAATGATCGGTCTGTCGATATCGCTTTCGATAGCGAAGTGGATCGTTGCCGGCAAATCCTCCGGCGCGAATGCGCTGCCGGATGCGTTGCCGAATGCGTGACCCATTGGCAATCCGTGCAGCGCGGAACGGAGTTTCGATGAAGGCCGCAGCACCGTGAATCATCATTAGCAATTCCTCAAAGAATCGCGGCGGCGGCGGGCATCAGGGTTGCGGGCCGGAAACGCTGAGCCTGCGTTGAGACAACGTTGAGGTTGATTGGCGGTCCCGTCCGGGATGAAAACAATGCGCAGGGTTTCCCAGCCCCCATTTCATTCATCAAGGACGACGATTAAATTGAGCTTGAATAAACCTTCCCGCCACCCGATGCCCGCCATCGCGGCCGGCAGAATCCCTGTACTCGTCACCGCGACGATTGCAGCGGCCAGCGCGCTCTGTTTCGCGAACGCGGCGCTCGCCGCGCCCGGCACACCCAACCTCAAGGCGTACGAAATCACGTCGCAGCCGCACGGCTTCGTCGAGATCAATCTGGAAAAAGCCAATAGCGGCGCGCCCGCCTACAAGGACGTCGTCAAGCTGAACAAGCAGGTCAACGTGCCGCTGCCGTTCAACATCTGGAGCGGCGGCACGGCGGTGAAGGCCGTCGCAGTGGTCGACGGCGTGGTCGACCCGTCGTCCGAGATCCAGTTGACGCCGGGCACGGCGCAAAGCGGCACGGTCTTCGCGAACGTGGCGACGCCCGGCGTGAAGAAGATGCAGGTGCGCGCAATCGACGCGAACGGCGCCTCCAGCGACAGCACGCCGCTCTCGGTGACCGTGTTCGACACCGTCTCCGAACTCGCGGACGATCTGCCGAACAACGCGAGCTCGCATCACAAGTCGTATGCGAACAAGTCGGGCTTAGTGGTCGGCACTTACTTCGCGACGTGGTCGATCTATGAGCGCAAGTTCAATGTGGACAACGTACCGGTCGATAACCTCACGCACCTGCTCTACGGCTTCGTGCCGATCTGCGGCGGCGCGAACGTGAATGCGTCGCTCGCGCAGGACATGCCGAACTCGTTCAAGACGCTGCAGTCGAGCTGCTCCGGTCTGCCCGATTTCAGCGTCGCGATCCACGACATCTACGGCGAAATGGCGAAGTCGCTGCCGGGTCAGGGCACGAACTCGAAGCTCAAGGGCGTGCTCGGCCAGATGATGGCCGCGAAGAAGCGCAACCCGGACCTGAAAATCCTGCCGTCGATCGGCGGCTGGACGCTTTCGGACCCGTTCTTCCAGATGCACGATGCGGCCAAGCGCAAGGTGTTCGTCGATTCCGTCGAGCAATTGCTGCGCACGTGGAAGTTCTTCGACGGCGTCGACATCGACTGGGAATTCCCCGGCGGCAATGGCGCGAATCCGAAAATCGGCGATCCGGTCAAGGACGGTCCGCTCTACGTCACGCTGATGAAGGAACTGCGGCAGATGCTCGACGGCCTGTCGCAGGAAACCGGCAAGACCTACCAGCTGACGTCCGCAATCGGCTCGGGCAAGGACAAGATCGACGTGGTGAACTACAAGGACGCCACGAAGTACATGGACTACATCTTCGACATGACGTACGACTATTACGGTGCGTTCAGTCTGACGAAGCTGGGTCACCAGGCGGCGATGTACGCACCGGCATGGAAGCCGGACACCGTGTACACGACCGACAACTCGATCAAGGCGCTGATCGCGCAGGGCGTCGATCCGAAGAAGCTCGTCGTCGGCGCGGCGGCCTATGGCCGCGGCTGGACCGGCGTGTCGGGCTACACCGACGGCAATCCATTCACCGGCACGGCGAAGGGGCCGCACGCCGGTCAGTGGGAAAAGGGCGTCATCGACTACAAGGAACTGAAGGCGAAGATGATCGGCGCAAACGGCGTCGGCATCAACGGCTACGAGTACCACTACGACCAGGCCGCGGAAGGCCCCTATGTGTTCAACAAGAGCACGGGCGACCTGATCACGTTCGACGATCCGCGCTCGGTGCACGCGAAGGGCGACTATGTGCGCGCGCAACAACTCGGCGGCCTGTTCTCGTGGGAAATCGACGCCGACGACGGCGACATCCTGAACGCGATGCACGTGGGTCTCGGCCACGATGAAGGCGGCAGCGGTCCGGTCAACCATCCGCCGGTCGCCAACGCCGGTCAGAACATGACGGTGAACGGCGCGCAGACCGTCACGCTCGACGCATCGAAGTCGCGCGATCCGGACGGCGACAAGCTGACCTACGAGTGGGAGCAGGTGCAAGGCGCGCCGCTCACGATTGCCGACGCAACCAGTGTGAAGGCGAGCGTCGCGATTCCCGCAGTCGGGCAGGATACGAACTTCGTGTTCCAGGTCACGGTGACCGACCCGGCCGGACTTTCGTCGAGCGCGCGCGTCACGGTGACGGCGAAGGCCGAAGCGACGATCGCACCGCCGGTCGAGAACCAGCCGCCCGTCGCGCATCTGAGCGGCCCGGCAACGGCCGATGCGGGCCAGACGGTCACGCTGTCCGCCGCGAAGTCGAGCGACCCGGACGGCGACAAGCTCACGTTCGCCTGGACGGTGCCGAGCGGTATCGAAGCGCAAAAGAACGGCGCGACGCTGACGTTCACCGCGCCGACGCTCAGCGCCGACAAGACGTTCACGTTCGAGGTGAAGGTCAGCGACGGAAAGCTGTCGGCGACGGCGAAGCATTCGGTGGTCGTGAAGGCCGCGCAGACCGGCGGCGGGGAAAGTGGTGGTGACGGCGGCGGTGAAAGCGGCGGTAACGGTGGCAACGGCGGCGGTGAAAGCGGCGGTAACGGTGCACATCCGCAGTACAAGCCGGGCACGCAGTACAAAGCTGGCGACGTCGTGACGAACGGCGGCAAGCTGTATCAGTGCAAGCCGTTCCCGTTCAGCGGCTGGTGCTCCGCTGCACCGGTCGCGTATGAACCGGGCAAGGGCTTCGCGTGGTCCGACGCGTGGACGCTCATCGGCGAAAGCAGCGGCTCGGGTAACGGCTCGGGTAACGGCTCCGGTAACGGTTCGGGCAATGGCTCGGGCAACGGCTCCGGCAACGGCTCGGGCGGCAGCGAAAGCGGCGGTTCCGGCAGCAGCGAAAGCGGCAGCTCGCACCCGTCGTACAAGGACGGCACGAAGTACGCCCCGGGCGACATCGTCTCCAACCACGGCAAGCTCTACCGCTGCAAGCCCGCGCCGTTCAGCGGCTGGTGCTCGCTGGCTGCGTGGGCCTACGAACCCGGCAAGGGTACCGCGTGGGATCAGGCGTGGGAGGTCTACCAAGGTCGATAACCCCGGCTGAAAAATGACGTGCGCCGCGTGCCGGAATACCGGCCGCGGCGCACACAGCGTGCATCGAAGGATGCGCATGCCGTTTTTCATCCCGCCCCGCGAACGCAAGCTCGCGGGGTTTTCTCGCTGGTCGCGCTATTCGGCCAGCGCGTCCGCCTCGACCCTCGGCAGACGAATCGTGAAGCTGCTGCCTCGGCCCAGCGTCGACGCGACGTCGATCCGGCCGCCGTGCCGCGTGACGACCGCCTGCACGAGCGGCAACCCGAGGCCGACGCCGAGCGTGGGATCGTCGCTCGCACCCGCTGCCTGGAAAAACGGCTCGAACAAATGCGGCAGCGCGTCTGCGGCAATGCCGATGCCGCAATCCTCGACACGAATCACGACCTCAGCATCCTGCGTCTCGACGTGGACATCGACCGTCGTTCCGGGCGGCGAGTACTTGACCGCGTTGTCGAGCAGGTTGATGAGCGAACGCAACAGCATGTCGCGGTTGCCGAGCACGAACGCTTCGTCGCCGTGCACGTGCGGCCCCTCGACGTCGATCTTCTTCGCCGCCGCGCCATGCCAGACCTGATCGACGGCCTCGGCCACGAGATCCGCGGCGGCCAGCGGCACGTAGGTACGGGCGTCGAGATGCTCGGCGCGCGACAGTTGCGTGAACTCCTGCGCGACGCGCAGGCTGTAATCGACGAGCCGCTGCAGGTTCGCGAGAAAATCCGCGTCCGTGTGGCGCCCGCTCGCCCCGTGTTCGTTGAGCAGCAGCAGCATCGTCGCGAGCGGATTGCGCAGGTCGTGCGCCATGTGCCGCAGCGTCATCCGGTCCCGCTCCGCCGCGGCCTTGATCTCGTGCACGTCGACAAAGCAGATCATGCTGCCCGCGTCCGCGAGATCGGTGCCGTCGCCGAACGGCGTCACCATCATCATCTGCGTGCGCCCGTTCAGCGTCAGCTCGGCCGTGCGGATTTCGCGCGACGCCTTCGCAGCGGCGCTTTCCTTGCGTGTGAGCGACAGGATCGCGCGATGCGCCTCGTCCTTGTCGTCGCCCGCGAGCAGGTCGAGCAGTTCGCGCCCCTGCTCGTTGCTCAGCACGAGCTTCGTGCCCTGCTCGACGAACACCGGATACGGCAGCGACTGAATCAGTTCGACATACGCGGTGCGCGATTCGCGAATGCGGCGCATCAGGTCACCGATCTCGTCGATGGACCGCGTATCGTCCGGAACCGGCGGCAGCACGCCGCCCGCAGGCCCGGCACGCAGCACGTCCAGCTCGCGCTGGAGCGCGCTGTGCGCATTGTTCGCGCGCCGCCAGCCATACACCGCATAGACGAGTATGCAGATCGCCAGCGCCGGTCCGACCGGCATCCAGCGTTGGCTCACCTGCGGCAGCACGGACAGCGCCGCGATGACGAAGGCCGCCCATCCGAATGCGAACAGGTTCAGGCGGCGGCGCGGCGTGAGCACGCAGATCGCGATCAGGCCGAGCGCGATGCCCACGCCGATCGCCATCTGCGCGAGCGGCGGCACGCGCAGGTCGATGCGGCCGTGAAGCAGCGCATTGGTGGCGATTGCATCGATCTGCACGCGGGCCAGCGGCGCGCTCGCTGCGGACAGCCGGTATGGACCGCCCGCGAGATCGGTCGCCGTGTCGCCGACAAAAACGATCCGCCCCGCCAGCGCACTCTCCGGCACGCGCCCTTCGAGCACGTCGATATAGGAATACTGATCGAGATTGAAATGCGTCGGCAGGGCGAGCGCCAATGCGCCGGGCACGATCTGCCCCATCG
This sequence comes from Paraburkholderia denitrificans, assembly GCF_042655705.1. Taxonomy (NCBI): domain Bacteria; kingdom Pseudomonadati; phylum Pseudomonadota; class Betaproteobacteria; order Burkholderiales; family Burkholderiaceae; genus Paraburkholderia; species Paraburkholderia denitrificans. The sequence continues at coordinate 25,543 of NZ_JBHSMP010000024.1, read as the reverse complement.
ACGACACCTGCGCCTGGATGAAGCGGCGAATATTGCGGAGCGGCTCGACGTCGCCCGCGACGCGCAGCGCCTGCAGCACCACGTGCGGTTCCTCGTCGCCCGTCGCACGCACCTTGAGATACGGCACGATGCCTTGCACCGTATGGCCCGCCCCGACGAGCAGATTGCGCTGGCCGATCGCGGCAGCCGCCGCGGCCAGCGCTGGCGACGGCGGCAGCACCACCTCCGCGTGGCCGATCTGCGCGCTCGACTGCGCGCTCAGCACGACGCGGCCGTGCCGGGCGATTGCGGGCGCGAGCAGTGCGTCCTCCGGTTGCGGCGTCACCATCGCGAAATCGAGACACACGGCCGCCGCGCCATGCAGGCGTTCGAGCAGCCGCACATCCGTCGCCCGCGAATAGGCGGCGACCGGCCCGAGCGCCGCGACCGTGCGCGCATCGATCACGACGGTCGCGACCCGGCTACGGCTGACCGGCCGCGCCCGCGGCGCGACGAGCCCCCAATGAAGCCGGTCGAGCGGCGCGAACAGCACTTCGCCAGCCGGCGTATAGCCATAGGCGGCAGCGGCGAGCAGACCTATCGCGACGCCCCAACTGGAAAAGCCCGCGCCGACGATCTGATCGAGCACGCGCGCGAATCCTCTACGCATGTACGTTTTTCCTCTGTCTTATTCGGACATCCGCATTCGATGCAATCGATCCGCACAGCTGATCCGCACAACTGCACCGCTTGATCGTCGTGATGACGGCATGGCCTGCTCCGGACGGGAAACACGGCAAGAACAATGCATCGGGGTGCAGCGTGCAGCGGGCCGGATGATGTCCGGCGAATGCGCAATAGGAGCCGAACGATCCCGAACGGGAATCGCGGCTAGAACAATGAATCGGGATGCAATATGCGGCGGACCGGACGATACCCCGGCGGATGCGGGAGCCGGTCCGAATAATCCTGGATCGGGCTGGATCGGGATCGGGAGACTCAGCGATGGTATCCAATCGCTACTGGAAAAAGCGCCTCAAAGCCTGTTTTTAGTTCTTGTCCTGGCTACATCGTCAACTCATTAGGACGAGTCCTGGGCTTTGTCGTGTGCCGATGGAACGAAAACACCTGGCCCGCGCAAACAAAAACACCCCGGCGGGCGAACCCGTCGGGGTGTTCGAGCGATATTTCATGCACGGCGCGCCGCAGCGGGCACGCCGTTCGAGGCATGCGCTTAGCGCTGTGCGATCGGCTTGGCTTCGCGCGGTGCGTTGCCGATGAACAGCTGACGCGGACGGCCGATCTTTTGCTCGGGGTCGGCGATCATTTCGTTCCACTGCGCAATCCAGCCCACCGTACGTGCCATCGCGAAGATGCAGGTGAACATCGAGGTCGGGATGCCCAGCGCGCGCTGAACGATGCCCGAGTAGAAGTCGACGTTCGGGTACAGCTTGCGCGACACGAAGTATTCGTCTTCGAGGGCGATCTTTTCGAGCGCCATCGCGAGCTTGAACAGCGGATCGTCGTGCAGGCCCAGTTCTTCGAGCACTTCGTGGCACGTTTCGCGCATCAGCTTCGCGCGCGGATCGTAGTTCTTGTACACGCGGTGACCGAAGCCCATCAGCTTCACGCCCGAGTTCTTGTCCTTGACCTTCTTGATGAACTCGGGGATGTTGTCGACCGAGCCGATCTCTTCGAGCATCGTCAGCGCGGCTTCGTTCGCACCACCGTGCGCCGGGCCCCACAGACATGCGATACCGGCGGCGATACACGCGAACGGGTTCGCGCCCGACGAACCGGCCAGACGCACCGTCGAGGTCGACGCGTTCTGCTCGTGGTCGGCGTGCAGGATCAGGATGCGGTCGAGCGCGCGCACGAGCACGTCATTGACCTTGTACTCCGAGCACGGGTTCGAGAACATCATGCGCATGAAGTTCGCGCTGTACGACAGGTCGTTACGCGGATAGACGAACGGCTGGCCGATGCTGTACTTGTACGCCATCGCGACGAGCGTCGGCAGCTTCGCGATCATGCGGATTGCCGAGACTTCGCGGTGACGCGGGTTGGTGATGTCGAGCGAGTCGTGGTAGAACGCGGACAGCGCGCCGACTGCGGCGACCAGGATCGCCATCGGGTGCGCGTCGCGGCGGAAGCCACGGAAGAAGAACTGCATCTGCTCGTGAACCATCGTGTGGTTCGTGACGGTCTTCACGAACTCGGCCTTCTGCGCCTGGTTCGGCAGTTCGCCCTTAAGGAGCAGGTAGCAGGACTCGAGGAAGTCCGCGTTTTGCGCGAGGTTGTCGATCGGGTAGCCGCGATACAGCAGTTCGCCCTTGTCCCCATCGATGTACGTGATCGCCGAATTGCACGCTGCCGTCGACATAAAGCCCGGGTCATACGTGAATTTGCCGGTCTGACCGTACAGTTTGCGGATATCGATCACATCCGGGCCCATCGTGCCCTTGTAGATCGGCATTTCAACGCTCGGCGAATTGTCGCTGAACGACAGCGTGGCTTTTACATCAGACGGAGTCATAGCACATCCTCAATCGAAGATAAATTCGGGATTCGATAATTTGCACGTGGGGGCGGTGCATTCTGGCGCCACTACGGACGCCAGTGCGAAACCACTGCGAATCAGACGTTGCGAAGCAGATCCAGCACGCGCTTCACGTCCGCGTCGGCAAGATTGCCCTCAGGTTCCTTGCGTGCGAGAAGCAAGTCCATCAGGTCGTTATCGCTCAGCTCGAGCAGGCGAGTGAGCGCACCCACATCTGCATCGCTGAGGTCTTGTTCGTAGCGTTCAAAAAAGCGCTCGAAAATCAAATCGTTTTCGAGCAAACCGCGCCGCGAGCGCCAGCGAAGGCGCGCGCGGCGAAGGGGATCGGATTGATGCGTTTCCATTTCCAGAATGCCGCGTCAAACCGCCCGGCGGGCCATCAGTTCCTTGATCTTGCCGATCGCCTTCGACGGGTTCAGCCCCTTCGGGCAAACATCGACGCAGTTCATGATCGTATGGCAACGGAACAGACGGTACGGATCTTCAAGATTGTCCAGACGCTCGCCGGTCGCCTCGTCGCGGCTGTCGGCGATGAAGCGGTAAGCCTGCAGAAGACCTGCGGGGCCCACGAACTTGTCCGGGTTCCACCAGAAACTCGGGCACGACGTCGAGCAGCTTGCACACAGAATACACTCGTACAGACCGTCGAGTTCGTCGCGCTGTTCGGGCGACTGCAGACGCTCCTTCTCGGGCGGCGGCGTGTCGTTGATCAGGTACGGCTTGATCGAGTGGTACTGGTTGAAGAAGTGCGTCATGTCCACGAACAGGTCGCGGACCACGGGCAGGCCCGGCAACGGGCGCAGCACGATCTTCTGCGGCAGGTCGTTCAGGTTCGTCAGGCACGCGAGGCCGTTCTTGCCGTTGATGTTCATCGCGTCCGAGCCGCACACGCCTTCACGGCACGAACGGCGATACGACAACGTCTCGTCGACTTCCTTCAGCTTGACAAGGGCGTCCAGCAGCATGCGCTCGTGCGTGATTTCCAGCTCGTACGTCTGCATGCGCGGCGCCGCGTCCTTGTCCGGATCGTAGCGGTAGACTTCAAAAATTCGTTTGGCCATTTCCGATTCCTCTTGACTGGCTTTCGCTTAGAACGTACGCGCCTTCGGCGGCACGGACTCGACGGTCAGCGGTTGCATATGAACCGGCTTGTATTCGAGCCGGTTGTCGCCGCTGAACCAGAGCGTGTGACGCAGCCAGTTTTCGTCGTCGCGGTGTTCGTGGTCGCTGAGTGCGTGCGCGCCGCGGCTTTCCTTGCGTGCATCCGCCGACACCATCGTCGCGTTGGCCACTTCCATCATGTTGGCCACTTCGAGCGCTTCGACGCGCGCGGTGTTGAACACCTTCGACTTGTCCTTCAGATGGATGTGCTTGACGCGCTCGGACACCTTCCTGATTTCCTGCACGCCTTCCGCCAGCATCTTCGACGTGCGGAACACGCCTGCATGCTTTTGCATCGTGCCGCGGATTTCGTTCGCCACGCTTTGCGCGTATTCGCCCGAAGTCGAGCTGTCGAGCGCCGCAAGACGCGAGAGCGAGAAATCGGCTGCATCAGCCGGCAGCGGCTTGTGCTCGCGGATTTCCTTCACGTGCTTGACGATGTGGTTGCCGGCCGCGCGGCCGAACACGACGAGGTCGAGCAGCGAGTTCGTGCCGAGGCGGTTCGCGCCGTGCACCGAGACGCACGAGCATTCGCCGACCGCGTAGAAGCCGTTGACCGGATCTTCGTGGCCCTTCTTCGTGCCCACGACCTGGCCGTGGATGTTGGTCGGAATGCCGCCCATCTGGTAGTGGATGGTCGGAACGACCGGGATCGGTTCCTTGATGCAGTCCACGTTCGCGAACTTCAGCGCGATTTCGCGGATCGACGGCAGACGCTTCATGATCGTCTCGGCGCCGATGTGCGACAGGTCGAGCAGCACGTGATCCTTGTGCGCGCCCACGCCGCGGCCTTCCTTGATTTCCTGGTCCATCGAACGCGAAACGAAGTCGCGCGGCGCCAGATCCTTCAGCGTCGGTGCGTAGCGCTCCATGAAGCGCTCGCCGTTCGAGTTGCGCAGAATGCCGCCTTCGCCGCGCACGCCTTCGGTAATCAGCACGCCCGCGCCGGCCACGCCGGTCGGGTGGAACTGCCAGAACTCCATGTCCTGCAGCGGGATGCCCGAACGGGCCGCCATGCCGAGGCCGTCGCCGGTGTTGATGAACGCGTTCGTCGATGCCGCGAAGATCCGGCCCGCGCCGCCCGTGGCGAACAGCGTGGTCTTGCCTTCGAGGATGTAGACGTCGCCGGTTTCCATTTCCAGCGCGGTCACGCCGAGCACGTCGCCTTCCGCGTCGCGGATCAGGTCGAGCGCCATCCATTCGACGAAGAACTGCGTCTTCGCCGCGACGTTCTGCTGGTACAGCGTGTGCAGCAGCGCGTGGCCGGTACGGTCAGCCGCGGCGCACGCGCGCTGGACCGGCTTCTCGCCGTAGTTGGCCGTGTGGCCGCCGAACGGGCGCTGGTAGATCGTGCCGTCGGCGTTGCGGTCGAACGGCATGCCGAAGTGTTCCAGTTCGTACACGGCGTTGCCCGCTTCGCGGCACATGAACTCGATCGCGTCCTGGTCGCCGAGCCAGTCGGAACCCTTGATCGTGTCGTAGAAGTGGAAGTGCCAGTTGTCTTCGCTCATGTTGCCGAGCGAAGCGCCGATGCCGCCTTGTGCGGCAACGGTGTGCGAACGCGTCGGGAACACCTTCGAGAGCACGCAGACCGACAGGCCCGCGCGGGCGAGTTGCAACGACGCGCGCATCCCCGAGCCGCCGGCGCCGACGATGACCACGTCGAACTTGCGACGCGGCAGAGAATTCTTGATTGCAACCATTCTTTACACTCTCCAGAGAATCTGCGCGGCGTAGCCGAGGCTCGCGACCAGCCAGACGATCGACAGCACGTACAGCGCGACGCGCACGCCGACGTGGTGGACGTAGTCCATCCAGATGTCACGGATGCCGACCCACGCGTGATAGAACAGCGCGAGCAGCGTGACGAACGTCGCGAGCTTCATCCACTGCGTGGCGAAAATCGACGCCCAGCCGTCATACGAAAAATCCTGCGCACCGAAGAACCAGGCAAGCAGAATGACCGTGTACACGGCCATGACTACCGCGGTGCCGCGTTGCACCATCCAGTCGCGCAGGCCGTAGTGAGCGCCGACGACAAGGCGCTTCGGACCAATTCCGTTTTTGGCAGACATGTTTTAGAACGCTCCGAAGAGTTTCGCCGCGAAGGCGATCGTGAGAATCGTGGAGACGATCACGACGACGAGAGAAGTCGACTTGCCCTGCTGCTTGCCAGTCAGTTCATGGTTGAAGTCCATGCACAGATGGCGCACGCCCGCGCTGAAGTGAAACAGGAAGGCCCAGCCGAGCACGAGCACGATGAGCTTGATGATGATGCTGGAGAGGAAACCCTTGAATACCTCGAAGCTGAGTTCCGAGGTGAGACTTTGGTCAAACAGATACAAGAGGAAGGGCAGGAAGATAAACATCAACGCGCCACTGACACGGTGGCCGATGGATACGCGACCCGCGAGCGGCAGGCGGTACGCGAACAATATCTGCCCAAGCCCGATGTTCCGGATCACCGGCCTCGGTTTTTTTGCGGCTTCTGCCATGTTAGACCCCCAACTATGTAAAAACACCAATATGCAACTTGCAAATTTTAACGCTTTTTCATTTCGCGCTGCAGCGAAAACGGTGTTAACGGTGTATTGCTTGCGCGCGCAATAAATGCGCCGGGCGGGAGCCGCCCGTTTCAACTCAAATCGTTCTGATAGTAGTACCCGGTTGTGACATACCACCCGCGACGCACCTCAACCGGTCGATCTCCATAGGTATAGGACACGCGCTCGACAGAAAGCAATGGGAAGCCGGACGGAACGTTGAGCAGGTCGGCTACCGCAGGCTCGGCGGCCACGGCGCGGATCTTTTCGGTCGCGCGTATCATGCGCGTGCCGAACTCCGCCTCGAACATGGCGTAAAGCGGGCCTTTGTATTCTGCAAGACGCTCCGTCGTGAGACCCCGGAACACCAGGCCCGGCAGCCAGATTTCGTCGAGCACGGTGCTCTCGCCGTCGAACTGCAGAAGGCGGCGGATCAGGACGACCGGATCGGCGGGCTTCAGATCGAGCTGGCGAGCGATCTCGGCCGTCGCGCGCAGGCGCCGGCAGTCGAGCAGCTTGCTGACGTGAGGATGTTCCGCGCCGTCTTCGGCCAGCAACCGGAGGAAGCGAAACTGGGCGCGGTCCTCGTTGTGGGTGGCGACGAACGTGCCCTTGCCCTGGCGGCGCACCAGCAGATTGTCGGCCGCGAGTTCGTCGATCGCCTTGCGCACCGTTCCCTGGCTTACCTTATAGCGGCCGGCCAGTTCGATTTCGCTGGGGATGATCTCGCCGGGCTTCCATTCGCCGGCTTCGAGGCTCTGCGTGATGAGCCCTTTGATCTGCTGATAGAGGGGACTGAACGTGGGCGACGGCGATGCAACGGGTGTAGCGGACGCGGACGCGCCCACGCCGCTCTCGGGAGCGGGGGTTGTCGCGTTGCTGTCCGGGTTCGCACTCATGGCGCGCATTTCAACATAAAGCGGTCCCCGGCGTCCAGCGATTTCCCTGCAAAATAGATATATCTTATATAAGACATAAGATGCAGTTGACTTTGCCCTATGCCACTCCTAAACTCCCGATCGAGCAAGGGTTTGCGGGCGATTCACGGAATCTGCCGGCATCGTTTACCTGGTCGCGCCAAGCGCTGCAGGCCGCCTTCGCATCATGCTGTTCCCTCACCGCAGTCGAGGTTTCGATCCGCCCCGCCAGCGTCTCTCGCGCCGCGCCTTCGTGGACCAGCCAAAGCGAGCTGTTGCAGGAGTCGGCACACTTGATGAGGCCAGCGCCGGGTTCCGGGCGTGCCCGTCCATCCTCGCTTTGTCGCACAGGTTACCGGCACGACGGCCCTGCCGCGGCGCGCCGCCCGGCCGCACACGCCGCGAGACGCCAGCCCGGCAGTCCGTCAGCCTGTTTCACGAACGCTTCGCGTGACGCGCATATAGAATGGCGCTTTACGTTGGCGTATAACGCTTCTTCCTGGAGATTTTCAATGGCTAAGCCCGCAAAGCGCGTTGCCGTCACCGGCGCCGCAGGTCAGATCGGTTACTCCCTGCTGTTCCGCATCGCGAACGGCGACCTGCTCGGCAAGGATCAGCCCGTCATCCTGCAACTGCTCGACCTGCCCCAGGCGCAAGCCGCCGTCAAGGGCGTCGTGATGGAACTGGAAGACTGCGCATTCCCGCTGCTCGCGGGCGTCGTGGTCTCCGACGACCCCAAGGTTGCATTCAAGGACGCCGACGTCGCCCTGCTCGTGGGCGCCCGTCCGCGCTCGAAGGGCATGGAGCGTAAGGACCTGCTCTCGGCCAACGCCGAAATCTTCACGGTTCAGGGCAAGGCGCTGAACGACGTCGCCAGCCGCGACGTGAAGGTGCTGGTCGTCGGCAACCCGGCCAACACGAATGCTTACATCGCCATGAAGTCGGCTCCGGATCTGCCGAAGAAGAACTTCACGGCCATGCTGCGCCTCGACCACAACCGCGCACTGTCGCAACTGGCCGCCAAGTCGGGCAAGCCGGTCGCATCGATCGAGAAGCTCGCCGTGTGGGGCAACCACTCGCCGACGATGTACCCCGATTTCCGTTTCGCCACCGTCGAAGGCCAGTCGCTGACCAAGCTGATCAACGACGACGAATGGAACCGCAACACGTTCATCCCGACCGTCGGCAAGCGCGGCGCAGCGATCATCGAAGCGCGCGGCCTGTCGTCGGCGGCGTCGGCTGCTAACGCCGCCATCGACCACGTCCGCGACTGGGTCCTCGGCACGAACGGCAAGTGGGTCACGATGGGCATTCCGTCGGACGGCACGTACGGCATCCCCGAAGACATCGTCTACGGCGTGCCGGTGACCTGCGAAAACGGCGAATACAAGCGCATCGAAGGCCTCGAAATCGACGCGTTCTCGCGCGAAAAGATGGACGGCACGCTCAACGAGCTGCTCGAAGAGCGCGACGGCGTCTCGCACCTGCTCGGCTAAACCCTATGCAGGCAAACCGGGATCCGGTTGTTCCAACGGGTTCCGGTTTTTTTGCGTGCGGCGCAAGGCGTGACATCCCGCCTCGCGCCGCACCTGATCCGGACGCGCCTTGCCGCTCGCGCAGTGCTCTCGCGCAGTGCTCAAACTCAGGGCGCATCCGAATCAGGCTTCACTCCCCACTCGACACCTGACGCCGACGATGCGCGCCCTGACTCCCGCCGAAGTGCTCTTTGACGGCGAAGCGCCGCCCACTCTCCTGCCAGCCTGCGATCACTACGCCGGCAGCGAAAAGCTGATGCTCAAATCGCTCGCGCTCCAGCAGCAGCTCGGGCCGGTCTTCGACATCACGCTCGACTGCGAGGACGGCGCCCAGGTGGGCCGCGAGGCCGAACATGCCGAACTCGTCGCCTCGCTCATCGGCAGCGAGCACGACCGCTTCGGGCGCGTCGGGGTCCGCATCCACGACTTCCATCATCCGCACTGGCGCGACGACGTGCGCCTGATCCTGCGTGCCGCCAGGCGCGCGCCGGCCTATATCACGCTGCCGAAAATCCGCGCCGCAGGCGACGCCGCCGAAATGATCGCCTTCATCGAGGCGACGCGCGTGGAGCTGGGCATCGCCAGGCCGATCCCGGCGCAGCTGCTCGTTGAAACGCACGGCGCGCTCGCGCGCGTATTCGATCTCGCGGCGCTGCGCGGCGTCGAGGCGCTCAGCTTCGGCCTCATGGACTTCGTTTCGGCTCACGACGGCGCGATTCCCGATTCGGCGATGCGCTCGCCCGGCCAGTTCGACCACCCGCTCGTGCGCCGCGCGAAGCTCGAGATCGCCGCGGCCTGCCACGCCTTCGGCAAGGTACCCTCGCACAACGTAAGCACCGAAGTGCGCGACATGAGCGTGGTCGCCACCGACGCGGCCCGCGCACGCAATGAATTTGGCTACACGCGCGTGTGGAGCATTCACCCGGCGCAGGTGACCACTATCGTGGCCGCTTTCGCGCCCCGCGACGAGGAAGTGACGCTCGCAGCCGAAATCCTGCTGGCCGCCCAGGCCGCGCAGTGGGGCCCGACGCGCCACGGCGACACGCTGCACGATCGCGCGAGCTACCGCTACTACTGGTCCGTGCTGCGCCGCGCGCGCGCAACGGGCCGCAGCGTGCCCGCCGAGTGCTCACCGCTCTTCGCACCGGGCGAGTGGCAGCAGGGAGCCGCGACGTGAATTGCATGAGCGCTTCGGCGATGCGCGCAGAATTGCGCGTGGAAGCGCGCGTGGCAGATCGGATAATGCATGGACAACGAGGAGATCCGGCACGGCGCAACGAGCAACGAACGCGTGTCACCGATAATTACAAGCCAGAATCCGTAAATAGGTGAAAATAGTGTCCGCTGCGCGCTTTCGGGGCGCGCGTAGTGCTAGATAGCGGCCGCAAACACGGCCGCGCACTGATCAACCGACTTAGATATAAAGGTTTGACTCCATGAAGAAACTGCTTATCGCCGCCGTTGTTGGCGCACTGTCCTCGACGATGATGCTGGCCGCGACCGACGTCGCCGCCCAACCCGCGTCGACCGCCGCCAGGAAGCCGGCCCCGAAGCACCGCATCATCAAGCGCAAGAAGAGCGCGGCCAAGGAAGCCAAGGTCGACCCGATCCTGGCCGGCTCGGAACACTGGTCCTGCGCCGAAGGCATGGAATTCGACATGAAGGGCGACATGGCGCGTGACCAGGTTGTCACCGTCCACTGGGCGAACAAGAACTACGCCCTGCCGCGCCAGGTCACCACGACCGGTGCTGACCGCTTCCACGACTCCGCCACGGGTCTCGACCTCGTCGTGATCCCGACGAAGGCCATGCTGTTCTCGGACCACGACAGCTCGCGTCTCGCCGACGAGTGCAAGACCGTTGCAATGCAGCAAGGCGCCATGGCGCCGACCCAGGCCGCCGCGCTGAACCCGGCGAACCGCGCTCCGGCGGGCGCCAGCGCCGTAAGCGGTCAGTAAGCGCAGCATCAGCGTCTCACGGAGCGTCTCGATGTCCGCATCGATCGCCAATATCCGGCCCGAGCCGGATCAGGTCCTCGTCGATATCGTCGACTACGTCCTGAGCTATTCGGTCGACAGCGCCCTCGCGCTGGCCACGGCGCGTCATTGCCTGATCGACACGCTCGGCTGCGGACTCGAGGCGCTCGCCTACCCGGCCTGCACCAAGCTGCTGGGACCGGTCGTGCCCGGCACGATCGTCCCGCACGGCGCAAAAGTGCCGGGCACCTCATTCCAGCTCGATCCGGTTCAGGCCGCGTTCAACATCGGCGCGATGATCCGCTGGCTCGACTTCAACGACACCTGGCTCGCCGCCGAATGGGGCCACCCGTCCGACAACCTGGGCGGCATTCTCGCGACCGCCGACTGGCTCTCGCGCACCGCCGTCGCCGCGTGCAAAGCGCCGCTCGCCATGAAGGACGTGCTCGTCGGCATGGTGAAGGCGCACGAGATCCAGGGCTGCCTCGCGCTGGAGAACTCGTTCAACAAGGTCGGACTCGACCACGTGCTGCTCGTGAAGCTCGCCTCGACCGCGGTGGTCGGCCAGCTTGTCGGCCTCACGCGCGACGAGCTGATCAATGCAGTCTCGCTCGCGATGGTGGACGGCCAGTCGCTGCGCACCTACCGGCACGCGCCCAACACGGGCTCACGCAAATCGTGGGCCGCGGGCGACGCGACCTCGCGCGCCGTGCGTCTCGCGCTGATCGCGAAGACCGGCGAGATGGGCTATCCGTCGGCGCTCACGGCGAAGACCTGGGGCTTCTACGACGTCTCGTTCAAGGGCCAGCCGTTCAGATTTCAGCGTCCGTATTCCACATACGTAATGGAAAACGTGCTGTTCAAGATTTCGTTTCCCGCCGAATTCCACGCGCAGACCGCCGCCGAAGCCGCGATGAAGCTGCACGGCGTGCTCGCGCAACAAGGCAGGACAACCGCGGACATCAAGCGGATCACGATTCGCACCCACGAAGCGGCGATCCGCATCATTGACAAGACCGGCCCGCTCGCGAACCCCGCCGATCGCGACCACTGCATTCAGTACATGGTCGCCGTTCCGCTTCTGTTCGGGCGCCTCACGGCGGCCGACTACGAGGACGACATCGCGTGCGACCCGCGCATCGACGCGTTGCGCGCAATGACAGTCTGTGTCGAAGACCCGCAGTTCACGAAGGATTACCACGACCCCGGCAAGCGCTCGATCGCCAACGCGCTGACCGTCGAACTGAACGACGGCACGACGCTCGACGAAGTCGTGGTGGAGTACCCGATCGGTCACCGGCGGCGCCGCGACGAAGGCATCCCGCTCCTGATCGAGAAGTTCCGGACCAACCTCGCGCGCCGCTTCCCCGCGAAGCAGCAGCAGGCGATTCTCGATGTCTCGCTTGATCCGGCGCGGCTCGATGCCATGCCGGTGAACGAATACGTCGACTTGTATGTGATCTGAGCAGTCAAGCAACTATCAGGTAAAACCTCAGGCTACAGCAGCAAACGTGTAATCAAGCGTTATTTCCGCGATTAAACGAAGGAAAACACCATGGCTCACAACCTCCACAAAACGCTGAAGGAATTCGACAGCGGTTCCGGCAAAGGCAAGTTCTACTCGCTGCCGCAACTTGGCAAGCAGCTGGGCGTGAAGATCGATCGCCTGCCGGTCTCGATTCGCGTCGTGCTCGAATCCGTGCTGCGTAACTACGACGGCAAGAAGATCGCGGAAGAGCACATCGAGCAGCTGGCCAACTGGAAGCCCACGGGCGCCCGCGTCGATGAAATCCCGTTTGTCGTGTCGCGCGTCGTGCTGCAGGACTTCACGGGCGTGCCGCTGCTCGCCGACATCGCCGCGATGCGCGGCGTCGCGAGGCAGGTCGGCAAGAACCCGAAGGTCATCGAGCCGCTCGTGCCGGTCGATCTCGTCGTCGACCACTCGGTCCAGATCGACTACTTCCGCCAGAAGGATGCGCTCGACCTCAACATGAAGCTGGAATTCGAGCGCAACAACGAGCGCTACCAGTTCATGAAGTGGGGCATGCAGGCGTTCGACACGTTCAAGGTCGTGCCGCCGGGCATTGGCATCGTGCACCAGGTCAACCTGGAATACCTCGCACGCGGCGTGCACAAGAAGACGGAAGGCGCTGACACCGTCTACTACCCGGATACGCTCGTCGGCACCGACAGCCACACGACGATGATCAACGGTATCGGCGTCGTGGGCTGGGGCGTGGGCGGCATCGAAGCGGAAGCGGGCATGCTCGGCCAGCCGGTGTACTTCCTCACGCCGGACGTCGTCGGCGTCGAGCTGAAGGGCAAGCTGCGCGAAGGCTGCACGGCAACCGACCTCGTGCTGACCCTCACCGAAATGCTGCGCAAGGAGAAGGTTGTCGGCAAGTTCGTCGAATACTTCGGCGAAGGCACGACTTCGCTGTCGCTGCCGGACCGCGCGACGATCGGCAACATGGCGCCGGAATACGGCGCGACGATGGGCTTCTTCCCGGTCGACGAAAAGACGATCGAGTACTTCCGCGGCACGGGCCGCACGCAGGCGGAAATCTCGGCCTTCGAAAACTACTTCAAGGCGCAGGAGCTTTTCGGCATTCCGAAGGCCGGCGACATCGACTACACGAAGACGCTCACGCTCGACCTTGCGACGGTCACGCCGTCGCTGGCCGGTCCGAAGCGCCCGCAGGACCGCATCGAAATCGGCAACGTGAAGTCGACCTTCACCGACCTGTTCTCGAAGCCGGTCGCGGAAAACGGCTTTGCCAAGAAGGCCGCCGACCTCAAGGCCGAATACACGACCTCCGACGACGTCAAGCTGCACAACGGCGACGTGCTGATCGCCGCGATCACGTCGTGCACGAACACGTCGAACCCGAGCGTCCTGCTGGCTGCCGGCCTGCTCGCGAAGAAGGCGGTGGAAGCGGGCCTCACGGTCGCGCCGCACATCAAGACCTCGCTTGCCCCGGGGTCGCGCATCGTCACCGAATACCTGACGAAGACGGGCCTCTTGCCGTACCTCTCGAAGCTCGGCTTCGAACTCGCGGCTTACGGCTGCACGACCTGTATCGGCAACGCGGGCGACCTGACGCCGGGACTGAACGACGCCATCACGAAGCACGATGTCGTCGCGGCAGCGGTGCTCTCGGGCAACCGTAACTTCGAAGCGCGCATCCACCCGAACATCCGCGCGAACTTCCTCGCCTCGCCGCCGCTGGTCGTCGCTTACGCGATCGCGGGCAATATCACGCGCGATCTGATGACCGAGCCGGTCGGCAAGGGCAAGAACGGCCGCGACATCTACCTCGGGGACATCTGGCCGACCAGCGACGAAATCAACGCGCTGCTCAAGTTCGCGCTCGACGCCGACGCCTTCCAGAAGAACTACAGCCAGCTCACGAAGAAGGGCGACCTGTGGAGCAAGATCGAGGGCGAAGAAGGCCAGGTCTACGACTGGCCGAAGTCAACCTACATCGCCGAGCCGCCGTTCTTCGGCAAGGAATTCTCGATGACGCCGTCGTCGGCGGTGGCTGAAGTCAAGGGCGCGCGCGCGCTCGGCATCTTCGGCGACTCGGTCACGACCGACCACATCAGCCCGGCTGGCTCGATCAAGGAAGACTCGCCCGCAGGCAAGTGGCTCAAGGCCAACGGCGTGCAGAAGTCCGACTTCAACAGCTACGGCTCGCGCCGCGGCAACCACGACGTGATGATGCGCGGCACCTTCGCGAACGTGCGGATCAAGAACCTGATGATTCCGGCGAACGCGGACGGCACGCGCGTTGAAGGCGGCCTGACGATCCATCAGCCGAGCGGCGAACAGATGTCGATTTACGACGCCGCGATGAAGTACATCGACGCCGACACGCCGACCATGGTGTTCGCGGGCGAAGAGTACGGCACGGGTTCGTCGCGCGACTGGGCGGCGAAGGGCACGCAGTTGCTGGGCGTGAAGGCCGTGGTCGCACGCAGCTTCGAGCGTATCCACCGCTCGAACCTCGTCGGCATGGGCGTTCTGCCGCTGCAGTTCAAGGGTTCGGACAGCGTGCAGTCGCTCGGCCTGACCGGCGAAGAAACGTTCGATGTCGAAGGTCTGACCGACGACTTCAAGCCGCAACAGGATCTGACGCTCGTGATCCACCACAAGGATGGCAAGGACCAACGCATCCAGGTGCTGCTGCGCATCGACACGCCGATCGAAGTCGACTACTACAAGCACGGCGGCATTCTGCCGTTCGTGCTGCGCTCGCTGCTGGCAGCGTAAGCGAGAAGCTTGCAGGTACCGCATCCGGCAACGGATGCGGTTACACTTGGGAGCCCGACGTGAGTCGGGCTTTTTTTTGGTTATTTGCGGATTTCGGTGGAGGATGGGCGATACCGGTTGGGGGCGGCCGGGAGCGGCCAGTCGAACTGCATGTCCAGATTGCCGTTGGTCAGGCTCTTGCCCCAGTGGCATAGAGATGGTCGACGCAGTATGCGCTGCCTTTCAGCTGCCTTTTGTCGCAGCCGTTCCACATGCATTTTGCAGCGGCATTTTCCCCGCGCGACTGAGCAAGATATTCCTTACGCTGGGCCTCATCTGAGGCGTTCCAGCTCTCAGCATCTGCGACCTTTACCGCAAGCTGAATCTGGTATTTTTCCCACTCATCAGCAGCCCATAGCTGTCCGCACACTGGGCATCGAAGAAGCGCTCTCCAGGAGCCAGCATCCACATGCTGGAAGGCGGGAAACAGGGACGGCAAAGTTCCGTCAATCCGGCGTATCGCAGGCTGATCGTGGCAATCACATTTCATGGGTATACCGCAGCTGCCCGGGCCGATTTTCAACAATTTCGAGGACACAATGGGTGAACGGCACGGGGCTTCTCCATTAAGCCATCAGCAAGCCGTTCTAGTTCTTCAGCAGCGCGCTGTAGTAGTCGGAAACATTATCCTGGGCTCCCTCGGTGATGCGTTTGAATGCTCGCGCCCACGGCCAGAAGATCGTACCCGAGTCGCTTCGCAGCGCCGGAAAGCGACTTTCTCCGAGCGTGGCAATACCCCGTTCGCCTCCATGATTCCGGCGGTAGACCTCGCCCACGTAACTTCCAAAACCCTTCGCAAACGACATGACCTGTTCGTCAGTCGGCTTGGGATTGGTGTTGGTATACGAAAGGTTCATTTGCGCCAAAGCCTTTTCGATATTCGCTATGCTCGCATCCGACCAATCTAGCTGGATAGCAAAATGTTTTGCGGCGATGTCGACAGTATCTTGCGCATAGGCTTCCGCCATCTTTTCGATTGCTGGATCGGACTGGAAGGACTGCCCTTCGCTCGCGGCGGCCAACGCAGCAGGCGCAATCAGGCAGGAAAGGCACGAAAGAAATGCCGCGATCAAGTGTTTCGCAACTATTTTCATTGAAAACCTAATTCTGACTAGACTGTTCACCCACACCGCGGCTGCAGTGCCGCGTGCGAAACGGAAGTGCTCTCGTTTCACGTGAACGGCAGATTTTGGAAAATCTGAAGGTCTGCTTCGGGTTGCGGCGGTTGGGGGGGATGTGATGGCTGCGGCCAAGTTTTTCAACAGAATCGGCCGAACTGGGTCCGTCGCTGCTTTACTTGACCCTGCAGATAGCGAACTATGTCAATACATAAAACGACCCTGAACTGCCCCTCGCGAGGGAGAAGTTCCACCGGCCGGTTCCAAAGGAATAACGGCCAGGTGCTCCTTCACATCAGGGAAACACTGATCAATTCCGCTTAGAGGTCATCGCAGACGAAGCGGGGGACATTGTACAAAGAAGCTCACGGAACGGCCCCACGCTCATGAAGCGGCAGATTGATTTTGCAGAAGCGTCCGATCGTGGTCGAAACACTCGAAATTCACCACTCAAGCGCCGCTGCTTGTGGCAACAAACCCGCACCGGTCGCATTTGCGGTACGACAAGTCGGTCTTCAGCGTTCCTTAAGAGTTGAGTTCAAAAAAACCATATACTTTCCGCGTGAGCTGATATCTTCCATTCGCTCGACCTGACGACAACGCTGAGAAAAATGATACTCGTTCCACGAACGTCCATGATCGCGTTGCTTGCCGCCGCTGGCCTCACGTTGGCGCCAGCTTTTGCACAAAGCCAGGATGGCGCCCGCATAGCCATGCAGATTTGTTCCGGCTGCCACGGTGTAGGCGGACGTAGCGAATCACCGATGTTTCCGAAACTCAACGCGCAGACATCCGAGTACATCGAAGCCCAGTTGAAAGGATTCCGCGAGCACGCGCGCGGCGAAAACACTGCCCGTGATTACATGTGGGGCATGGCCGCACTACTGGACGACAACGCCGCCAAATCGCTGGCCGACTATTTCTCGCACCAGCCGGCAACGCGAGGCGCGGCTGGAGATACCGCCTTGATGGCAAAGGGGCAGGAAATCTTCGAACGCGGCGTACCGGATAAGGGCGTGCCGGCTTGCGCATCATGTCACGGCGCGGAGGCTCAGGGAGCCGGCACATTTCCGCGACTAGCCGGGCAACATAAAGAGTATCTGTTGCATCAGATCGAGGTTTTCAAAAACGGCACCCGTGGCAATGCGCCTGTGATGAGCGCAGTGGCGCATACCTTGAATGACGAACAGGCCAGGGCCGTGGCGGCCTATCTTCAATCCAAATAAGATATTCCCCGCATGGCAAGTCGGTGCACTCTTAATAATCTATTTAGTACATCAATACATTATTGACTAATGTGCCGCCGCCGCGGCACAGCGAGATGCACCCATGGTTAGATGACCCGCCTTCGCTGTCTATTCCCTTACGGAAGAGTGCGACGCGGCGCGACACTGCAGAGGAAGAAATGATCACAACATCCGCTCTTGCCCGCGTCCGGACATCCTGCGACCTGCTTCGCCGCGCCTCGATTGCTGTATTGGCGGCGCTTTGTCTGTTCGACGCCTCTGCAGCCCATGCCTTGCCGATATTCGCACGACAGACGGGGCAAAATTGCGTGGCGTGCCACGCCGGCGGGCAATTTCCGGAACTGACTCCCTATGGGCGCTGGTTCAAGTTGAATGGCTACACCCTCGGCAAGCGCACGATTCCTATAGCCGCAATGGCCACGGTCGATATGAGCAAGACCAGGGACAACCTGGACTCCAACGCGATGCCCATCAATCCCAAAGACGGTCTTCCGATGTTCGATTCGGCCAGCATTTTCCTCGCCGGGAAAATCACCGATCATATCGGTGGATTCGCCCAGTTCACGTACTCGAATTACGATCACCAGAACGGTGACGGCAAGTGGCAGGGTCGCTGGGGGTCGGACAACACCGACTTCCGTTTTGTGGACAGTATCATCGGGGACACCAGCGACCTTGTACTCGGCCTGACCCTGCACAACAATCCGACCGTACAGGACGTCTGGAATAGCGCGCCGGCGTGGAGCTATCCCTATATCTCCTCAACGATTAGCCCGGTCGCCAAAATTCCGAACCTGCCGGTCATCGATGGGGCATTGGCCCAACAGGTCGTAGGCACAGGCGCCTACCTGTACTGGAACAAGACGATTTACGCGGAATTGACGGCGTACAGCACGGCCGATGGGATGTGGTCATTCCTGAGCCATGGCAACAGCGCGGGCGACCCGGCCCACCCGCAGATCTATCTGCGCGGGTACAACCCGTACGCGCGAATCGCCCTTACCCACGACTGGGGTCCACATAGTGTCATGGTAGGCACGTTCGGTTTAAACGTGAACGTCTATCCCAACGACGCAAACGCTTTTCCGATATTCATGCAAGGCGTAACCCGCTATCGGGATATTGGCGTGGATGCGCAGTATGAGTACCTTCTCGAACCGCATACGATCACCGCACAGGCACTCTATGTAAAAGAGAACATCCACGACCCGAACAATTTTGTCCTGGGCGACAGCACATCGGGGAATCTGAACAGCCTGCGGATTAAGGCATCGTACGTCTACCAGTCCAAATACGGTATCAGTCTTTCCTTCTTCAATACAACGGGCAGTTCCGACAGCGTCGCTTACGCCAGCAGCGCGAACTTTTCCCCTAACACGCAAGGCTGGACGCCGGAGATTTTCTGGATCCCGATGCAATACCTGCGCGTTGGCTTGCAGTACACGCATTTCGCCAAATACCTTGGGGCGAGCACCAACTACGATGGCAACGGGCGCAACGCAAGATCCAACGACACGCTGTTTCTATATTTGTGGGCTGCGTCCTGGTGACACAGGCTTCACTTCGGCACGCCGCGCGGCCCGAAACAGCATGGCTTTGGTGACAGCAGGACAGGCCTCAACCAGCACTTGTATGAGATGGATTTTGCCGCTGCAAAAGCCGTCCACGCGGATTCACGCACCAAGGTCCGCTATCCGGTGCGGATTTGACGTTTGAACGTCTCGTGGGAAAGCAGAGGTAATGGCGGGAGTTGGACGCACTCGGAAGTTCATGGATAGCGCATACGCGGTGGGTCGCCTAAACGCACGAACGGTTTCGTTCTACGACCCACTCCGGTCAGACAACGTTCTCCAAACCGGTCAGTCAGCCAAATCCAGATTTTGCAAACTGGAGTGCCACTAAGCGGCCGTTGGCGACCTTACCCAATCGGCCAGGAAGTATCATTCGCCCGAGGCGACGCCCGGACATTGAGACGTCGGCTCCACCCCAAGAAGCGGCCGAACGATTCGAGAAACCTTTTGCATCCGCCGGTTGAATCCGCAACCCGACGCGGACAGTCGGCTCCCTCCCTTGCGGCCGTTCACCACTGGTCGTGGCGCGATGAGGTGCCGACGCCTCCATGGAGGTGAGGCGCGCCGGCTTCGTAGAAGGGAGCAGTCATGGAGAATGGATCGACTCCGGGGAGGTGTTAGAGTTCTCAGGGTATAGTGGACATATAAGCCGCCAGAGAAAATCCCATCACATTGACGAGACCGGCCAGTTTCCCTCCATGTTCTCCGATGGGCAGTTCAAACTCCTCCACTTGTGGGCGGCTAAATTCCCCCAGGCAGGACGAGCGGATTATGTGTCGGATTCCACAGCCGACGTACTGCCTTGCCTTCACGACACCACACGGACGATTGATGATAAGTATTTCGAGTTTTGATGAACTTCTTCGCCTCGCACGGCAACAACCGGAGCCACAGCGTCTGCTATTCGTATTTACCTCAGTTGAGTTGCCCGATGATTGCACGCCAGACCAGCTGACCCGCTTCGAAGCGGGTCAGGGTGGCGCGTTGACACCACTGATGTGCGTGGACAAAACACCTGAGGAACTTGGTACGTTTAGCGATCTGCTCGCGGAATCACGGCAGGTGCTCCAGGAATGGGCAATCGTCTTCGTCGCGGCACTCTCGGGTAAAAACGGGTGTGTGCCGCGAACTGAGGATGCCGAAGCGCCGTTGAACAGGATGGTGGAATTGATCAAGACTGGTTCTGTCGGGATGTTTATTCCGTTCGATACCCACGGTCACCCAGTCCAATTTGGTCCCTCCTCTGAACAGATCTCTCATTGACGATGATGGTCTCGCCAATGACGCATTCTCCACAGGGCGGGTCAGGACGCAACGAAACGATTGATTCAGCTGCGCGCTTAGGGAGACGCAGCATGGCTATGCAGAGACGTTCACCGGATGCTTCGCCCAGACATTCAGCGGGTGGCTTCGCTCGGTCAGTCGAATGACCGTTGCGTCTTCAGGAGCCGCCATTGGCTGGGGGCGTGCTTGAACGGCAGTTCAGGATCGGGTTGCGTCAGTCCACTCCTCAAATTCATCACCGGAAAGCGGCCAGTGGAATTCTGCTTCCCGGAAGCGGCCAGTCGGCAGTGCGTGCTCCCGACCCATTGCCGTCGCTCGGCCTCGTGCAGTCGCTACGTTCGCTTCCGGGGTACAACGGCCATTCAGTGCGTCACTCTACCTGGCCGGTGCTCGGCTTTGCCAGCATCGTGTTACTCAAGGGTCGAATCTAGCCCGGGGATTCTACGCAGCGCCGACGCGAAATACCGAGATAGCCGTCTCCAGTTGCTCTGCCTGCTCTTTCAGCGATAGTGCTGCCGCTGACGCCTCCTCGACCAGCGCCGCATTCTGCTGGGTCACCTGATCCATTTGTGCCACCGCCTGATTGACCTGCTCGATACCCTTCGACTGCTCCTGGGACGCTGCAGTGATCTCGCCCATCAGATCGCTGACGCTTCGCACCGAAGCCAGAATTTCTGTCATCGTCTCCGTCGCTCGATCGATCTGCCTCGCACCGGTTTCGACGCGCTTAAGCGAATCCGTGATCAGTTCCTTGATCTCCCTCGATGCCGTAGCGCTGCGTTGGGCCAGGGAGCGCACTTCGCCAGCGACCACCGCAAACCCGCGCCCTTGCTCGCCCGCCCGCGCTGCTTCGACGGACGCATTCAGCGACAGAATATTGGTCTGGAACGCGATTCCTTCGATCACGCCAATAATTTCGGACATCTTGCCGGACGACTCGGACAGGTTCCGCATCGTCTGTACGGCGTCCCGCGTCGCCTGATTGCCCTGCTCAGTCAGAAGAGCCGTACTACTAACCACCTGATTGACCTGCTTCGCATAGTCAGCATTCTGGCGAACCGTCGAAGTCAGTTCCTCCATTGAGGCAGCGGTTTCCTCCAGCGATGCGGCTTGTTCTTCGGTCCGTTGCGACAAGTCCACGTTGCCGTCCGAAATTTCATGCGTGGCGGTGTTGATCGAATGCACGCCCTCGCGCACCACACCAATCGTCTGAACCAGATTGCCTTGCATCGCCTGCAGGCCGGTCATCAACTGCCCCATCTCGTCACCTGAATGGACCTCAATCCGCGTAGTCAGGTCGCCGTCGGCAATCGCCCTGAAATGGCCAAGTGCCTGGGTAAGCGGCGTACTGATCGCACGCTGCAGCGACCACCATGCGAGCGCCGCCGCACCGAGCGCGCCCAGAACACCGGCGAGGGCTACTTCAACGAACCAGTGGAAGCGGACCTGCGCAGCATCGAACGTCGCTCGGGCAGCATTGACCTGGATCTGATCAAGTGAATCCATGCTGTCGGACACATCGATGAACAGCGACGGTGGCGTGTGCCGCCAAACTTCAGGAATCTTCGCAGTATCACCAGCGGCAATCGCGCTGAACATCGGTTCAAGGCCGCTCTTGACGAGTGCATCGAACTTCGTATTCGCGTCGGCCGCGCGCTGCGCTTCGTCGAGGCTTGAGACCGGCAGCGCGCGATACGCGTCCCACGCCCTCATTGATGCGGTGAGTAGATCGCGGGACGTCCGGGCTTCCTGGGGCACGTCTGGGCTAGCCGGATCGAGCGCGATGCGATACAGCCAAAGACGGGCCCTCGATAGTGCTACGTTTGCCTGCGCAAGAGCCTCTGAAGAGGCTAGCCGGCTGGAATACATATCCTTCGTATCGTTGTTGCTCAATGACAGGCCGACGATACCCATGAGGCCGCCGATGACCAGCAGTGCTCCGAGAAAACCCATCGCCAGCGCGAGGCGTACACGAATGCTTATGTTCTTGACCATGGTGAGGGATGCTGTGAGCAGGAAGCTGATGACGCGGTGCATGCCCACCAGGCCAATTGGGTAGGGCATGTGCAGGTCGCAGCATCATTAACGGCCAAAAATCCCTAGCATTTATGCAACGTCAGTAATAGTCCTTTCCACGCAAATTACTTGATTCTCGTCATGAAATCTTGGTAGGGTGTGCGCCGCGTGCTTGTATTCGGAACGGCCGTATTCTGGATGCGGAACTGACGTTTAGTCCGTCGACCTCCGGTGGAGGCTAATGACTCTTGCTGGCCGGGTTGGGGCAGTGTCACCGGAAATTTGCTCGCCGGAAACCGGCCATTGAGCGGGGGCGGACGAGCCCCTGGCTATTCAAAATGGATATCGACCTCGACTGGCGGCTCGTGGCCGACCCTGAACAGCCCTTTTATGCGTCCGAGAAGAGACGTTCAGGCCGCAGGGGCTGTAGGCGACGCATTTCCGTCGAAATTCCCAGCGGCGAATCAGGGAATATGAAAAGTCGCGGCGATTTGGTGCCTTAGGAAATAGACGCTCACGCCTAATATAACTAAGCCCGTCAATACGCCAGCAACTCGTTGCATCGTGACATTCTTCGGCTTGGGTGTGTTGTCCATTAAGTCCCGTCTCTCTCTAAGGTGATTCATGGCGTACAGCACTACCGCCAATGCCCCAGCCCTGAAAATAGCGTCCCCTAGCGTCATGTTTGCCCCTAATGGATGACTCATTTTCACATCGTTGATTCAACACCTCTGAACACCCTACTGGTAAGCCTGTTTTTTGTCAGGCGTATTTATGGTGTTACCCGTGAACAAATGTCGACGATGTAGGCCAGATCGTCGAATGTCCCTTCATGGCCGAGGCTGTGTCAAAACTCGAAGTTACCCGGTTTTCGGGTGTCGCTTTACCCTTCCCGAAGCGTCGCGAAGCCGATACAGAGTGTTCTGGCATGTCGACTTTCTTGCTCGGTGTCGAAGTCGCGCGTTTTGACACAGCCTCGGCCGCACAGCGTCCCTCGACTGAGCACGTCGATCATTTCGGGCTCGCGTCTTTTGCAAATGACATAGATCGACCCTTCTCGGCCATACAGGCGCCCGAAACTGAACGTCAGTTATATGGAAGTACAGCTGACCTACGATCAGCCTGGTCGGCAATCGCATTTGTCCGCCCAGTCTGTCTTTGACGTTCGAGGAAATGTGCGATTTCGCACATGTATCGTTGACCAGTTTCACATCCTCATGTGATATTTCCGCAGCAACTCTTCGCCCGCATCGAAATATTTCTTGGAATGAATTCGCACGCCGCGGGCCTTCTGAAGTCGGGGACCCTATGATCGAACGATCAATCTTGATCTTCATTGCAGGCCTGTCGGTGGCCCAGCAAGCTGCTTCCCAGTCGAGCTACGCCGATACACCTCGTCTTGTCCACGAGGTGTTGATCGAGAAAGAATTGCTCCCGAACGCAAAGCACAGCGTGCGCGTCAATGGCCAACCTTCCATGCGTGCTGAAAGCGTGGCTCGGGAAAAAGCAGTTCGGGTAACTGAAGTCGGCTCAGCCGACACCGACATTCAGATTCTCAAAGCGGAAAGGGGCGCAGACAATGCGGCTAGCGCGCCATCGTTGAAGCCCGGAAGCCCGCGACCTGCCGGTCCGCGAGCGACTGCTTCACAGATCGAGCGGCTGTTCGCCATCCATCGATCGCAAACAACCAAAGTTCCAGGCATCGGTGCGCGCGACGACATCGACGTATGTGTCGAACGAAGCTTGCGTGAGGTAGACCCTGGCAATCGCGCCTGGAACCCGAACGACCCACGATGGGACACAATGCGATCGGTTATCACCCAGGACTGTGCAGCGCAATCCGATCTCATCAAGGCCAAGGTTGCGCCGGTGCTTACGAAAGCTTACCTCGATGCGCTTCGCCGAAGTTATGAAGCCCACCTGAGCAGCACAGAGGCAGATAACCTGATCCAATTTTACGAATCAGATACGGGCCACAGATACGTCGTATTTCAGGAGCGGCTAGCGCTAGCGGGTGGAAAGGGCGCGGCGCGACTCTTCAGTGGGAAGGCGGGTGCAGACGCTCAAGCCGCATCGTCCGACGCCATGAAGGCGAGGATGCAAATGCTTCGACTATCCACCACATTTGCCATGCTGATCGTGGCGACTCAGGACGCACGCCGCGCAGGGGGCGACGCGACGGGTGGACCTGCAATTGGCATGTTGATGAGCGTCACGGCCGCAAACCAGGGGGAGATGCTCGATCAAATTCGGCGCGAATATTCTCCCAACTTGCACGATTTCGCTGCCTTCGTCGAATCACCCGCGGAAACTGACGAACTGCGTGCGCTTTATGAGGCAACGGCCACGGCAGGTACGGCCGCAGGGAAATTCGCCATGGAATTGAGCCCGGAATTGAACGGAAACTTGAAGAGGTGGCGGGATCTCTACAGCTCGCTGCCGAAGGACAAGGTAGGTACACCGGCGCAATAACGACGCGCGAAGACCAATCCAAAACTCGAGCGAACTTCGCGGCACGGGTCGCCGTCTGCCATTGGAACAGTGTGATCACAGACCGCTTCGGGCATCGAAACACGCTGATTGCCCTGAGTCATCGCAGCTGGCCCACGACCGCATTGGAGGTGAGTCCAATGACTCTCAGCGTATCGTATGAAGCAGTGGTGCGGCTATGCGCACTCTCGGGAACCTCCTGACGGGACCTTGAAAAAATGACTCAAATACACACGTACCGCGCCATCACTCGCACGATCTTCGTGGGAGGAATCACGGTATTCGGAATCATTGCAGCGGGGGCAGGTGTGCTGGCGCTCTTTTCATGGTTAATGTTTGATGCCCCCAACGCGAGCCGCAATGTGCTGACATGGAACATGGCGATAGCGCTCTTTTGTTATCCGATCATATATGTCCGAGGACTTCCCAAAGCGATCAACGCTGTCAAGACTGCGGAGAAGCGGGCGCTTGGCCTCTGGCTGCTGGGGCAGGTTTGCGGTGTCGGATGGCTCGGAATTTCATACGGCTTGCTTGACGTGGTCTGTCATGGGAACTTTGCGTGCCGATAGAAAGGACAGCACGCCTTGCCATGTCATCCGTTAATCCAGCATCGCGAACCACTGAACATGATCCTTTGACGTGTCGGGAGGCAACACCTGCGCGCTCGCATTTATGGCACGAGTGAATGCACGAAGGACTGTTTGGATAGGCGAAGCGGACGCTCCGGCGTCGGAATGACCGTGCTGGGGAATGTCGCTTCATGGCCGAAGAACGAAACCGCTCGCGCGGTAGGGGGCTCCGGTCCGACGCAGGAGGTCAGGGAGGGGCCGGTCG
>NZ_JBHSMP010000023.1:0-38736 GCF_042655705.1 Paraburkholderia denitrificans | reverse complement strand
CCGGCCCCTCCCTGACCTCCTGCGTCGGACCGGAGCCCCCTACCGCGCGAGCGGTTTCGTTCGTCGGCGGCCTAGTGGCACTCCAGTTTGCAAATTCTGGATTTGGCTGACTGACCGGTTTGGACAAAGTTGTCTGACCGGAGTGGGTCGGGTAGCGCCCACCGGTCAGACTAGAGCTCCCTTCAATCGAAAGGAGATCGTCATGAATGCGCTAACAAACACTGGTCGGTCGCGGGTGCCGTGGAACAAAGGAAGATTGACCGGCCAGAAGCCACCACTGAAGCTCAAGGAAATTTGGGCGATCCGCGTGCGCCTGCAGCTTTCGTTCCGCGTGCGGGATCTGGCCATGTTTAATCTCGCCATCGACAGCAAGCTTCGCGCATGCGATCTGACGAAGCTGCGGGTGCAGGATGTCTGTCACGGGGAGCGCGTCGCCAGCCGGGCAACAATCATGCAGCAGAAGACGCAACGGCCGGTACAGTTCGAAATCACCGAACAGACCCGCGATAGCGTGGCGGCATGGATAGGGCATGCGAGGCTGCACGCAACTGACTTCCTGTTCCCGAGCGGAATTCACGACTCCCCACACCTGTCGACGCGCCAATATGCCCGACTGGTCCATCGGTGGATCGCGTCAATCGGCCTGGACGACTCCGCTTACGGTACCCACACGATGCGCCGGACCAAGGCGTCGTTGATCTACCGTCGCACGAAGAACCTCCGGGCCGTCCAGTTGTTGCTCGGCCACACGAAGCTTGAAAGTACGGTCCGCTACCTTGGCATCGAGGTAGATGACGCACTTGAAATGGCGGAACAGACAGAGGTCTAGCTTGGCAGGACGGTTAGCGAAGGGACGCTGACCGGCCATCATGAGTCGTCCACTGGAAGGTCCGCTCCGACGTTCGAATGCCAATGGCGCTCCGAAAGCGGACTTCCCATTTATATCTTCAAGTTGAAGGTCTGACTGCCGTTAAGCAGGATTGGCACTGGCATGTCCTGCGGAGGTATCCGAGCCGTTGCGGGCATCCACCAAGTTCAGCGCTATGTGGCCTGCTGCCCTCAAGCGCGGACGCAGCGATAGTGCTTGGAATTTTGGAGAGTCCGTCGCCAGTAGCGCTAGCAGAAACAATTCGGGGAATTTTCAATACTAACGTGGCAGCCTGGCAAGGCTGACGACTAAAGAGAGGTAGCGACATGTCCTACTTGGGCATCTCTGTGCGCGAAGCGATGAGCAAGCTGAACGCCACGCACGGTGGGTGGTTCCTGCCGCAGGTGCAGCGGCAGTATGTGTGGGGTGCGCGTCATGAGTCGGAAGGCTATGTGTGCCTGCTACTCGATTCACTGAAGCGCGGCTATCCGATCGGGGGCGTGGTGCTCTGGGAGACATCTACGCCAGTACCCTATCGCGAGTTCGTACGCGACTACGCACCGGGCCAGTACGCGCACCAAGTTGAAGAGGGGCGTTGGGGCGCGGCCAAATCGCTCGTGTACGACGGCCAGCAGCGCTTGCAGACACTGTATTCGGTGTTGTACTACCGTTTAAACGGGCGTGTGCTGCACTTCGACATGTTGTTCGATGCCGACGCGGTCGAGTCCGACGACACCGGATTCTTGTTCCGGGATGCTGACGCGGCTGCCGAAGTCCGATACCTAAAGATGACCGAACTGGTCAGCAAGGTCCACTCACACAAAGAAAAGGTTGTGCTCGAAGAGCGCTTGCTTGCGGCGGCGAATGGCGACGCAGCAAAGCAGATGCTCGTGCGGGTGAACCTGACCGCGCTGTGGGATATCTTCGTTGCTGACAGTACCAAGTCCATTGCGTATTTCTCGGTGCGCGCGGAGACGCCGACGGAAGTGAACGAGGTGTTTCGCCGCCTTAACACGGGCGGCGTGGCGTTGACGCAGTTGGAGTTGGTGCTCAGCAAGATCAAGGCGGTGCAGTCCGACTACGAGGAAGAGCTTTGGAGGCTTTCTGAAACGATCCGCGAGGTCAGTGGCGGCATCGCGTTTTCATCCACCGAGATCTTGCAGTTCTTCCACCTGATGGTGAAGAAGACCGCCCGCATTGATGCGGACCGGCTGGAGGCCAAGGACATTGCCGCTTTCCAGAAGGCGCTAGCGGACGACAGCGATGCACTGGTGGAGGTATTCCAGGGCTACTTGGCCGGGCTGTTTAGCATCAACCACGCCTCCATCGTGCCGCGTTGGCTAGCAGTACTGCCGATTGCCTCATTCTTGGCGGCGCGTAAACGCGGCGGGCACGAGTGGCGGATCCGTGCCTTGCCTGTAGCCGAGGTGACCTTAATCCATCGCTACTTCCTGCTCTCACAGTTCTGCGACTGGAATACACAGACGATGGTGAATCAGTTCGCGCGCGCGGCACGCGACGACGGAGAGGCCGGCCTGCCCTTCCCCCTGGACGCGATCCGTCAGACTGCGATCCAGAAGAGTCGCACCGGCGATCTGCACGAGCACCAGTTCTTGGCTGAGCCCTGGCTGGCAGCCAAGGTGTTGATGCCGAGCCGTAGTTACATCTTTCACGAACGCAAGCCACAGGTGGACCACATTTTCCCGCTTAATCTGAAAGGGGCCGATGAGACCTACCAGAATGCCGTGGACGTGCTATGGAACTTCCAGCCGATGCCGGCAGAAGTGAACAATTACAAGCGTGCGAAACATCCCAAGGAGTTCTTCTGCAGCGAAGAAGGTAGGAAGTACATCGACGCGTACGACTTCATCCCAGACACGTCATCTCTGCTGTGGGACGACTATGTCGGGTTCATTGCAGAGCGCGAGAGGAAAATGCGCGGCCAGCTAGAGACGAAGTACGGTGTGAGGTTGATCACGAACCCTCAAGCTGAGGTATAGCCACACTAAACACTGCAGCTTCGCGTCATTCCTAATCTCAAAGCAGACAGAGCACTGGATGATCGACATATACGACGTAATGAACGTCTTGGCGGCACAACGAAGTGCTTACCATTCGGAAGCCGATTTTCAGCATGCTTTCGCCTGGGAGGTTCATCGGCGACTCCCGATGGCCTCCGTTCGCTTGGAAAAACCTATCCTTGCGAACGGGCAGACTCTTCACTTGGACTTCTTGATTCAGACCGTTGAATGTAAGGTGGCCGTTGAACTGAAGTACAAGACTAGAAAGCTACTCGTGGAAGTTGACGGAGAGGAGTTTCGGCTCGCCGACCATGGTGCGCAAGATTTCGGTCGATATGATTTCATCAAAGATATCTGCCGCCTAGAAGGCATCGCCGCGAATCTTCAGAACTGCGAAGGCTGGGCAATTCTCTTGACTAACGACAGCATGTACTGGCGGCCATCCACGAACGAACGGACTAATGATGCTGCATTTCGTTTGAGCCAAGATCGCACTCTCTATGGCACCCTCGGGTGGGGTGCGAATGCGTCGGACGGAACGAAACGAAATCGGGAGGCCAATCTCTCAGTCGATGGCAAGTACACCCTCCAGTGGACTGATTATGCAGCCCCAAGCAGCGGAAACTATGGCCAGTTTAGGTTTCTTGCCGTCCACGTACCTAAACGTGTTTAATCGCGTGCTTTAGCGGGGGCGTCAGCTACTTCACATCAAACATTGAGCGCGCCCTGGCGAGAAATTTGACCGTCTCTTATGGGGCGACTACGGAAGTTCGAAGTAACGTCAGGGGCGATTGCATCGCAGACTGACGACGAACTTCCGGGTTCGGCCAGCAACTGCCGCTCAAGAAAAAGAGAGTTGCGCCGCTGGAACGGCTAAATCGATTCCAAAAGCAGACAGACGATTAGGCGCAAGGTCGACCTCAGCCCAACTAGCGCTTCATCGTAGCTCGTGCGCCTTCACGTCGCCTTCTAGCCGTTCCGACTGTTTCAATCACCGTCCAACTCGGAACCTTCCGGTAAGTCGGACTGGTACTATCTGCCGGCGGCAGTGGCTGCAGGATCCCCTTCACCTTTTTTGGCGATGAAGATCGTCGGTGCCCCCGAGCACAATATGACTAAGACAACTAAAAAGCTAGTCCGGGAACGCGCGGTTTTTCTTATCGACACCGACGCGAAATCTAACGAAGGCTTCAGTTACCACGACAAATGGTTCGAGAAAGAGGTTGCAGTGTTGAGCGGGGGATCGCGATACCTCGAAAAGCTAGAAAACCTCGTGCGCGGCGATACGGTACTGATGTATGTGAAACGCAAGGGAATATTGGGTCGGGGCATCATCGTCGATGACGAAGCTCTCAAAGTTACTGACGTCACTGAGATCGTCAGTCCGAGGGAGCCAATTGAATATCACCGGAAGGTGTTTTGGACCGGCGATTTGCGGAGTAAACCGGTGACCTTGGCTGAATTTGTCGCGCTCAACGGATCGAATCCTCGCCACGCCCTGCAAGAACTGAGAACGGGTCAGGCGGAAGTCATGGCCCTGATCAATGAGCGGTCCGAGGAAATCGACCTTGCGGAGATCGATCGGCAAACGGATTCGGCGCCTATAACAGAAGCACTGACCACGAGCTTGGCACGTCGTAAGCAAGGTAAGTATCGCGAGGATCTGCTGAACCTCTGGGGTCGTACCTGTGCAGTGACAGGCTGTGATCTTGAGCCCATCCTTCGGGCGTCCCACGCGTTGCCTTGGAGGAAAGCGAGTCACAAACAGCGCGTCGATCCCAACAATGGCTTGCCGCTCATACCCACACTTGATGTACTGTTCGATGCCGGCTTGATTGGCTTCAGCGATGAGGGAACGATGTTGCGGTCCGCGTCGCTGCAAGAAAGACATTGTGAGGAGTTCGGCCTTCCGCGCAGCCTGCGGCAACCGTTAAATGCTTCGCAGAAGCTTTACCTTCAAATCCACCGCGAAATGTATGGTTTGAAGTGAGGCGCGAAAAGAGTTGATCAACTTCGAGCGTGGCTCACAGCTACGCTCGAAACCCTCTTGTTCAAATCCGACACCAGCCGGGCAATCCTGCTCACTCGATCGGTGGAAAGCGTTCACGCGCTACTGCGAAGACGAGCACTTGGAGATCGACAATCTGCCGGTCGAGCGTGCGTTGCGACAAGTGCCACCGAACGCCCAATTACCTGTTTTTAGGTCCGATCGGTGGCGAGCGAGCATTTGCAACGTGCTTGAGCGCCGAACGTTGCCTCGAACGGTGGTTTGGCTGACCGGATTACTCCATCAGCTGCCCTTTAATACTCGACGGGGCGACGGACGGCAGTGGGTCGGTCTGAGCCGATCGCGTCGGGCGATAAGCGGCCATGAACGGACCTTCGTGCTGCAAGGCTTCTTTGTCGACAATGTGAATACAATGTGTCACTCAAAATTGGCGCGGCCCGAGGACTACCGTGGATTATTTGGAACCGTCAGCTCTTTCCATTTCACCGCGGGACGGCTCCGTCTATTTGCGAGGCGCTAATGAACTGCTACGCAGGGACACGCCCAAGACGTTCGTTGCGACCCGGCTGGCCCCCTTGATTCACCGAAGCATCAATCATCAAAACGGCTACGAGTGGATCTGGCTCGGGCATCTCACCTTCGCTGGGCTGCCATGTGGCCTTGGTCTCTGCTTTTATGCCGAGGAGCTATCCGAGTTGAGCTTCGGAGTCTCGCTCCCGGCCCCGGAGCTG
The DNA here is from genome assembly GCF_042655705.1 of Paraburkholderia denitrificans. Lineage (NCBI taxonomy): Bacteria > Pseudomonadati > Pseudomonadota > Betaproteobacteria > Burkholderiales > Burkholderiaceae > Paraburkholderia > Paraburkholderia denitrificans. The sequence continues at coordinate 33,108 of NZ_JBHSMP010000023.1, read as the reverse complement.
ATTGACGGTTGGCCCAACCGGGCGACGAGCGAGCGTGAGATCGAATTTGTTCGCGAGGAGCTAAAGACGCAGATGAATCGCTCGTTCGATTCGGGCGTCGAGCAATTTGGGTGGGGAAGCGTGTGGTGTTTATTCGATGAGCGGGGACAACAGGCGTCTTCCGGCTTGCGATACGGAGACCGGCGTTCATAGATCCGGCCTGAGCGCTTTGTGGTAGCCGCATCATTGCCGACTTGGGAATGGCTGCTTCGGCGAAAGTTGATGGACCGCTTCGGGTCGTCTGATGCCAATTGCATAGATGTGCAAATTGACGACCGGGCGGGGGCGATTCATCGGTCGGAGTGCAGCCACTCGGCGACATTCGACGGTAACTCCACGCCAGTGACGATTGGCCCGACTTTGAATTGATGAGATGAATATGCGGCTGAGCCCGGAATTGAGAAAGAACCTGGATTGGTTGGCCGACAATTGGCAAAGAAAACAACTGACCAATCTCTCGCCGTACCACGCCGAATTTGATTCCGCGTTGCAGAATATTTTGGCTGATTGCGCCAGCCGACAAGATGTCGAACGTGTCGTTGAGGGAACGTTATTTAGGGTCGCAGAGGGGTATGCTTTTTTGCTCGATGTTGAGCCGGAGGAGCTAGCGAGAGACCCATGGATTTCATTGCGTCGTCTCGGTGATATTGCCGATCGGCTCCGGAAGGTCGACGGTACGTAAATCTTTGAGCCAGATCAAGCACTGCTGCCGAGCGGTCATGTGTTGGTCTACGCCAGTATCGCCGCCTACCGGCAGGGATGCGTCGGAAGCAGAGTGCAGCGAAAACCAATCGCCGGTAGGCGACGAAGTGCGGGATGCGGCCACTTTGAGACATTCGACACTGTGGGCTGGATTGCCGATAATTACCGTTGGCCTTCTGCTTAGTGCCGCGGAAATGATCCTCTAGAAGATCACGTAGTCTTTGAGGTTCGCGCCTGATGCTCCGTCAACCAGTGCGCACGGCCAGTGTCCGCGCTCGAACCATACAAGCTGAGCTGCGGTATCGGCCGGGAGCGGAACGCCGCATGCAGCATGAAGGTGTTCCAGTGAGAAGGTCCATGCCGCGCTCCAGGCTGCTGCGGTGGGCGCGTGCCAAACATCTTCGTCCGGGTCATAAGGGATGAGCGTTGCCACGTGATCTATAACAAACCTCAGCGAAGCAACCCACTCTTGCTCTTCCTCTGGCGGAACCAAAACATCGTGCAATTCCTGCTGCCGGATGGCTATCGCAAGGGACGCTGGATCCTCAGGGCCCAACCATGCATCCCATTGAACGATGCGCGGGTTACTGGCATTCAACATGGGGACGCCAATGTTGCTGAACAGCGGGGTACGAACGATACGACTCTTTAGTCTTTGAAGTTTGGACGATTCCACTAGCAGTCTCTCGGTCAACATTCAACGCGATCAGGATCTTCTATCTCGATGATTCAGTCGCTGCAATAATAAGCCAGCGCGGAACGGCTATTCCGTGCGAAGACTGCATAGTGCGTTGCCTAACAGTACGATTGAATGTCGGCTAGCCGGAAAGATGAAGGACCGCTCCGGGTCGAAATGGGCCAGATGTCCCATGTACATCCAGGGCGCTCGCTTTTCGCACTGCAGCATACAAGGCGAACGTCAACCGCCGAATCCGAATACGCAAATAAAGTCACCTACCCCCGCGAGAGGTAGGTGAGTTCGACGTGATCAATTCAGCGTCTTGTCTGCCTTGCAGACTGCCGCAGGTTTCAGGGCATACCCTGTGATCTTGACGAAATCCCCGTCCTTCCCGCGTATGCCGGTCACGACTGAGCGGCATGGGTGACCTTCAATGCGGACGCCGATTCCGGGACTGACGGCTACTGGGCAAGTAAGACGTTGTCAGGAACATCAAGTGCATAGTGAACGTGTTTCTCGTCGCGGTGGTCCAGCAGGTTCCGCATCATCCTCGTCCAGTCTTTATCGAGTCGAGTGGCGCTACCTTCCTGCCGTTCCAGCTCTACACCAGACCATGCCGGGACAACCTCGTCATCCCTGACGAACCACTGGAACACTTCACTCGTCTTAGTTACACCGCTGTACGCCTTGTCAATCTGCGCGAGCGCATCCTTCTCCTGCTGCTCCAAACGGGCGCGCTCCTGCGGCAGGCTGGCGAGGGCGTTACGGGCATCATTCAGCTCCCGTTGCGCCCGCTCGACGGCGGACTGCGCCGTTTGCATTGCGCTTTCGCGTTTGACGATGGCTTGCTGAAACGCTTCGGGCGTAGCTGCACCCAACGGCGCTCCATCAGCCTGCAACTGCGCGAGCTGACTCTGGGCGTCGGCGAGTTGCTTCTCCAGTTGTTCGGGATTCTGCTGACGGACGCTCTCGGCGGTCTGGTCTGCTGCCTGAAAATAGCCCTGGAAATCGTGCTGCGTATCGCTGATCTTCTTCTGGCGGAATGCGGCAAGCAGCGCCGCGCCGTTCTTCAGCTCGCAGCGGTATTCCACGACCATCCGGTTCGTTTCGTCCTTGAATGTGCGCCAGCCATCCTTCTCACACGAGTCACGGTTCGAGAGGGCCGTTTCGTAGGTATGGGTCGAGTCCTGCGGAACAGTCGCCGCCTTGACTGTATCGATTTCAGAATGGCCGCAGCCAGCCAATGCCGCGCACATGGCCGCGCCGAGCGCGAGCGTCGTGATCCCGGTATGGAGTTTGATGTTTTTCTTCACTGCGAGATTTCCTCTTGTGGTTGGTAAGTGCGAGTGGTTGTTGCCAGGAGGATTCGAACGGGTGACGTGCATACCCCGCCCGTGCGTGGATCAGACCGCACCGTGCGGCTTCCCGCATGACTTTTCGGCCGTGTTACAGGTATCGGATCGTAAACTGTATGGTTTATTCAAACAACCTCATAGTTCTCAAAAGAGTCTGCTTCTCTCCCACACTCCGCCCATGCAAACGGCGGACGAAAAACAGGCTTTCTCAGCGCGGCTACGGCAGGCGCTCAAGCGAAGCCCGAAGAAGATAGCGACGGCCACGGAACTGGCGGTGCAGTTCAGCCTGCGCCATCCCGAGGCAGCCATTACGGCTCAGGCGGCCCAGAAGTGGCTGACGGGCAAGGCATGTCCGACACCGGACAAGATCGAGACGCTGGCGAAGTGGCTGGACGTGTCGCCGATGTGGTTGCGATACGGGTTGGCGGATAAAGCCCGCCCGGCCCGCTCCCGTGATGCCGCCGTGAAGCACAGCGCAAAGCTGCAACCGGCGGCAGATGAAATCCTCCTGCTGGAACGTCTGCGTGCCTTGCCCGAGGCCCGTCGCCTGCTAGTGCTGGAGTTGGTGGAACAGTTCGCGCTGGATACGGCGGTGTGGACCCAACGGTCGTAACAGATACGCCGGGATAGCCTGGCGGACGGTGGAACTGCTGGACGACGGGACTCGTCATTAATATTCGTCGGGTAGCAGAACAGTCGTCAGGGAACGATCCGCTTCGGTGACGATCCAGATGCATCGTCCGTTCCAAAGCCGGTAACAGGAAAGCACGCGCTCGCCGTTTGCGGCAGCGAAATCGTTCTGTTGCCGGTCGGCGTCGTCCACATCACCCCAGTCACTGCGCGCATGCCGGTTGACGAGCCGAAAAACGGAAACATCGACGGCCTGAAGGGCTTGCAAGGCACCAGGCGTCGCGACGAGCACGCCGAGTTTCAGGCGTGGCGTCGGCAGCAATGGAATAACGGAACAGTCATCACTCATCGAATATTCCAGAATGGGGGCGAGTGCCGTCCTCCGGGCAGGCCGGAAGCAGCGCATCGAAATGAAAGAGGTAAAACGGGAGCGTGAAACACGTGCCTTACGATGCTGAACCGGGCGTGACAACCTGACGGCGCAGCGCGATGGCTCTGGCCTGTGAACAACCAAGGTAATTGCGGATGCCGACGACAGTGGGCCGCAACTCACCATCGGCAATGGCCTGTGCAAGCCAGGTTACGTCGTCCTGCCCTGTCTGCGCATCAGGGTTCGCCACGGGTGCAGGAACTGTCAGAGATGGCCGAAGCGCGAGCACCCACAGCAGACAGGCCACGCCTTCGAGCACAATGGCAAACCCGAGGCTCAGTAGCAGATCGACGCGGGCGGGCGTCGTGCCCGATAACGCGGCGAGTCGCGTCGTGACTGGATCGGCAATCAATGCGTCGTGACGGGTCGTGATGCGGTCGTGCCCGGCGTTCTGCTGCCGGATATCGCCCGCTTTGGCCTCCAGTGCGTCCAGTTTCGCGGCGAGCGTGACGCGACGCACTTCGAGACTGCCGCAGTTGCGCGAACAACGTTGTGCTCTGGCCTGAGCCAGTTCGTGCGCGACGTTGGCCCGTTCCTCCATGACGGGCGCGAGTGCTCGCACAGAAACCCCAGGGCCATCCACCAGGCCAGACGCACGAACCTCGGCGGCGTGCTGCTGGGCGAACAGGAAAAAGAGCAGATGCCCGGTGCAGGCGGCGGTCATGCACGCCCCCCACAGGACGGCACCTGTAGCCTGAACGATGACCGACGCATGACGCACGAGCGCGGGCAGCAGATGCGCGCTGACGACGAGCACGATGCTGATTGCGATCCACACGGCCCGCTCGGGAAGCGTTCCGCCGCGCTGCCACCCGGCCAGTACCGACATGCAGAGCGTCGTGCTGGTAGCAACGACGGCCAGCGCCATTGCAGGACGCTGGATCATGTGGCTTGCCCGCCCAGTACCGCAGCGCGCTGGTCCAGCCGGTTCTTCAGCCGCGAAATCGCTGGGGACGTCGGGTTTGCCGCAGCCGCAGTTTCATCGCAATCGACCCCGCCACTACCACCGTCCTGCGAGTCCGCAGGATAGAACTCGTCCACGACCGCCGAACCGTCCTCGACACTTTCCTCGAAGGCCCCGTTGCTGAAGCCTTGCCAGGCGGCCTCGTCCAGTGCGGCCTGATCGAATCCGACCGCCCTGCGCTGCGCGTCGTGCTCCCGTGCCTGTATCAACGCGGCTTCCATCGTCATGTCGGCGCGCACTACCAGATCGACGTAATAGATCGCGCTTCTGTAGCTCTGCGCAGTCGATTTGCCACGCAGCTTTAGCTCCAGCGGCAGGCAGGCCAGCAGGTTGCCCGACACCGCCCTGAAGTAACGCAGGCGCGCCGTGAGCGTTCGGATCGAGTTATACGAGGTCGTCCTGAAGATGAAACTCCCCATCTCGTCCTCGTCTCCGATCAGCACGTTCAGGCGGCCATACGGCTTGCACGCGCCGCCCTGTGCGAATCCGCAGCCGTCCGGCGAGGGACACGACAATTCCTCGATACCGTTCTCACCTGCACGACGGCAGGTTTCGCCGTTGCCAACGCACACGGGCCGCCCGGTTTCGCGGTCGAAGCACGAATATTCGGCGCGCAGGTTCAGATCGGGATCGTTGAACAGGAAACGAACGGGAATCGCGCGCAGCTTGCCGCCGCTGGCCTTGCGCAAGGCTTCGTCGTAGGGGTGCAGCAACCACTCTCCGCGCTGCTGGACCTGTGTCGTGAGCTGGAATTCATCCGATTTTTCGGGCAGCCGTTTGCCGTTCTTTTCGACGACACGACCGATACTGATGCGGCCAATCGTCGGCGGCGTGATGCTCAATCCTTTCAGCATGACGATGCTCCTGTGGTAGATAGCGACAATGGAAATCAGGTCGAGACGAGAAACCGGCGCGAACCCGGTTTCGTGATGGCGTACTGCGCGGCGAGCGCCGGATGGTCGGCGAGCAGACGTTTGAGATCGACACCCGCGCTGTCCTTGCTGCGTCTGTAAGAAACCGAACCCGTCTCGAACTGGGCGCGGTCGGCTTCACCCATGCCCTGGGCGATGGTCTGTTTCAACTGGGCTTCGACGGCCTGACGGGCCTCAATGTCGGCGCGCACGGCAACGAGGTCTGCGAAGGCCGACGACAGGCGGTGGTCATCGGTGAAATCGACGGTGCCGCCTGTGCCTGGATACAGGCAGCGCAGCGCCCGATCCGCCGAATCCGAACCGTCAGCCGGGGGCGGCGTATCGGTTTCGACGTACCGCCAGAAGACCGCTTCGAGTTCGATCAGGCGCGCGATCAGGGCGTCGTCACGCTCAATGCGATGCACTTCGAGCTTCTGGCCGCAAACCAGAACGGCTATGTCGGCGGCTTGCTTTCCTGCCACGGCAAGCTGATGCTGGACTTGCAACTGCACGTATTCCGGCACACCATCGCGCCAGAGCCGTGAGCCGAATTCGCCTGCTGTTTTGCACTCCAGGATTTGCAGTCCCGGCACACCGACGACTTCGCGGTCGAGATTGGCGAGCATGAACGGAATCGTTGGGTGCCGAAGTACGGCATTCACACGCCGCACGCGGTTGCCGGTCTGCTTCGTGTACGACGCGGCGACGATGGGTTCGAGCAGCGTGCCCCAGTAGACCGGCTCAGTCGTGTCGTTCGGATCGGGCCTGGGCAGGTTCGCATCGCGGCCCGTTTTCTCAAGCCACAATTCGAGCATCGACTTGTACGGCGACAGCCCCACGGCTGCGGCTGCGTCACTTCCGCCGATCCCGGATCGTCTCACCGTCAGCCAGTCTTCGCGCGATAGCTCCTTCGTTTCGACCAGTCGCAGCGCGGGGCGAGGACGACGCCCTGCGGATTCAGCTAATGCCATTTATCAACCTCCAGAAATGACAATGCCCGGTGGGGATAATCCCGACCGGGCATTGATCGTGTTGACGGACAGGTTCATGGGCTCATGCGACCAGCCGCATCGCTTCGTCCCATGCACGCTGCTTGATGTCGGCTCCCGCGCCGAACCACGCGGCATCTCTGCGGTGGTCGTCACTGCGGGCGCGACGGTGGTGATCGCAATACTCGGAAACCGAATTGACAAGTCCCCACGCCGTACCGGATGCCGATGCGAGCGTAGCTCCCATGCCCTTGCCTGCGTAGAGCGCCTGCACGGCCTTGATCGCGCTGTCGTTGGTGGCGGCAACCGGCTGGCTCGCGCCGGTCTGATACGTCAGCACGCGACGGAAGAAGGCTTCGGCAGCGGTATCGTTGACTCTGCATTCGGACAGAGCTTTCATGCGCGCCATGAAGCCGTCCCAACTCGATATGGCAATGCCGAGTTGGCGCTTCACGGCCTGCGCATCGAACTGCGAACGGTGCGGCACTTTCACGGCACCGGCAGAATCGCCGAGCGCGATTTGCAGCGTGTTGTTGCACACGACGCGAACGGAGGTGAACTGCGCGGTTGTGGCGAGCGTGCCATCGCATGCGGTGGCCAGCAGCAGATAGCCGTTCACGGTGTCCTTGCCCTTGAGCGAAACCGACTGGCCGGTACGGGCAAGCGCCCAGAGTTTCTTGCCGTCCTTGAGCACGCCAGCGGTTTCCAGTTCGAACCCGCCGATTTCGGTGAGGTCGCGATAAAACTCCAAAATTGCGCGAGGCTGAACGACCTGATAACGCGACGACACCACGGACAGGGGTGCCTTGGTGTCGCTTCGATAAAGCACCTTCTGTTCGGGGAACGCATGGATCGAACCGAGGGTAGAACCGGCGTTGCCCGAGATGAAGCACACGTCGGCAGATTCGATCTGCCAGTCCATGCCGGCCTGTTTTGCCCATACTTCGATGGGCTGTTTCGGGGCGAGTTGGTTGCCTAGGCCGTGCCACGGCTGCTGGCCAACATAGGCCATCGAGTTGACGAGATGCATGACGACTCCAGGTAGTTGATATGGAGAACGAACACAAAAATGCCTGCTGCCCGTGAGGGCGGCAGGCATTGAGCGGAAAGATGTGGGCGAGAAAAAATGGGTGCTGCGAAAGTGCCGTCAATTCTCAGGACGTGCGTGGCTTGCTGAAAGTGTTGCCGCAATCCAGGCAACAAAAATTGTCCAGTACGTGTTCATCGATCTGTTCACCGACAGCGGCACCAGCGGCACAGCCCGCAGCCCCGCCTGCCAGACCGCCGAGCAGCGCGCCGCAGATGCCGCCAAACAGGGAGCCGATCGGTCCAGCGACAAGGCCAATGGCGGCTCCGGCTTCAGCGCCTCCCAATGCCGCCGCGGCAGCGCCACCAGCACCAGCGACTGTGCCGACAGCGGCACCGGCCTTGCGGGCGACGTTACGCACCGAAATACGGGAAGAATCACAGCGGGGGCAGGACAGCAAAGGGTTCATATATCAGCCTGTAGATGGGTTCAGGGCAAACGACGTTGCCCGATGCATTCCGGGTGGATGCTCGACGTTGTGATATAGCGATGAAAATATCTGGAACGCGACGAAATTGGACAGACGAAAATCCCGGCTTCCCGCCCTACAGGTATTAAAATTCCGGACAATCTCCCGGCCCACGTTGTCCGGCAGGCCGATATTGACTTTCGCTCCCCCAAACCAATGGCAATCAAGAAATCCGAGCTTTATTCGTCCCTGTGGGAATCCTGCGACCTGTTGCGCGGCGGCATGGACGCCAGCCAGTACAAGGACTACGTGCTGGTCCTGCTGTTCATCAAGTACGTCAGTGACAAATACGCCGGGCAGCGTTATGCGCCGATTACCATTCCCGAGGGAGCCAGCTTTGCGGACATGGTTGCGCTGAAAGGCAAGCCGGATATTGGCGACCAGATCAACAAGAAAATCGTCGGACCGCTGGCCGCAGCCAACAAACTGTCCGACATGCCGGACTTCAACGATACCGGCAAGCTCGGCACAGGTGCGGAGATGGTCACACGGCTGACCGACCTGATTGCCGTGTTCGAGAATCCCGATCTGGATTTTTCGAAGAACCGCTCGGACGGCGACGACATCCTCGGCGACGCCTACGAATACCTGATGCGCCACTTCGCCACCGAAAGCGGCAAGAGCAAGGGGCAGTTTTATACGCCAGCCGAAGTCAGCCGCATTCTGGCCGCCGTCATCGGTATCGGCGATTCGCCGACCGGCACCGATACCACCGTGTACGATCCGACCTGCGGCTCCGGCTCCCTGCTGCTGAAAGTGGGCGACGCCGCACGCACCGCCGTGACCCTGTACGGACAGGAAAAAGATTCAGCGACGAGCGGCCTCGCGCGCATGAACATGATCCTGCACGACAATCCCACGGCGTTGATCGGACAGGGCAACACGCTGACCGACCCGAAATTCCGGGATGGTTCGGCACTGAAAACGTTCGACTTCGTGGTAGCCAATCCGCCCTTCTCCGACAAACGCTGGAGCACGGGCCTCGATCCCCTCAACGATCCCTACGACCGTTTCGACACCTTCGGCGTGCCGCCCGCCAAGCAGGGCGACTATGCCTATCTGTTGCATATTGTCCGCAGCCTGAAATCCACGGGTAAAGGCGCGTGCATCCTGCCGCACGGCGTGCTGTTCCGTGGCAATGCGGAGAGCGAAATCCGCAGGAAACTGGTTCGCCACGGCTATATCAAGGGCATCATCGGCCTGCCTGCCAACCTGTTCTACGGCACCGGCATTCCCGCCTGCATCATCGTTATCGACAAGGAAAACGCCCAGGCACGCAAGGGAATTTTCATGATCGATGCCAGCAGCGGATTCATCAAGGACGGCTCCAAGAATCGCCTGCGCGAGCAGGACATCCACCGCATCGTGGACGTGTTCACCCGTCAGGATGAGAGCGATCCGCGCTACGCCCGCATGGTGGGACTGGCTGAGATCGAGAAGAACGAGTTCAACCTCAATCTTCCGCGCTACATCGACAGCAGCGTAGCTGAGGATATTCAGGACATTCACGGCCATCTGCAAGGTGGCATCCCTCTGGCGGATATCGAGGCGTTGGGCGACTATTGGGCGGTCTGCCCGCAACTGAAAGAGGCGCTGTTTCAGCCGCTACGCGATGGTTACGTGTCGCTGGCCGTGGACAAGAGCGTCATCAAGAACACGATCTTCCAGCACCCGCAGTTCGCGGCTTACCTTGAAGGGATGGGCGAACACTTCGGAGTCTGGCGTGCACGCGCCGTTCCCAAATTGAAGGCGCTGGACAAGGGCTTCCATCCGAAGCAGTTCATCGTCGAACTGGCCGATGATCTGCTGCACCACTATGAAGGCAAGCCTCTGGTGGATGCCTACGACGTGTACCAGCACCTGATGGACTACTGGGGCGAGACCATGCAGGACGATGCCTACCTGCTGACGTCCGATGGTTGGGTAGCGAAGACGTATCGCGTCATCGAAAAGACGAAGAAAGGCAAAGGCGAGAACGCGAAGGTCGTTGAGAAAGACAAGGGCTGGGCCTGCGATCTGGTGCCGAAGCAGTACATCGTGGCGCGCTATTTTGCTGCCGAGCAAAAGGCGCTTGACGAAACCAGTGCCGCACTGGAAGCGGCCAGCAGTGCGCTGACCGAACTGGAAGAAGAGCACAGCGGTGAGGACGGCGTGTTCAGCGGATTCGACAAGATCAATGCGGTAGCGGTGAAGGATCGCATCAAGGAGATCGGTAAGGATGCCGATGCATCCGAGGAACTGTCGGTATTGAAGCAATGGCAGTCGGGGGCCGCCAAGGAAGCGGACCTGAAGAAGGCGCTCAAGACGTTGGAAACTGAGCTGGATGCTAACGCTTACGCGCGATACCCCAAGCTTACCGTGGACGAGATCAAGTCCCTGGTAGTAGAGGATAAATGGCTACCTGCTATGTCCGCTACCGTGGCCGGTGAACTGGAGCGTGTATCGCAAACGCTCGCGAGCCGTGTTCGTGATTTGGCCTTGCGTTATGAATCGTCATTGCCTGTATTGGTGGATGAAGTCGCCGTGCTGTCTGCTCGTGTTGAGGCGCATCTGCGCAAGATGGGGGCGGCATGGAACTGAAGCCGGGGTATAAGCAGACTGAGGTCGGGGTGATTCCGGATGATTGGGATGTCCAGGAGGTTCGGGAGTTTGCGAGAGTCATTACTGGACCATTCGGTACTTTGCTGAAGGCCAGCGAATACTCTGAATACGATGGTGTCCCCCTCATATCGGTCGGAGAAATTGGTGATGGTTATTTCCGGATTAGCCAACACACTCCGAGAATTCCATCGACGGTTGCTAAGCGGCTTCCTCAGTATCTCCTTCGTGAAGGGGACATTGTTTTTGGGCGAAAAGGTGCAGTTGATCGGTCGGCGTTAGTTTCTGATGGTGAGCACGGATGGTTCTTGGGTTCGGATGGCATCAGCATTCGCCCAACATCGAATTGCTATCCTCCATATTTGGCTGTCCAATTCAGAGGCACGAACACTAGGGCGTGGTTAGTACAGAACGCCATCGGCACGACGATGGCGTCGCTGAATCAGGGTGTGCTTTGTCGTGTCAAAATACCATTTCCACGGCATCTTCCCGAACAATCCGCCATCGCCGAAGCCCTGAGCGACGTCGATGCCCTGTTGTCCTGCCTGGATAAACTCATCGCCAAGAAGCGCGACCTCAAGCAGGCTGCGATGCAGCAACTGCTCACCGGTGAGACTCGATTGCCGGGGTTTGGTGGAGAGTGGGAAGTTAGGCATCTTGGTGAAATAGCGAACGTTAAGACCGGTAACCGGAATAATGAGGACAAAGTGGACGATGGCGAGTATCCGTTTTTCGTTCGCTCCGATGACGTGGAGCGCATCAACAGTTACTCACACGACTGCGAAGCTATCCTCGTGCCCGGCGAAGGCCGAATCGGCGAAATCTTCCATTACATTAACGGTAAATTCGACGTGCATCAGCGCGTCTACGCCATAACACGTTTCGCTCCAGAGGTTTCGGGGAAGTTTGTCCATCTTTACATGAAGGCGAACTTTGGGGCTTGGGCTATGCAGAACACGGTCAAGGCAACCGTGGATTCACTGCGTTTACCAACGTTCCAGAATTTCCAGATTCGCATACCACAGACAGTAGAAGAACAAGCCGCCATTGCTGATGCGTTATCCGATATGGATGCTGAACTGGCAGCACTGGAAGCGCGGCGCGACAAGACCGCGCAGATCAAACAAGGCGTGATGCAGGAACTGCTGACTGGCAAGACGCGACTTGCATAAGAGACCACAATGACGGACGAGATCGGTAAATCAGAAAAAGCCACACAAAACCGCGTCATCAAGCTGTTCACCGGGCAGCTAGGCTACGTGCCGCTCGGCGACTGGACCGATCGCGCCAACAGCAACATCGAAGAAAATCTGCTGACAGCCTACCTGCTTGAAGCCGGTTATCGTCCCGCGCAGATCAGCCAGGCTATCTACCGCCTGAAGAGCGAAGCGAACCACCCGCAACGCGACCTGTACGCGAACAACGAGGCGGTCTATCAGCTTCTGCGCTACGGCATCCCTGTGAAGGTCGAAGGTGACAAGGTGGCCGATACGGTCTGGCTCATCAACTGGGCGCAGCCGCTTTGCAACCATTTCGCCGTTGCCGAGGAAGTCACCCTCAATGGAGGGCACGAGCGCCGCCCTGATATCGTGCTCTACGTCAACGGTATCGCCATCGGCGTGCTCGAACTGAAAAACAGCCGCGTCAGCATCGGCAACGGCATCCGGCAGAACCTCTCCAACCAGCAGCCCGAATTCAACGCATGGTTTTTCAGCACCGTGCAGTTCATCTTCGCCGGTAACGACTCGGAGGGTCTGCAATACGGCACGACCGGCACGCAGGAAAAATACTTCCTCCAGTGGAAAGAGGACGAAGCCGATAACATCGGCTACAAGCTCGACAAGTACCTGCTGAAAATGTGCGACAAGGCGCGCCTCATCGAACTGATGCACAACTTCATCCTTTTCGACGGCGGGATCAAGAAGCTGCCGCGCGTCCACCAGTATTTCGGCATCAAGTCTGCACAGGAACATGTGCGCAAGCGTCAGGGCGGCATCATCTGGCACACCCAGGGCGCGGGCAAGAGCATCCTCATGGTGCTGCTGGCGAAGTGGATTCTGGAGAACAACCCACAGGCGCGCGTCGTCGTCATCACCGACCGCGATGAACTGGACAAGCAGATCAAGCGCGTCTTCGAAGACAGCGGCGAAAAAATCCACCGCACGAGCAGCGGACGCGACCTGATGGCCCGGTTGAGCCAGCCGACCCCGCGCCTGCTGTGCTCTCTGGTACACAAGTTCGGCGCGGGCAAGGGACTGGGAGACGGCGATTTCGATGCCTTCATCAAGGAACTGGAGTCACAGCCGACCGCCACGGTGGGCGATCTCTTCGTATTTGTGGACGAGTGCCACCGCACCCAGGGCGGGCGTCTGAATCGAGTGATGAAAGCAATGATGCCATCCGCCGTGTTCATCGGCTTTACCGGCACACCGCTGCTGAAACGCGATGCCGCAACCAGTCTCGAAGTGTTCGGCGGCTACATCCACACGTACAAATTCAGCGAGGCCGTGCACGATGGCGTGGTGCTCGATCTGGTCTATGAAGCACGGGACATCGACCAGACGCTTGGCTCGCAGGACAAGATCGATACCTGGTTCGATGCAAAAACGAAGGGGCTGAACGACTGGCAGAAGAACGAACTGAAGAAACAGTGGGGCACGATGCAACAGGTGCTCAGTTTGCGCTCGCGCATGGAGCGCGTGGTTGCCGACATCATCCACGATTTCGGCACCAAGCCCCGAATCTCTGAGGGACGCGGCAATGCCATGCTCGTGGCGTCGAGCATCTACGAGGCGTGCAAGTACTTTGCCCTCTTCCAGAAAACACCGTTCAAGGGCAGGTGTGCGGTCATCACGTCCTATAACCCGCTCACGAAAGATGTGACGCTGGAAGAAACCGGCGCGAATACGGAAACCGACAAGCAGTTCATCTACAACACCTACACCGATCTGCTGACGGATGTGCAGCCGAAGGCTGGCATGTCGAAGACCGAGACCTACGAGGATCAGGCCAAGGCCCGATTCATCAGGGAGCCGGCCAACATGAAGCTGCTGATCGTCGTGAACAAGCTGCTGACTGGATTCGATGCGCCGCCCTGTACGTACCTCTACATCGACCAGACCATGCAGGATCATGGCCTGTTTCAGGCCATCTGCCGCACCAACCGGCTCGATACGGCCGACAAGGATTTCGGCTATATCGTCGATTACAAGGATCTGTTCAGAAAGGTAGAAAAAGCCCTCGCCGTGTATTCGTCCGAGCTTGACCATAGCGCGGGTGGCGTCGCACCGGAAATCCTCCTCGAAAGCCGGGTGCAGAAAGGCCGCGAGCGTCTGGATGCCGCACTGGAGGCGCTGGCGCTGCTGGTCGAGAAGGTGGAGCCGCCGAGAGACGAACTCGATTACATCCGTTATTTCTGCGGCAATACCGAAATCGCCGATGACCTGCGAATCCACGAGCCACAGCGGGTCGCCCTCTATACCGGCGTGGTTGGCCTGCTGCGTGCCTACGCCAGCATCGCCGATGAACTGGACGAAGCCGGATACGACGCGGCACAACAGGCATCGATCCGGAAACAGCTTGACCACTATGTGAAACTGCGCGAGACGATTCGCCGCGCGAGTGGCGAGACGCTCGACCTCAAGCCGTATGAAGCCGACATGCGCCACCTGATCGATACCTATATCGCCGCGAGTGAGCCGCGCAAGATTTCGGAATTCGAGAATGTGGGCCTGCTCGACCTGATCGTGAAGACCGGCATCGCGGATGCGATTGCGAAGAAACTTGGCGAAATGAAAGACCGGCAGTCGGTAGCCGAGACCATCGAGAACAACGTTCGCAGCAAGATCGTCAAGGATCATCTGACCGATCCGGCCTACTTCGCAAAAATGTCCGCGCTGCTCGATGAGATCATCAAAAAGCGCAAGGAAAAGGCCATCGACTACGAGGAATATCTGAAGCAGATGGCCGCGCTCGCAACGAAAGTGCAAAGCGGCAAGGCTGACGATACGCCTGCGACGCTGGATACGGGCGGCAAGCGAGCGCTGTTCAACAACCTGAAAATTGCCGGCAGCCGCACGCCGGAAGAGGCGCTGGCACTGGCGCTCGAAGTTGATGCGGCGGTCCGGCGAGTTCGCCCCGATGGCTGGCGTGGCGTGCTGCCGCGCGAGAACGTCATCAAGCAGGCGCTATGGGATATCCTGAAGAACGATAAGGAAGTTGAACGGATCTTCCTGATCGTCGAAGCGCAGCGGCAGGAGTATTGAGCGTGGAGTCGTCCAGCCGGATTGATCTAGGCGAGATGAGCATTGATGTCGTGAGGAAGGACATCAAGCATGTCCATCTGAGCGTGTACCCGCCGGATGGCCGTGTGCGTATTTCCGCGCCCCGGCACATGGCTTCGGACCTCATCCGTGTGTACGCCATTACCCGGCTGGACTGGATCAGACGGCAACAGCGCAAGCTGCTTGCGCAGGAGCGTGAGACGCCCCGTGAATATCTGGATCGGGAGAGCCACTATGTGTGGGGCAAGCGTTACCTGCTGCGGATCGTAGAAGCCGATGCAGCCCCGGCAGTCAACCTGAAGCATTCGACGCTCGAACTCCGCGTGCGCCCCGGCAGTGATGCTGGCCGACGCCGCGAAGTACTGGATGCGTGGTATCGGGAGCAATTGAGAAATGCCTTGCCGCCACTTCTGGAGAAATGGGAATCATTACTGGGAGTCAGGGCACGACGGCTTCTCGTGCAGCACATGAAGACGCAATGGGGAAGCTGTAACCCCTCTTCCGGCAATATTCGCCTGAATACGGATTTGGCTCGCAAACCGCCAGAATGCATCGAATACATCCTCGTGCATGAGTTGCTGCATCTGATTGAGCCGACGCACAACGCTCGGTTTCAGTCGCTGATGGACAGGTTCATGCCGCAGTGGCGGCAGATTCGGGACGAGGTGAATCGCCTGCCGGTCCGACATGAGGATTGGGTGTATTAGTTGACCACCCCAACCTAGAGATGGAACGATCACCTTCGCAACAATAACAGCGCCCTGATTGAGCAAACCAAAACGGCCCACCCCTCCCGCGAACTCGCTGCCATAGCCACAAAATACCCAGTGGGGTAAAAAGTGGGGTAAAAATCAGCAAAGAAAAAGGGCTTACAGACCAATGATCCGTAAGCCCTTGATTTTACTGGTCGGGGCGAGAGGATTTGAACCTCCGACCACCTGCACCCCATGCAGGTACGCTACCAGGCTGCGCTACGCCCCGAGAGCTGAAAAGTATAACAGAGCCTCGCCCCAATTAGAACTGTCAGCGAGAAGTTTTGACGCGTCGCACTTCAACACCCCAGCAGATCGATCACATGCAGCAATTCCTTGCGCAACTGATCGACATCGACCAATGCCATCGCGCCTTGCGCGGCAACCTGCGCTTCGCCAGCCTCAGCTTGAGCCGCCGCCTCGTCGGCCACGGCACTGTGCGCATCCAGACGGTTGCGCGC
Source organism: Paraburkholderia denitrificans (assembly GCF_042655705.1). NCBI lineage: Bacteria > Pseudomonadati > Pseudomonadota > Betaproteobacteria > Burkholderiales > Burkholderiaceae > Paraburkholderia > Paraburkholderia denitrificans. Next base: position 16,759 of record NZ_JBHSMP010000023.1, on the reverse strand, counting down.
GCCATTGATCGTGAAGCCCTGCTCGTACAGCAGCTCGCGTATGCGCCTGATCAGCAGCACCTCATGATGCTGGTAATAGCGACGGTTGCCCCGCCGCTTCACGGGCTTTAACTGCGTGAACTCCTGTTCCCAGTAACGCAGCACGTGTGGCTTCACGCCGCACAGCTCGCTCACTTCGCCAATCGTGAAATAACGCTTGGCGGGAATCGGAGGCAAGACGACCTTTTCGACTGTCTGTGTCATCGCCAGGTTGCCGTCGTGGTGGTTGCGCAATATCGCGTCGCCGTTTCGCTACGCTGCCCGCCTCATGCCACCGCGGCGGGGGCGCCACTTGGGTTCAACGGCTGAAGCTCGCTTCGGCGCCGCTTTCCACCAGCGCCTTCAATTTCTGGCTCGCATGGAACGTCACGACACGGCGCGCCGCGATCGGAATCGCCTCGCCCGTCTTCGGATTGCGGCCAGGTCGTTGCGGCTTGTCGCGCAACTGAAAATTGCCGAAGCCCGACAGCTTCACGCTGTCACCGCTCTCCAGCGCGTCGCGGATCACGTCGAAGAACGCTTCGACCATGTCCTTCGCCTCACGCTTGTTGAGCCCGACGTTGTCGAACAGCAGCTCCGCCAGCTCAGCTTTGGTCAGCGTCGGCGTGTCCGTCGAGGCAGGTATATCGCGATTCATGGCGCTTCGCTGTGCCGCAAGGAGGGCTTCGAAATCACTCGAGTTCATTTCGTTCATCTATCTATGAAATGGCGCGCTTCCAGACGCAACAGCGCTGCAATCCGGAAGCCTTGTCAACGGTACGCGTGAGCCTCAGGCCTTATTCAGGCCTTATCGAGACCTTATCCACGCAGCCGGGCGCCATACACTCGAGCCAGGCGGTCCACCAGGGACTTGATGGCCGCGTCGACCGTCTCGTCCTGAAGGGTTCCGCCAGTATCTTGCAGGGTCACCCGGAAGGCAAGGCTTTTCTCGTCCGCGCCAAGCCCGGAAGTATTTGATTTTGCACGAAATTCATCGAAAAGCGCAACCCGCTGAACAATCCGGCAAACCTCATCCTGCATGCCATTCTGGAACTCGTCCAGCAACGCCTGAACCTCAATTTTCTGATCGACGACAAGCGCGATATCGCGGCGCACCGGCGGGAATTTCGAGACTTCAGACGGAGCCGGCAGTTCGCATGCCATCAGCGCATCGGCTTCGACCTCGAAGAGGATCGGTGCGTGCGGCAGGTCGTACTTCTGCATCCAGCGCGGATGCATCTCGCCAATCCAGCCCACCGCCTTGCCGTCCACTTCGATGCGCGCGCTACGGCCCGGGTGCAGCGCCGGATGCTCAGCCTTCACGAAGTGCGGCACGCGAGGCGCAAACAGCGCTTCCAGGTCGCCCTTCACGTCGAAGAAGTCGACGGCGCGCGACGGCACGCCCCACTGCTCTTCGAATGCCTGACCATAGGCGAGCGCGCCGATCATCTTCGGTTGTGCGAAGCCTTCGACGGTCATCTCGCCCGCAACAATCGACGGATCGTGCAGGAAAATGCGGCCCGCCTCGAACACGCGCACGCGCTCGGCTCGGCGGTTGAGGTTGTGGCGCAGCACATTGACGAGGCTGCCGATCAGCGTCGTGCGCATGACCGAGAGCTGGCTCGCGATCGGGTTCAGCAGACGTACGGGCTTGTCGTTGCCCGCGAAATCCTGCTCCCATTCGGCATCGACGAAGCTGAAGTTGATCGTCTCCGCATAGTCGCGCGCGGCGAGCGCGTGACGGATCGCGTGTATCGAGCGGCGCGTCTCGTTGGTTGCGCGCATCTCGCTCTTCGCGACGGGCGGATTCGCCGGGATCTTCTCGAAGCCGTAAATACGCGCGACTTCCTCGATCAGGTCTTCTTCGATTTCGATGTCGAAGCGGTACGCCGGCGGCGTCACGCTGAACGTTTCGCCCTCGTCGCCATGGCTGCGCTCGAACGCGAGACCAAGACGCGTGAAGATCTGCGCGATCTCGTCGGCGCCGATCTGCACGCCGATGATGCGGTTCGCACGCGCCACACGCATGGTCACGTGCGCGCGCTTGGGCACATTGACGGTCTGGTCGTCGATCGGGCCGGCAGCGCCGCCGCAGATATCGAGGATCAGTTGCGTGATGCGCTCGATATGCTCGACGGTCGTGGACCAATCGACGCCACGCTCGAAACGATGGCCCGCATCGGTCGAGAAGTTGTAGCGGCGCGAGCGGCCACGGATGCTGTCCGGCCACCAGAACGCCGCTTCGAGATAGATGTTCTTCGTGTCGAGCGAGACGGCCGTGCTGTCGCCGCCCATGATGCCCGCGAGACTTTCGATCTCGCGCTCGTCGGCGATCACGCCCACGGTTTCGTCGACTTCGACGGTGCTGCCGTTGAGCAGCTTGAGCGTCTCGCCCTTGCGGCCCCAGCGCACGTCCATCGAACCGTGGATCTTGTCGAGATCGAACACGTGCGACGGGCGGCCCAGTTCGAGCATCACGTAGTTCGAGATGTCGACGAGCGCCGAAATGCTGCGCTGGCCCGAGCGTTCAAGACGGTCGACCATCCATTGCGGCGTCTTCGCGTGCGCGTTCACGCCGCGAATCACGCGGCCCGAGAAGCGGCCGCACAGGTCCGGCGCCGAGATCTTCACGGGCGGCTTTTCGTCGAGCGTCACGGCGACCGTCGGGAACGCGGGCGCGAGCAGCGGCGCGCCGGTAATCGCGGACGTCTCGCGCGCGACGCCGTACACCGAAAGGCAGTCGGCCTTGTTCGGCGTGAGCTTGATTTCGAAGATGGTGTCGTCGAGGTTGAGCGTCTCGCGGATGTCCTGGCCGATCGGCGTATCCTGCGGCAGGATCAGCAGGCCGCTGTGGTCCTCGGAGAGCTTCAGTTCGCGCGCCGAGCACAGCATGCCCTGGCTTTCCACGCCGCGCAGCTTCGACAGCTTGATCGCGAACGGCTTGCCGCCTTCCTCGGCGGGCGGCAGTTCCGCGCCGACGAGCGCCACCGGCACCTTGATGCCGGGCGCAACGTTCGGCGCACCGCAGACGATGTTCAGCGTAGCGCCCGTGCCAGCATCGACCTGACACACGTTGAGCTTGTCCGCGTCCGGGTGCTTGACGACTTCGAGCACGCGCCCGACGACGATCTTCGACGTGGGCGGCGCGACCGGACGCAGGCCTTCGACTTCGAGGCCGGCCATGGTGAGCGCGTGGGCGAGTTCGTCGGTCGTGAGCTTCGGATCGACAAAGCTTCTCAGCCAGGATTCGGGGAATAGCATTTCGTTGTACGTTCCAGACAGATTGAGACCACAGCGAAGGGTTCTCGCGCACCGTTATTTCAGTGCAGCGTCCGCCTCGCAAAGCGCAGATGCGTCGCGTCCCGCGAAGGGACGCCTCAGGCGAACTGGCGCAGGAAGCGCAGATCGCCTTCGAAGAACAGGCGCAGATCCTGCACGCCGTAACGCAGCATCGTCAGGCGTTCGAGACCGCTGCCGAACGCGAAGCCGATATAGCGCTCCGGGTCGAGGCCCATGTTGCGGATCACGGTCGGATGCACCTGGCCCGAGCCCGAGATCTCGAGCCACTTGCCGGCGTTCTTGCCTTGCTCGAACATCATGTCGATTTCGGCCGACGGCTCCGTGAACGGGAAGTACGAAGGACGGAAGCGCACCTTGATATCGTCGCGCTCGAAGAACTTCTTGAGGAAATCCGTGTAGACGCCCTTCAGATCCGCGAAGCTGATGTTCTCCTCGATCCACAGGCCTTCGACCTGGTTGAACATCGGCGAGTGGGTCGCGTCGCTGTCGACGCGATAGGTGCGGCCCGGCACGATCACCTTGATCGGCGGCGTATGCGTGCGCGCATAGCGCACCTGCATCGGGCTCGTATGCGTGCGCAGCACGAGCGGCAGGCCTTTGGCGTCCTTGCCGTCGATGTAGAACGTGTCCTGCATCGAGCGCGCCGGATGGTTCTCAGGGCTGTTGAGCGACGTGAAGTTGTACCAGTCGGTCTCGATTTCCGGACCGTCGGCGACGTCGAAGCCGATCGAGCCGAAAATCTGCTCGACACGCTCCCACGTGCGCATCACCGGATGCAGACTGCCCTTGCCTTGCCCGCGGCCCGGCAGGGTCACGTCGATCGCCTCGGCGGCGAGGCGCTGGTTCAGGAGCGCATCGGCAAGCGCCTGGCGGCGCGCGTTCAGCGCGGCCTCGACCTGCTGCTTCACGGCGTTGATGCGCGCGCCTTCGGTCTTGCGCGTCTCGGGATCGAGCTTGCCCAAGCCCTTCAGCAGCTCGGTGAGCGAACCCGACTTGCCGAGAAAACGGGCTTTCTCGTTTTCGAGCGTGTTGACGTCAGGGGCGGAAGTGAAGGCGCTTTGCGCGTCGGCGACAATCTGGTCCAGATCCATTGATCCCATCTTTTCAGCGTCAGTGTTTGAGTCTTGAGCGATGCCGCTGCGCGCTACGATGTGCGAGCGGCACGGCATGATGCGGTGCAAAAAGCGGCGCAAGAAGCGTATTTACCAACAAAAACGGGGCTCGGTGAGGAGCCCCGTTTTTGTTGCAGCGAATGCGTCACCCCGCGAAACGGCCGGAGTATTCGCTGCAACGAACCTGCGCAATACCTGGTGCTATCAGGCAGCGACGGCGGCTTTCACCTGCTTGACGATCGCAGCAAATGCAGCCTTGTCGAACACCGCCATATCGGCCAGAACCTTGCGGTCGAGTTCGATCGACGCCTTCTTCAGGCCGTTGATGAACACGCTGTAGGTCATGTCGTGCTGACGCACCGCCGCGTTGATACGCGTGATCCACAGTGCGCGGAACACACGCTTCTTGTTGCGGCGATCGCGGTAGGCGTACTGGCCTGCGCGCATGACCGCCTGCTTGGCGATGCGATAGACGTTATTGCGACGGCCGCGGTAACCCTTGGCCAGCTTGATGATCTTCTTGTGACGGGCCCGTGCGGTAACCCCACGTTTGACTCGAGGCATGTTTAGCTCCTGTGAGTTGTCGGTTGAGGATTACGCGAACGGCATCATTGCGCGGACGGAGTTCAGATCTGCATCATGAACGGCCGTTGCACCACGCAGGTGACGCTTGTTCTTGGTGGTCTTCTTGGTCAGGATGTGACGCTTGAAGGCTTGACCGCGCTTGACGGTACCACCCGGACGCACCACGAAGCGCTTTGCAGCGCTCTTCTTGGTCTTCATCTTGGGCATGACGAATACTCCATTATTTGATGGACATGGGTGTGCGGCTGGCTCTCGCGCGCGATGCGCTTTGCCCTCTGACCGCCCTTCGAAACCCACTCCACTTGTTTTGGCAGCTGGCTGATCTTGCTAACCGCCGCTTTCAGGAAAAACGCCCGTTTACCGCACTGAACGTGCGGCGCGCGGGCGCCGATCCGGAACCTGCTTCGCGCCCCGGCATCGAACACCGCCGCGGCGTACTACTCAAAACTTTGCAAAACTTCGCACCCGCCGCGCCGCCAGTGCGGCGCCACGCGTGCTCATTTCTGTACTTACTTCTTTTTCTTCGGAGCGAGCACCATGATCATCTGACGCCCTTCCATCTTCGGCATCTGCTCGACCTGGCCCACCTCGTCGAGGTCAAGGCGCAGACGTTCGAGCATGCGCATGCCGATTTCCTGGTGGGCCATTTCGCGGCCCCGGAAACGCAACGTGATCTTCGTCTTGTCACCTTCTTCGAGGAAGCGGGTGAGATTGCGCAGCTTCACGTTGTAATCGCCGTCGTCGGTACCCGGGCGGAATTTGACTTCCTTGACCTGGATGACCTTCTGCTTGAGCTTGGCCTCGTGCAGCTTCTTCGCCTCCTGGTACTTGAATTTGCCGTAGTCCATCAAACGGCAAACCGGAGGCACTGCCTGCGGCGCAATTTCAACCAGATCGACGTCCTGTTGTTCCGACATCCGGAACGCATCAGCGAGCTTTACGATGCCGAGCGGCTCATTGTCGATTCCGACGAGACGCACCTCGGGCGCAGAAATTTCGCCGTTGATGCGATGCGACTTATCAGTAGCGATGTTACGTTTCCTCTAAAAATTAAAAAAACGAGCCGCGCTGCCGGAGTGGCTCACCGGAACGTCTGCACGTCCTCGCGCAGGCGCTCGGCGAAGGCATCGACGGGCATGACACCCAGATCGACACCGCCACGGGCACGCACGGCTACCGTCTGTGCTTCACGCTCCTTGTCGCCGACGACAAGCAGGTACGGGACCTTCTCAAGCGTGTGCTCGCGTATTTTATAGCTAATTTTCTCGTTGCGCAAATCAGCCTGCACTCTAACCCCTTGTTTTTGCAACGATTGAGTCAGATTGGCGGCATAATCCGCCTGATTTCCCGCGATATTCATCACCACAACCTGAACTGGTGCAAGCCACGACGGCATTGCACCAGCATGGTGCTCGATCAGAATGCCGAGAAAACGCTCCATCGAGCCGAGGATCGCCCGGTGCAGCATGATCGGTCGGCGGCGGCTGTTGTCCTCCGCCACGTACTCGGCGCCAAGGCGCTCCGGCAGCACCATGTCGAGCTGCAACGTGCCGCATTGCCACGACCGGCCAAGCGCGTCCTTGATGTGGTACTCGACCTTCGGACCGTAGAACGCACCCTCGCCCGCCAGCTCTTCCCACTTCAGGCCGCAGGCCGTCAGTGCGTCGCGCAGCCCCTGCTCGGCACGGTCCCACGTTTCATCCGACCCCGCACGCGAATCCGGGCGCAGCGACAGCTTGATGTCGATATGATCGAACCCGAAATCCTTGTAGATGCTCATCGCGAGCGTGTTGAAGGCGATGGATTCGCTGATGATCTGATCTTCCGTACAGAAGATGTGCGCGTCGTCCTGGACGAAGCCGCGCACGCGCATCAAGCCGTGCAGCGCGCCCGATGCCTCGTTGCGGTGGCACGAGCCGAATTCGGCGTAGCGCAGCGGCAGATCGCGGTACGAGCGCAAGCCGTGATTGAACACCTGGACGTGGCCCGGGCAGTTCATCGGCTTGATCGCGTAGTCGCGCTTTTCCGATTCCGTCGTGAACATGTTTTCACGATAGTTCTGCCAGTGGCCCGACGCTTCCCACAGCGAGCGGTCCATGATCATCGGCGTCTTGATCTCGTCGTAGCCGGCAACGCGCAGGCGGCCGCGCATGTACTGCTCGACCTGCTGCCAGAGCGTCCAGCCGCGCGGATGCCAGAACACCATGCCCGGCGACTCGTCCTGCATGTGGAACAGGTCGAGCTGCTTGCCGAGCTTGCGATGGTCGCGCTTCTCGGCCTCTTCGAGCATGTGCAGGTAGGCATCCTGCTCTTCCTTCTTCGCCCAGGCCGTGCCGTAAATGCGCTGCAGCTGCTCGTTCTTCGAGTCGCCGCGCCAGTAGGCGCCCGCAACCTTCATGAGCTTGAAGACCTTCAGCTTGCCCGTGGACGGCACGTGCGGGCCGCGGCAAAGGTCTGTGAAACCGCCGTGCGAGTACAGCTTGATGTCTTCGGCGCCCGGAATCGAGTCGATGATCTCGGCCTTGTACTTCTCGCCGATGCTCAAGAAGTAATCGACCGCTTCGCCGCGCGAGACGACGCGGCGCGACACCGGCTCGTCCTTCTTCGCGATTTCCTGCATGCGCTTTTCGATCTTGTCGAGATCTTCGGGCGTGAAGGGACGGTTGTAGGCGAAGTCGTAGTAAAAGCCGCTGTCGATGACCGGTCCGATCGTGACCTGCGCTTCCGGGTACAGATCCTTGACCGCGTAGGCGAGCAGGTGCGCCGTCGAGTGACGGATGATGTCGAGGCCGTCTGCGTCCTTGTCGGTGACGATGGCAAGCGATGCGTCACGATCGATCAGCGTTGACGTATCGACCAGTTCGCCGTCGAGCTTGCCGCCGAGCGCCGCCTTGGCGAGACCCGGGCCAATCGAGGCCGCCACTTCGGCGACCGTCACGGGATGATCGTACTGTCGAACTGAACCGTCGGGCAGACGTATCGCAACCATTGCATTCTCCAAAATGGGACGGCCCGAGTTGAGCCAGTCGCACGCCGTAAAAGAGGCCCGCAGAGACCCGCACACGATCTCGCGGCCAAAAAAAATGCGGCCCCGCTTTCGAGGGGCCGCATTCACTTTTTCAATCCAGACAGCAGGGCGAAAGAGGTCCTCGACTAGCGTCGCTCCGAAGTAGTTTCGGTGAACGTTCGCGGTGTCATAACCGTATTCGCCTTGCCGTATTCGGCTTGTGGCGCTGAGTGTTTCCACTGCAGCTTTTACTGCACTTGAAGCCTCGGCAATGCCGCTGCTCCGATTTCGTTGGTAGGCTCGATTGGACTCGAACCAACGACCCCCACCATGTCAAGGTGGTGCTCTAACCAGCTGAGCTACGAGCCTAAAGAAGTGAAATTATAAGAAGTGCGTGCAGACTTGGCAAGCGGTTTTTGCGACGCGGGAACAACGCTGAGTGAGCGCGCCTCCGATCACCGCTTGTTACCGCTCGTCACCCCTTGCGCGCCGCGCTCACTACGCCGCTCACCTCGCCGAGCAGCAAGCAGGCCCGCAGGATCTGTGCGGAGTTCGACACCTCGACCGTAAACATCATGTACGCCGCATTGCGCCGCGACTGCGTTTTCACGCCGATCACGTTCATTTTTTCGCGTGCGAACACTTCCGAAATGTCGCGCAGCAGTCCCTGGCGGTCGCTGGCCTCGATCGAGATATCCACCGGATAGACCGACTTGCCGCGTCCGCCCATCACGTCTGCGGACCATGTGGTCTGCAGCACGCGCTCTGGCGAGCGGTGCGCCATGCGCAGGAACGTCGGGCAATCGCTGCGATGAATCGACATGCCCTTGCCGCGCGTGACGAACCCGCAGATGTCATCGGGCGGCGCCGGGCGGCAGCAGCGCGCAAGCTGCGTGAGAAGCGCGTCGACGCCAACCACGAGCACGCCCGACGACGCCCCATGCGCCACGTTCGTTCCACTCGCGCGCTTCGTGAGCTGCTCGGGCGTTTCCACTTGCGGCTCGGCGGCGGGTGCATCGTGCAACGCCTGCTCGACAGTGCGCAGACTGAACTCTTCCTTGCCGACCACAGCGAACAGTTCGTCGGGCGTCTTGAAGCCGAGCCGCATCGCAAGCTGATCGAGACTGACCGATGTGCGGCCCTCGCGCTGCAGGGTCTTTTCGACCATCGCCCGGCCGTTTGCGATGTTCTCCTGCGCATCGATGGCGTTGAACCACGCACGCACTTTTTGCCGTGCGCGCGTGCTCTGCAGATAGCCAAGCTGCAGATTGAGCCAGTCGCGCGACGGGCCACCCTCCTTCACCGTGACGACCTCGACGGTCTGCCCATTACGCAGCGCCGTGTTGAGCGGCACCATCGCACCGTCCACGCGCGCGCCGCGGCAGCGATGGCCAAGCTCGCTGTGCAGGTGGTACGCGAAATCGAGGGGCGTCGCGCCGAGCGGCAGCGCGATCACGCGCGCCTGCGGCGTCAAGACGTAGATATGGTCGTCGTCGAGCGTGGTCTGGCGCAGTTGCTCCCAGGGCTGACGACCGTCCGCCACATCGTCCTTCCATGCGAGCAACTGGCGCAGCCACGCGATCTTCTCGTCATAGCTTCCGCTGGCGCTGAACTGCCCGCCGTAGCCGCGCGCACCGGCTTCCTTGTAGCGCCAGTGCGCGGCCACGCCGTACTCGGCGAACCGGTGCATCTCCTGCGTACGGATCTGCACTTCGAACGCGCGTCCGTCGTCGCCGATCACGACCGTATGCAGCGAGCGGTAACCGTTGGGCTTGGGGCGCGAAATGTAGTCGTCGAATTCCTTCGGCACCGGTTGCCAGAGGTTGTGCACGATGCCGAGCACCGTGTAGCAATCCTTGATATCCGGCACGATGACGCGGAATGCGCGCACATCGTAAAGCTCCGCGAAATCGAGGTCCTTGCCCCGCATCTTCTTCCAGATGCTGTAGATATGCTTGGGCCGTCCGCTCACCTCGGCATGGATCTGCGCCGCCGCGATTTCGCGCTTTAACCGCGCAATCGCTTCGGAGACATAGGACTCGCGCTCGACGCGCTTTTCGTCGAGCAGCTTCGCGATGCGCTTGTAGGTGGCAGGCTCCTCGAAGCGAAACGCGAGGTCTTCGAGTTCCCACTTGAGTTGCCAGATACCGAGCCGGTTTGCGAGCGGCGCGTAGATTTCGAGCGTCTCGCTCGATACTGCCGGCGCGGGCGTGATCTTGGCCGCCGCGTAGTAGCGCAGCGACTGCACCCGCGACGCGAGCCGGATCAGCACAACGCGAATATCCTGCGCGAACGCGAGCAGCATCTTGCGCAGCGATTCGACCTGCGCGCGGCGCTCGGACTGCGTGTCGTGCCCGGCGCCGGTCGCAGCGACCTGTGCCGCGCGCAAGCTCACGGTGCCGAGACGCAGCAGCTTGCGCACGTCGAAGACGAGCTTCGTCACTTCCGGTCCGAAGCGCGCTTCGAGCATCGTTTCGGGGTCGTCCAGATGCGGCGCGATATTGAAGAGTGCCGCAGCAAGCACCGCTGGCGGGTCGAGGTTCAGCGCGCCTACGAGCGTTACCGTGCCCTGCGCGTGCTCGATCAACAGCTCGCCCGTCGACAGGCGCGCGTCGCCCGCGTGTTCGCGCACGAACGCAAGCGCGTCGTCGATGGACGGCAGCACAGCCGCAACGGCATGCTCGGATGGAAGGCTATCGCTACTCATGAGACGGTGCCCGCCGGCACGCCGGACGGGATGCAACAGGAAAGAACGAACAACTGTAGAGGGCGGCGCGGATGCTCAGTTGCGCTGCGCCGCCACCACGACGATTTCGACGAGACATTCCGGATTTGCGAGCTTCGCCTCGACGGTCGCGCGCGGCGGCGTTGCGCCCTGCTCGACCCACGTATCCCACACGGCATTCATGCCGGGAAAATCCTTCATGTCCGCGATATAGATCTGCACGGAAAGCAGCAGCGATTTGTCGCTGTTCGCTTCGGCAAGCAGGCGGTCGATATGGCCGAGGACTTCTCGCGTCTGACCGGTGATGTCCTGCTTCGAGTCTTCCGCGATCTGGCCGGCGAGATAGACCGTGCCATTGTGAACGGCCATTTCCGAAAGACGCGGACCGACGTGGTGACGAATGACTGCCATAAATAATCCTGTAGAGGTTGACTGCAGGTGACTCTGAGGCCGTTTCGGCCAATTTCACATTATGACGCCTCGGCGTGCGACGCGCAGAGGAAGCGCTGTGCCACTGTGATCTGCCCGGCGTCCAAAAATGCCGGTGCATGGCCCACGCCCGGGATTTCGACGCTCGACACGTCATGTCCGGCTGCGACCATTTTCGCCACCGTCTCACGCGACAGCAGGTCCGAGTGTTCGCCACGCACAACGAGCACCGGCCCCTTGAATGCCGCCAGGGAACGCCACATGAACTGCTCGCCCTGTGCGCTCAGTTCGGGCGTAATGCTCTTGAACGGCTCGCCGATGCGCGGGTCGTAGCGCATGCGCCACTCGCCATCCGCTTCATGCAGCAGCGGCGTGTTGATCTCGCGCCAGTCGTCCGCCGTGAGCGGTCCGAACGAGGCAGCGAGTTGCGCCGCGCGATCGATGCCCGCCTGCAGCGAAGGAAATCGCTCGTCGCGCCCGACGTAGTCGCCGATGCGCGCAAGCGCCGCAGGCTCGATATGCGGCCCCACGTCGTTCAGCACCATGCGGCCAATCGGCGCGTCGGGCAAGCCCGCGAGCGCCATGCCGATCAAGCCGCCCATCGACGTGCCGAACCAGTCCACACTCTCGACGCCCGTGCGCGCGATCAGCGTGACCATATCGGCCACGTACTGCGCGACGCCGTAGCCGCGCGGATCGACGAGCCACGACGACAACCCGCGCCCCACCACATCGGGGCAAACGACCCGGTACGTATCCGACAACGCGGCGGCGAGCCGGTCGAAGTCACGGCTCGACCGCGTGAGTCCGTGCACGCATACGAGCACGCGCGGATTGGCTGCGTCACCCCACTCCGTGTACGCGATGCGATGCAGGCCCGAGGGGCTCAGACACTGAACATGGTGTTGTCGCGGCAAAGCGGACGCCTGGCTCATCAATGACTCCTCGTTGAAGGCTGTGGGCCGATTGTAAACGGCTTTGCGCCGCACGAGAGCCACACGCCGGGTGCCGGCAGGGTCTTGCCGGAGCCTGCCGGCACCCGGTTGCCCCGCGCGGCAAGGCGGCGCACGCACGCGACCTGGCCAACCGGCCTATGCCGTTCGGCCGACGTTTCACGCGCGCTCCGAGGCGCGAGAATGGACACGTCCAAAAACGAAACGGGCGAGACCGAAGTCCCGCCCGCCCCGATCTTGTTCGAGCCGTCCGCGTATATACCGCAGCTACCGCTATCAGCTCATGGCGCTCATGTCGAGCGGCGCGCCCGTCTTCGCCTTGATTTCCTCGGCGGTCACACCCGGCGCCAGCTCGGTCACCACGAGGCCCGCGTCGGTCACCTCGATCACGCCGAGATCGGTGATGATGACGTTCACGACGCCCACACCCGTCAGCGGCAGCGTGCAGCTTTCGAGAATCTTGTGCTGATCGCCCTTCGCGACGTGCTCCATGAGCACGACCACGCGCTTGACGCCCGCTACGAGGTCCATCGCGCCGCCCATGCCCTTGATCATCTTGCCCGGGATCATCCAGTTCGCGAGGTCGCCCTTTGCGCTCACCTGCATCGCGCCGAGGATCGCAAGATTGATGTGCCCGCCGCGAATCATCGCAAACGAGTCGGCCGACGAGAAGATCGACGAGCCCGGCAGCGTTGTCACGGTCTGCTTGCCGGCGTTGATCATGTCCGCGTCGACCTCGTCGTCGGTCGGGAACGGACCGATGCCGAGCAGGCCGTTTTCCGACTGCAGCCAGACTTCCATGCCTTCGGGCACATGATTGGCCACGAGCGTCGGCAAGCCGATGCCGAGGTTCACGTAGAAGCCGTCCTGCAGTTCCTGCGCCGCGCGTGCGGCCATTTCGTCACGATTCCATGCCATGATCGGTCTCCCTTAGGCGCGTGCCGCGGCGCGCACGGTGCGTTGTTCTATACGCTTTTCCGGGTGCGCATTGAGCACGATGCGCTGCACGAAGATACCCGGCGTATGGATCGCATCCGGATCGAGTTCGCCGTTCTCGACGATCTCTTCGACCTCCACGACCGTGATCTTGCCCGCCATCGCACACATCGGATTGAAGTTGCGCGCCGTACGGCGGTAAACGAGGTTGCCCGACTTGTCGGCCTTCCACGCCTTCACGAGCGCCACGTCGGCCGTCAGCGAGTGCTCGAGCACGTAGTGCCGGTCGCCGAACTGGCGCGTTTCCTTGCCCTCGGCAATCAGCGTGCCATAGCCCGTGTTCGTAAAGAACGCCGGAATGCCCGCGCCACCCGCGCGCAGCTTCTCGGCCAGCGTGCCCTGCGGCGTGAATTCAAGCTCAAGCTCACCCGCGAGATACTGGCGCTCGAACTCCTTGTTCTCGCCCACGTACGACGAGATCATTTTCTTGATCTGGCGCGTCTCCAGCAGCAGGCCCAGACCGAAGCCGTCCACGCCCGCATTGTTGCTGATGCAGGTAATGCCCTTCACGCCGGTGTCGCGCAGCGCACCGATCAGCGCCTCGGGAATGCCGCACAACCCGAAACCGCCGACCGCGAATGTCTGGCCGTCCTTGACGATGCCTTCGAGCGCGGCAGCCGCGCCTGGGTAGACCTTGTTCATCAGTGTGTCCTTTCCTCGAATGGAAATCCGGATACCGGTTCGTTCCGGCCTTGCGCGGGGACGTCGAGACCGTCCCGGGAAGGCTTCATTCTAGCCATGCACGCGTGCCGATGCAGTCGGGCATGCCGCCCCGGCCGTTCGGCCAATCTGCCTTCCGGTGGGTGCAAAGCGTACGCTGGCGGCATGTTGCGGCACAATACGCAAAACTACATAAAGCAATACCCGCATCTCCGCCATGCACGACACGCCCGCCCGCTCCGCACTCGACTATCAGACCGCCTTTCACCTGGCGCCGATTGGCCTCGTGCTATCGCGCGAACGCATCATCGAAGACTGCAACGACCAGGTCGCCGCCATTTTCCGCTGCACGCGCGAGGCGCTGATCGGCCAGTCCTTTCAGGTGCTGTATCCATCGGAGGACGAATTCGAGCGCATCGGCACGCGCATTCCACCGATCATGAGCGCGCTCGGCAGCTACGCCGACGATCGCATTATGAAACGTGCCAGCGGCGAACTCTTCTGGTGTCACGTGACCGGCCGCTCGCTCGATCGGGCGGCGCCTCATGCAGCGGGCGTCTGGACTTTCGAGGATCTGAGCGCGACGCGGCGCGTCGCTGTCGAACTGACGCCGCGCGAGCGCGAAATCGCCGCGCAACTGGTCACCGGCAAGACCAGCAAGCAGATCGGCCGGATTCTCGACATCAGCTCGCGCACCGTGGACGTCTACCGCGCGCGGCTGATGCGCAAGTACGACACCGGCAACGCAACCGAACTGCTGCAGCGGCTGCTCGGGCAATAACGCGGACGCGGCCCGGAGCGGCAACAGCAGGGGTAACCGCAACCGCAGCGCAAAGCGCGCCGCGGCCCGCTCAGCCGGGCCGGCTCGCCTTGACGAGCGGAGCATGCTCGATCGTCGCACGAAGCGTATCGGGAATCGGCACGGACCTGCCCGCCGCGTAGTCGATCCACACGCAACGGGCGTTGCCGCGCGCGTAGACCGTTTCAGGGTCGTCGGCGCGGTGCAGTTCGAACCCGGTATCGAAGCTGCTGCGGCCCGGTTGGCCAACGGTCATCGTGCACAGAACATCGCCCGGATAGTGCAGTTGCCGCAGAAATTCCATCGAGGCGTTGACGATCACCGGCCCCTGTCCTTGCGCATTGCTGCCCGCCACGCCCAACTGCTCGAACCAGGAAATCCGCACCTGCTCCATGTAGCGGAAATAGACCGTGTTGTTCACGTGGCCGAAGGCATCCATGTCGCCCCAGCGGATCGGCATGGTCATTTCAAAAACGGGGTGGTAATCAGTCATTGCACTTCTTTTTGCGTTGATACGAGGCGCCGCGCGGCGGCCCTGGCCCGCCGCTCAGGCGAGCCCGAAGCCGTCGTCGGCCGTGATGATCGCGCCGTTCATGAAGGAGGACTCGTCGGCGGCCAGCAACAGCAGCAGGCCGTCGAGGTCTTCGGGTGTGCCGACGCGATGACGCGGCAGCATCGAGATGAGCTTCTGGCCCTGCTCGGTCGCCCAGTGGTGGTGGTTGATTTCGGTGTCGATATAGCCCGGGCAGATCGCGTTCACGTTGATCCCGTAGCGGCCCCATTCGAGGGCCATCGCCTTCGTCATGTGCACGACAGCGGCCTTGCTGATCGCGTACAGGCCGATCTGCGGCAGCACGCGCAGCCCGGCTACCGAAGCGATGTTGATGATGCGGTACGCCGGCTTCGGGCCGCCGCCGTTGCCGCGCATGATCATGCGCCGCGCGACCTCCTGCGCGACGAAAAAGGCGCCGCGGGTGTTCGTGTCGAACACGTATTCGAAATCGGCGGGCGTCACGTCCGCCAGCTTCTGCGTGGTCGAGACGCCGGAATTGTTGACCAGGATGTCGATGGTGCCCGCCTCGGTTTCGGCATGCGCCACCGCCGAGCGGATGCTCTGGTAGTCCGTCACGTCGAGCGAAACGACGTGCGCAGCCCCGCCTTCGGCCTCGATCTCGGCGCGCAGCTCCTTGAGCCGCTCGACGCGCCGGCTCGCCAGCACGACCTTCGCGCCAGCCTGCGAGAGCACGCGGGCAAAGCGCTTGCCAAGCCCGCTCGACGCCCCGGTGATCATCGCGACCTTACCTTCCAGATTGATCGAGCGGCCCATTTGTGGTCCCTGTTCAAATAAGAAGTAACACCAGAACCCACGTCAATAGATGAACGACGATTCTGGCATAGAATAGAACGATCGTGCCAAAAATGATTTGTCCGGTTGCAGCCCGGGGAACGTTACCCGACAATACGAACCCGAAAAAAGCATTCTAATGGCAAGAGGAGCTTTGATGACCCCTGCAAGTCTTTTGGAGCAATACGGCCCACGCGAGTCGATGGAATACGACGTGGTGATCGTAGGCGGCGGTCCGGCTGGCCTGTCTGCGGCGATCCGCCTGAAGCAACTGGCGCAGGAAAAAGGCGTCGAGATCGGCGTGTGCGTCCTGGAAAAAGGCTCGGAAATCGGGGCGCATATCCTCTCGGGCGCGGTCATGGACCCGCGCGCGCTCACCGAACTGATCCCCGACTGGAAGGATCAGGGCGCGCCGGTGACCGTCGAGGTCACGGAAGACCGCTTCCTGTTTCTCTCGGAAACCGGCGCGAAAGCGGTGCCCAACTGGGCATTGCCGGACAACTTCAAGAACCACGGCAACTATGTCATCAGCCTCGCGAACGTCACGCGCTGGCTTGGGACAATGGCCGAGGCGCTCGGCGTGGAAATCTTCCCGGGCTTTCCGGCTGCCGAAATTCTTTACGGCGACGACGGCTCGGTGAAGGGCGTCGCCACCGGCAACATGGGCATCGGCAAGGATGGCGAGCCGACCGGGAGCTTCCAGCTCGGCATGGAGCTGCACGCGAAGTACACGCTCTTTTGCGAGGGCGCGCGCGGGCATCTGGCCCGGCAGCTCACCGAGAAGCTCAAGCTCGGCGAGAACGCGGATCCGCAGGTCTACGGCATCGGCA
>NZ_JBHSMP010000022.1:0-29978 GCF_042655705.1 Paraburkholderia denitrificans | reverse complement strand
TCGGGCGGCAATTTCCATGCGGAGCCGGTGGCGTTCGCGGCCGACAATCTCGCGCTCGCCGCCGCCGAAATCGGCGCGCTGGCCGAGCGCCGCATTGCGCTGCTGATCGACGCGACGCTCTCGGGCCTGCCGCCTTTCCTCGTGAAGGACGGCGGCGTGAACTCGGGCTTCATGATTGCGCACGTGACGGCGGCGGCGCTCGCCTCGGAGAACAAGACGCTGGCGCACCCGGCCTCGGTCGATTCGCTGCCGACCTCGGCGAACCAGGAAGACCATGTATCGATGGCGACGTTCGCCGCGCGCAAGCTGGCCGACATCGCCGACAACACGGCCAACATTCTCGCCATTGAGCTGCTCGCGGCGGCGCAGGGCGTGGATCTGCGCGCGCCGCACCGGACGAGCCCGGCGCTCGCGCGCGTGATGGAGTCCGTGCGCAG
Source organism: Paraburkholderia denitrificans (assembly GCF_042655705.1). NCBI lineage: Bacteria > Pseudomonadati > Pseudomonadota > Betaproteobacteria > Burkholderiales > Burkholderiaceae > Paraburkholderia > Paraburkholderia denitrificans. The sequence continues at coordinate 29,541 of NZ_JBHSMP010000022.1, read as the reverse complement.
CGAGGTGCCGCATTACGATCTCGACCGCTATTTCGCGCCGGATATCGCGGCGGTCACGCGGCTCGTGCAGGGCGGCGCGATTGCGGCGCACAGCCCGCTTGCATTCGAGTCCGAGCAGTAATTGACACAGGGCTTTATTGGCCCTTATCCCGAGTCATATCCGGCGTGCGTTGCTTGGTTGGGACGCATTGTCTACCGGATCGAACCCGTGGCGACCGGTGTGCGCAAGCGGCCCTTTCTGACGAAGGAAGGGCCGCGCCACGTTGCGCCACGCTTCGTGCCGCGCGCGAGATCGCGTCGCAACTTGAGACGCCAATCGCCACTTCGTGCATGGCGAAAACCAATTGCTGGATAGTCGCGCCTGAAATTGCCAGCGCTGGTCAGCCAGCACGAACGCTGGGTGTCGATCAATGTGTGCGCAACGACCGTAGCCGCGCTTGTTGAATCAGCGGCAAGTTTGCGACGCCGTGGGTTCTACGCATCCAATCGTCCGCACCCGAATCCACAACGACTGCCATACCGCGCGTGCGTGGAGTGCGCACACGTCTCGCCTTTACCGGCCAGGTGTTGAATCGTCTTCAACGCCTGGCCTCGATTAAGCCGCGCGGTACGCCAACGGCAGCGGCCCCGAAACCGCGCTCGCCCACTCAATTCGGCAGCAGCGAGCCGTCCCGGAGAGGCTCGGTCCCGGCAACCCACGCCACCACCATTCCTGCGGTGGCGAAGCGCGTGCGCTGTCGAGCGAACAGCACGCCGGCGACGGAACTGTGGATTGTGACGACGCGATCGGTCAGCGGATCGACGATGTCGGCGATTGGCTCGCCGGATTCGACGCAAACGCCGACCTGTGCACGGAACACGAGCACACCGGAAATCGGCGCCTGAAGCGGCTCGGTGCCCGCGAACGGCGTGGGCCCGAATTCGAGCGCTGGCAGCGGCGCGGGCGTGCTGTCGATGACGCCGCGCCAGGTCAGGTATTCGACGATTGCGTTCGCGTCGCGCTCGGCGAATGCGTAAGTCACATCCGCCTGGCCTCGCAGCTCGATCGTCACCGAGATCGAGCCGTTCGGGATCGGATAGCGCTCACCAAAGCGCGCACGTAAATCGGACCAGCAAAAGCTGTGAATCTCGTCGAACGGACTGCCGTTCGAATTGAGCGCGAATAGCGAGGCTTTCGCGTCGAGATAGCGTGCGAGCGGCTCGACCTCCGGCCACAATTCGGGGTTCGTGTAGAGATGCAGCGCGGCTTCGAAGTCGCAGTGCAGGTCGAGTACGACGTCGGCGTCGCATGACAGGCGTTGCAGCGCGAGGCGCTGCGATTCGAGTTCGGTGGTCGGCGTTTGCTCGGCGAGTGCCTCGTGCATCGCGGCGCGTACGGCACGCAGGTTCTGTTGCGCGTCGCCGGTCAGGCGAGGCTCGATGCGCGGCATCACGAGTTCGGCCAGATCATGGAAGCCGCGGTTGAAATTGGATGCGGTGCCGGATTCGAAGCGGCCGAGCATCTGCCCGAGCAACCGCTGGTTGAGGCCGATCGGATTGGAGACGGGCACGACGACGATTTCGCCGCGCAGTTTCCCTGCGGTTTCGAGCGCGGCGAGACGCTTGCGCAGTTCCCAGGCGACCAGCATGCCCGGCAGTTCGTCAGCGTGCAGCGACGACTGGATATAAATCTTTTGCCCGCCGCCCGGACCGTAGTGGAAGCTGGTGAGATGCCGCTCGGTGCCGAGCGCCGGGGAAATCAACGGATGGGTTTTCGTTTGCATGATGGAGTGAGTGCGCCGGGCATCGTACGGGCGCGCCGGATAAGTCAGTGCGGTTCACGCAGTGGCAGGTAGGACAGGGCGCACAAATGGGGCGCGCCAGATCGGGCTTATTCGATTGCATGCGACTCGCGCGCCCGAAAGCGGATGCGGAAGCGGAAGCGGCTCCACCCAGGGTGGAGCCGTTCTGCCTGCGAGTCGGGCAGCACAAGGCGCGGTGTATTTCACGCGCCGTTGCACGTCACGAGCCGTACACGTCAAACGTGAAATACCGCGCTTCGATCTTCTTGTAGGTGCCGTCCTTGATGATGTCGCCGATCGCCTGATCGAGCTTCGCCTTCAGATCGGTATCGTCCTTGCGCAGACCGATGGCCGCGCCGTTGCCGAGCATCTTCAGATCGTTCGGCTCGCCGCCGGTAAACGCGAAGCCCGCACCGCGCGGCGTATTCAGGAAGCCAAGGTTGACCTGCACGGCGTCTTGCAGCGCAGCATCCAGACGGCCCGAAATCAGGTCCGCGTAGACCTGGTCCTGATTCTGGTAAGGCACGACGTTCACGCCCTTCGATGCCCAGTTAGCCTTTGCATAGGTTTCCTGGATCGAACCCTGCTCGACGCCGACCGACTTGCCTTTCAGCGAATCCACCGTTGGCTGGACGTTCGAGCCCTTCTTCGCGACGAGGCGAGTCGGGGTGCGGAACAACCGCTCCGAGAACGCGATCTGTTCCTTTCGTTGCGGCGTCATCGACATCGACGACAGCACGCCGTCGAACTTCCGCGCCTTCAGCGCGGGAATCATGCCGTCGAATTCGTTCTCGACCCAGACGCATTTCGCGTTCAGACGTTTGCAAATCTCATTGCCCAGGTCGATGTCGAAGCCGACCAGTTTGCCGTCCGCGCTTTTCGATTCAAACGGGGGATAGCTCGCATCCACGCCAAACCGGACGGTGGACCAGTCCTTCGCGAAAGCGGAGGTTGCGACCGCAAGGATCGCGATGCACAGTGCAAACTTCTTCATTGACGTGGGGTTCCCATAATGTTTTCGGCGCCGCCGAGAAGGGCGGCGACATATCCAACGAACGGCCGTCCGGCTGTTTAGTTGTATAGACAAGATAGCCAAACAATCGCGATCGGATAAGTAGGGTTTTCGCTGACGGCGGCTCGTGAAACGCCAATACGGGTCGTATCATCGCGCGAAGAGAAGTGCGGTGGGAAGTGAGGAATCGGCAGCGCGAATTCAAGTTGTCTAGTCGTGATGAGTGGTGCCCTCAATGAGAGAACCTGCCGGATGCGTTCCGCGCCATCGAGCGTCAGGCCAAAGGCGACGATCGGTGTAGCGTTATCTGCCTGCTCGACTCCGATCTTCAGTGTTACCGGCATGGGCGGGATTTCCCCCGGTATCAAACTCATCGGCGCTTCTTGCCGGCACCCAGGGAATTCCGTATCGGTATCGCATGTAAACTTAAGAAATCTTCAGTAAACGTATTTACATTGAGGAAGCGAAGTTCCGGTTAAATGTGACTTCGCGAATGAATTTGCGAATCATGATCGCGATTAACATATTTATCGAATATATGATTTTATACCGCTATAGAATTACACCTCGAAAGGTGATTTATAAGTAAGTTGTACATCACATAAAGACTCACGCGATAGCGATGATTTTCGAAGAACTGCAGACAGACGGGAGACATAAAGTTGTACTAAAAAATAGCGGCATTCGAATGCCGGACATGCAAGGCGAAAACTGGAGTATCCGATAGTGAGACGGTTACACGACCAGCCCTACGTACGTAGCGTCTGGGAGACACACTACGTTGAACCGCTGGTTCATTGTAGGAGCCTGCCCGGACAGGTCATGCCGTGTGGCCCGGTGTGTGATGGGGCAAGCTACTACTATCTTGAAGCACTGCCGCGAGAAGGCGGTACCGCGGTGACTTTCATCGCAGAGCGTCGTTACGCGGAGAAAATACTACAGCATTTCGGCACGCCGCCGCTACCCATCTTCGATCCGCTCGTGCGCGCGCGTCCGGCTGGACGTACGTCGCGCAATCCCCGGGCAGAGATGGTGGGGCTCAATGCGGATCTCTATGACGCTATCCACATGCTGTGCCTCGCCAGCGGCTCACCGCCCAAAAACGGTGTTACGCGCACGCTTGAATTGCTGCGAGCCGAACCCCGCAGGCAGATACAGCGATACGAAATTGTCCGGTTCGCGCAGGCCGTCGCGCAGCGGGGCGACACACGCCCATTGACACAGGCGGTCCGTTCGCTGGTCCAGAGAGAAGTGCGCCTGCACGCATTCCCGTTCATCTTCCTGCGCGCGCGCCTGCGGTACGAGCGCCTGCCCGAGGCGTTCTAGTCAAAAACCGTTTGGAAATAGCGCCGGGAAACCGCGATCAATTTTTAAGCCGATGGCGTGCCATTCGGTCTTGCCGCCGTTGCGCTCCGGACAGTTGGTTGAGTCCTGCAACGATTCGACAAGCACAGGGGGCGCTGATCATCCTGCATTCAGCGCTGGAATGCCGTCGCTCGTTCCAATGGCGTGTCAGAGAAATTCCCGAGTCGGGTTCATGCGTCAATGTCGCACTATACCGAGTTCCTGCGCACGAAAAACAGCATGAGCACGCTTGTCGACGGACAGTTTAGTGAAGATGCTCTTGACGTGCGTCTTGACGGTTCCGGGCGCAATGCCCAGCGTACGTGCGATTTCCTTATTGGACTGTCCTTGCGCGATTAATTTCACAATGGCTTGTTCGCGTGCACTGAGCGTCTCCGCATCGCGTCGTGGTTTATCCTCCGAGCGATAGATCTCTCGCCAGCCGATGATAAGGCTGTCCAGGTACGTTGCAGTCCCGCCAGATTCTTCTGTGCCTCGTATGTCCTCTCGCGTTGCCTGAAGCAGTTCGCCGATCTCCGATCCTTGATCGAGTATGGTGCGGTAGATCCCGGCCGGCGCCGCGACTCGCACGACATCGTGGAACGTCCTGACGGCACGGGCACGTTGGCGCGTCGCCAGCAACGCCAAGGCCAGCACGGCTTTTAAATTTAACGAAATGAAATCGCTGCGGCGGGTCGGCGAATCGCGCAAGGTGGCCTGGAGTGATTCAACCGCAGACTGTGCATCGCGTCGGGACAGTGAAACATATGCGGCACCAAGCGTTCGGTAGTCTTGTATCTCCCTGAGGCATTGCCGGGAAATCGTGCTCGCACAGGCGAACGCGAGTTGCTCGAGTCGCGTGGCGCAAGCCGACGCTTCGGCTAATCGTCCTTCGGATAACAGCAAACGCGTGCGTTCAAGAAGCGTCGCTGCAATCAAGCGGTTCCAGCGCCGGTTGTGGCCCAATGCCTCGGCTTGATCCAGCAACGCGTAGGCATGCAATGTATCCGAGCGTGTGCGCGCGATCCGCACCTGCGTGATGTAGGCGGTGAGCGCGCTATCGAGAAAGACTGCCAGATCGATGACGGGCATGAGATCGACCAGCAACGCTTCGGCCTCGTCTAGTCGGCTTTGCTCGTAATGAATCTTTGCGAGCATCGGCGCATACAGTGCATTCAGGATGGACCGCGGACCGGCGTGACGCGCTGCGAGTCGTGCTGACTCGTTGAGGTGGCGCTCGGCAAGCCCAAAGTGCAACTGCTCCATCTCGGCAAAGCCCAGGATGCATAGCCTGTAGACGGAGGAGAAGACGTTGCGCTGATCTTCTTCGACGGAATACGGAATCCACGGAGTCGAGTACAACGCGTCGAGATTACCCATCTTCCACTGGCCGAAACGAACCACGTTGGACGCGACGTTTGACGTCCAGCTATCGGTTGATGGACGATTCAGGCATCCCTGCGCGATGGCGAGAGCCCGCTCGGGTTCGTCCTGCAATGCGATGACGGTCGAGCGAATCACAAGGCATTTCCAATGAATCTCGTCACGGTCCGCGTTTCCATCGACCATTACGTCGCGCTCGATGGCATTGAGCATCGTCAGCGCTTCGTCAAAACGCATCGCCAGTGCCATTCCCCAGGCAATCGCTAGCGTCACAACGACTTGCGCGCGCATGAGGTCCGCCGGGAATTGACGTTGCCAACCGAGTAGTGTGAGCAGGTCGCCCTTTTTGACGAGCGCCATGGCGCATTGCTCCATCAGGCGAATGGCTTCGCTCGTCAATCCGGCCGCGATGGCATGCTTGACTGCCTCAGTCCAGAGAGCTTGTTCGGCATACCATTGGCATGCACGCCGGTGCAGATCTTTCACATCAAAGCGGGGTTGCGCAGCCAGACGCTGACACAAATACTCGGCCATCAGATGGTGATAACGAAACCAGTACCCTTCCGAGTCGATAGGCTCAAGCAGCATCTGACGCGATGCAATTGACGTCAGCATGCTGTGACCATTTGCAGTCCCCGTGACGGCATCGCAAAGTGGGGCTGTCAACCGGTCCAGTATCGCCGTGCACATCATAAAATCGACCGTCTCGTCGGGCAGGCCGTGAAGGATTTCTTCCAGGTAGGTTGCAAGCGGTCTCGAAGTACCCGTTGCGGGAACAACTTCCCACGCGCGTTGATGAGCATTGCGCGCCAACGCCGATGTGGAAATACGCAATGCCGCTGCCCAACCTTCCGTGCTTTCGCATAGCGACTTGACGTCAGCCGCCGGCAGCTTCGCCGGGCAAGTGCTTTCAACGAGGCCTCGTGTCTCCTCGACGTTGAAGCGCAACATCGATGCATCGATCTCCAGTAGTTCGTTATGAGCCCGCAGGCGGCCTAAATGCAGTGGAGGTTCGGTCCTGGAGCAAATTACCAGGTGCACGTGTGACGGCGCATTGGCGATGAAGAACGACATTGCATCGTGGATGGTCGGCAGGCTGATCAGATGGTAATCGTCGATGAACAGACAGATTTCGTCATCCACGTCGACGAGTTCATTGATCAGCGTTGCCATCACTGAATTCGCCGGAACGAGCGACGCTTCAGCCGTCAGTCCAATCGCTGAAGCACCGACGTTCCCACAGGCATATCGTAATGAATGTGAAAGGTGATGCAGGAATCGCGCGGGCTCGTCATCTTCCGCATCAAGCGAAAGCCACGCGAGGAGCGTTCCGCTTGCCGCTAACCGACTGAACCACGCGAGAGCAAGCGAAGTCTTGCCAAAGCCAGCGGGCGCCTTGATGACAGACAGGCGCTTGTCTGCTGCCTCGTTGGCCAAATCGGCGAGACGAGGACGGTCAATCAGGCCCTTGGGGATGCGCGGAGCAATAACCTTTGTCGCCAGCAAAACCGGAGGTCTCGCGGCGGATGTTGCGTTTGTATCCTGTGCGGTGCTTTCAGCACTCGGGTTATCCCTTGTCTCCATCTCCATTCTCTCTTCGCGCTCTCCCAAAAGGGAGATGTTGCGCGCGATCGTACTACGCCACTATCGACTCCTGAAAGCGAAGCAGCGCCGTCGGGCCGGGCCAGTAGTGTGATGCGCTTGCCCACGTTTCTCCGGTGCTGCACACAAATCATAAGCCAACCACCTCAGAGGAGGAGACATGACGGCAACATCCGCAATGTTCAAGCTTGGGCCGCTTGGTGCCGAGCCCGAGTTTTCCGAAACGCGTCAGTTGATTCAGCAGACGGTCCATCGCTATGCGCGGGAGGTGCTGCGTCCTGTCGGCATCAAGCTGGATCGCATGACGCCCGAGGAGGTGATCGCACCCGGTTCGCCGTACTGGGCGGCGCGTCAGAAGTTCCTCGAACTTGGCTTTACCGTCGACAGTCTGCTCGAACTCGAACCGGCTGAGCGCGCGAAGACGATGTGCATTCTGTTCGAAGAGCTGGGTTGGGGTGACGCCGGTCTCGCGGTTACCTTGGGGGCCGGCCTGCTGGCCGCTCTGCTGAGCGTATCTTTTGGCAATACGTTCTGCCGCTCGGTTGCGTCGGATGAAAAGCTGGGTTGCTGGGCAATCACGGAGCCGGACCACGGCTCCGACGCGCTCGATCCGTCCGGCGCAATCTTCAACCCGCAAGGCACCTACGGCCGCCCGAACTGTGTGGCGACGATTCGCGGCGACGAAGTCATCATCAACGGCCAGAAGTCGGCCTGGGTGTCGAACGGCACTGTAGCCGACGTCTGCATTTTGTATTGCGCGGCAGACAGCGGTTCCGGCGTGGATACGAAGCGTGGCGCCGTGATCATCGTGCCGATGGACGCGAAGGGCATCACGCGCGGCAAGCCGCTCGACAAGGTCGGTCAGCGCGCATTGAATCAGGGCGAGATCTTCTTCGAGAATGTGACGCTGTCGAAAGAGCACATCCTTGCCGGTCCCGATCAATATCTCGATGCCGTCTACGCGGTTCACGCGTTCGCGAACGCAGTGATGGGCGCCGTATTCACCGGTACGGCACGCGCAGCCTACGAGCTTGCCCATGCCTACGCCCACGAGCGCAAGCAGGGCGGTCTGCCGATCATCCGCCATCAGTCGGTTGCGGCCCGGTTGTTCCATATGTTCCGCAAGGTCGAAGCCGCTCGCGCGCTCACGCAGCGCGTCGTGCACTACAACTTCACGGCGGCAGTGCCATCGCTGCACGCCGCCATGACAGCGAAGGTCACGGCCACCCAGACCGCGCTCGAAGTCGCGAGCGATGCACTGCAGATTTTCGGCGGCAACGGCCTGACGCGCGAATACCCGATCGAGAAAATCTGGCGCGACGCGCGTGCCTCGCTGGTCGAGGACGGTTGCAACGAAATTCTCGCCATCAAGGGTGGCTACGCGCTGGTCGATCAGGATCTGCTGTAGGCGACACGCTTTAAAACCGCAGGGCACGTAATGCGTGCCTCACACCAAAAAAATCGAAGGAGACAATGAAATGGCAGCGAAGTATGAAGTCGTGCTGTATGGCGCGAGTGGTTACACGGGCAAGCTGACGGCATGGAAGCTCGCGGAGCGTGGTATTCCCTTTATCGCGGCGGGCCGCAACAAACAGCGCCTGGAAGAGGAAATGGCCAAGGTGCCGGAGTTGGCCGGTCACGACTATCAGTGCGTCGGCGTTCGTCACGATGCGGAGTCGCTCGCTGAACTGTTCCGCGGCCGCAAGGCGGTCATCAATATCGTTGGCCCGTTCATGCAGCTTGGTCGCCCGGTTGTTGAGGCGGCACTGTCGGCTGGCTGTCACTACTTCGACACGACCGGCGAAACCGACTGGATGGCACTGCTGAAAAATTCATACGGCAAGGCTTTTGCCGACAAGAATCTGGCGCTGTGTACCGGCAACTCGTATATGTGGACCGAAGGCAATCTCGCTGCCGAGATCGCACTCGAGACGCCGGGAATCGATACCCTGGACATCGTCTATCTCGGCGATTCGCAAGTGAGCGTGGCGTCCGCCGCATCGTTCCTGCGTATGTGCACGAAGCCGCAATATTTCCTGCGCAATAACGAACTGCAGCAATGGCCGTGGGCAACGCCGTATCAGGTCCAGGTGCCGGGCGAGCATGTGATTCTCAATGCCCTTCCGTGGGGCGGTGGCGGTGAGCCGATCTGGTATCAGGACGATGCACGCGTGACCAACTGTTCCACGTTAGTTTCGTTCCGCAATCAGGACATGTTCAATGCCGTGGTCGGCATGCTGAAGATGTTCGAGGAAAAGTACCGTTCGCTCGATGCAGCCGCGCAGGAGGCGGTGACCAACGAACTGGGCAAGGCAGTGACCCAGGTCGAGCCACCCCGCGAGAACCCGGACGTCAACCGTTGCACGCTGTCGTGCCACGGTCGTGGCAATACGAATTCCGTGAGCGTGATTCTGCGTGGCAATTCGCCGTACGCCCAGACGGGCGTACTGGGCGCGGAAGCCGCGCGTCGTGTGCTGCGCGGCCAGCTCAAGGAGGCGGGTTTCGTCTCGCCGGCACGCGCCTTTGGCGCACGCAGCCTGGTCAGCGCACTGGCTGAAGAAGGCTACCTGTCCTACGAAGTGAAAAACGTCTGATCCTGACCGCAGTGCGGGCCTGGTGGCGCGCACTGCGGACGTTTGGCGATGGAGGAACGATAGATGAGCAACAAAGTGTTTATCGCAGGCGTTGGGATGACGCCGTTCGGAAAACATCTGGACACGAGCGTGAAGCAACTTACGCACGCTGCCGTGACTGACGCACTTGCCGATGCAGGTTGTGACGTCAAGCAGCTTGGCGGCGCGTTCTTCGGCAATTCCACGCAAGGGCACATGGAGGGGCAGCACATGATCCGTGGCCAGCTGGCGTTGCGTGCGATGGGCATCGAAAGTATTCCCGTGATCAACGTCGAGAACGCCTGCGCAAGTGCGAGCTCGGCATTTCATCTCGCCGTCAACTATGTGATGGCCGGGGCCGCCGATATCGTTCTGGCGGTGGGGGCCGAAAAGATGTTTTCGACCGACAAGGCGCGCATGTTCAGCGCATTCGATGGCGCCTGGGACGTGCATGACACGGAAAACAGCAAGCGCAGGCTGTTGCAGATGGGCGAGGGCATTGTGCCGCCGGAAGGGAGTATTTCGCCAAAGCCCTATAGCGTTTTTATGGACATCTATGCGTCGATGGGCCGTATGCATATGCGTGAGTACGGCACGACGCAGCGCCAGTTCGCGGCGGTGTCGGCCAAGAATCACATGCATTCGGTGCATAACCCGAATGCACAGTACCGGCAGCCGTATCTGATTGAAGAAATTCTCAGTGCGCCGCCCATCACCTATCCGCTCACTTTGCCGATGTGTTCGCCGGTCAGCGATGGCGCTGCGGCGGCGATCGTCTGCAATGAGGCGGGACTCAAGCGGCTCAATGTCAATCGCGCCCGCGTCATTCAGGTGCTCGCCTCAGTGATCCAGACTGGAACCGATCGACCGGCTACCGCGCTGGAGCATCACCTTGTGCGAAAGGGTGCCGCTCGCGCTTACGAGATTGCGGGTGTCGGACCGAAGGATGTGTCGGTCGCGGAAGTGCACGACGCGACCGCGATCGGTGAAGTTATCCAATCAGAAGTGCTTGGCCTGTGCGAACCGGGAATGGGCGGCGCATGCGCGGAGCGTGGCGAAACTGCGATTGGTGGCCGCATTCCGATCAACCCGTCCGGTGGTCTTGAATCGAAGGGCCATCCGATCGGTGCGACGGGGCTGGGTCAAATCTACGAGCTCGTCGTGCAACTGCGTGGCGAAGCCGGACCGCGACAAGTCGAAGGCGCGCGTATCGCCATTGCCGAAAACGGCGGTGGACTGTGCGGCGTGGAAGAAGCCGTGGCGAGTATCACGATTCTCGGCCAGTGAGCTGGATTACTCGGTCGACCATTCGTGATTCGACCGAGCGATAAATACAGATAAGGAGACGTAGTGCGATGAGCACTAGACCGGAAACCAACCTGGCGGCAATCATTGCCAACCGGGCTGAAACCATGCCTGATCGCGACGTGCTCACTGTTGAAGGCGCAGGTGTGCGTCCCGACGAGGTGCGTACGTATCGAGCACTCTGGGAAGAGGGGCAGCGCCTCGCGCAGGTCCTGATCGAGCAAGGCATGCGCCCGGGCGACCGCTTTGCATTGCTGATGGCCAACCACGCGGAGTTCGTCGACGCCATGGTTGCCGCAGCGATTTCGGGCACGGTGTTTGTGCCCCTTGATCCGCGAGTCAAGGGCGACAAACTGACGTTCATGCTCGATAACGCGCAATGTAAAGGTGTCATCGCCGCAGATTACTCACTCGACAACCTCCTTGCGGTACGCGAGTCGCTGCCGCGCTTATCGTGGGTGATTGGGCTGGAAACTGGCGAGGTGGCGCATTCGCACATCGGCACTCACGGTGTCTTGTCCTACCGTGATTCGCTGCCGCAGCAAGTTCCGAAGCTGGAAATTGCCGTCAATGATCCGAATGGCGCGATGCAGTTGATCTTTACCTCGGGAACGACGGGCGACCCGAAAGGGATCGTGATGACGCATCTGCGATTCTGTGCAACCGCCGCCGCAGTGCCGGCAATGCTCGGGTACCAGGCCGATGAGCGTCCGTATTCCGGGTTGTCGCTCACGCATGCCAATGCGCAGGTGGTGACCTTGGGGGCGTCGCTCGCAACGGGCATGCGCGCCGTGATGTCGCGTCGCTTTACGAAGTCGCGCCTGTGGGACATTACCCGCAAGTATGGTTGCACGACATTCACGCTGCTCGGTGGTATGACGACAGCCATTTACAGCGAACCGCGTCAACCGAACGACGCAGATAACCCTGTGCGTTTTGTCGTGTCGGCAGGCATGCCGGCAGCGATCTGGAAAGCGTTCGAATCGCGCTTCAATGTCGATATCGTCGAATTTTACGGTGCGGCCGAGGGTGGATTGACGGTGAAACCGCTGGGCATGGGCCCCGTGGGAAGTATCGGCAAACCGGTATCGAATCTTCGCTATCGCATTGTTGACGAGAACGGCAACGATTGCGCCCCTGGCGTGCCCGGTGAATTGCTCTTTCAAGGCGTGGATGGTGCGCCCGCAACGGTCGAATATTTCGGCAATCCAGAAGCCTCGGCAAAGAAGTGCAAGAATGGCTGGTTGCAAATGGGCGATATCGTCCATGCGGATGAAGACGGCTGGCTTTACTTCGACTGCCGCAAGGGCGGTGGAATTCGACACAACGGGGAATTCATCAACACAGCGCCAATCGAGAAGGTCATCGCCGAGTTGAGCGATGTTGCCGATGTCTATGTCTATGGCGTCAAGGCGGCTTCCGGAGCACCAGGTGAGAAGGATATGGTTGCCGCGGTCGTACCGACGCAGATCGACTCATTCGATCCTCAGTTGGTGTTCCGTACCTGCCGGGAAAAGCTCGATTCGAGTTCTGTGATGTCCTGGGTACAGGTCCTGGATGAAATTCCGAAGACAGCGTCGGAAAAACCCGTGGATCGATTCCTGATCCAGATGTTCGAGGAGCGGCGCAACAAGGTCTTTGCTGAAGTGCGCTAATTGAGCTAACGGAGAAAGCTGATCTCCGTGACCCTATGCAGAGGTGAAGTATGAAAGCGCATTTGAAGGGACTATCAAAGGCCGCAGTTCTCTACGTCAGTGCTTTGGCATGGGCGCCGGCCTTTTTGCTGCCATACGATGTGCCGTCGTCGATGCAGCGATTCGGTCTAAGTGAGGAACACGCTGGCTGGCTTCCTGCGTTCTCCTGCTCGTGGCGCTGTCGGCCATGATGGTTGGGCGGTGCGTTGGAACGGTGGACAAGCGCCGCTATTCGCTCGTTTCCTGTATGGCCGGACTATTGGCCATTACCGGCGTGGCGGTTTTTAATGATTTCTATGTCGTTTGTGTGCTCAAGGGGATTTTGGGCATCGCGCTCGGTGTACTGATCGCATGTACTTATGCCGTGATGTCGATGGATGACCAACCCGAGAAAGTATTTGCGGAACTGACGCTCACCATGGCAATCCTCTATGGCGCCGTGATGTTCAGTATCCCGTACGTAACCGGGCGCGTCGGGGTGAAGGGAACGGAACTGGTAGAGATTGCCATGTTCTCGATCGGTGTTCTGATCGCATTCCGGATGCCGGTGGCGAAAATCTCCGATGCGGCTGAAGCTGCCATCGAGCGGGGAATTTCGCGCTCGACCACGATTTGCGAGGTCTGGATTCTCGTCGGTATCTTCGCAACGTTTGTGATGCAGACGGCAGCGATGAGCTTCGCTGAATTGGCGGGTCAAGCGCGGGGAATCGATGCCCATGAATTGGGCACCATCCTCATGATTCAGGCCCTGCTTCAATTTCCGGCCGGTTTGTTGGCCCGGGCATTGGGTGACCGTGCGGGCTTCTACAAACCGATCTATGCCGCGCTGTTCGTTTGGCTTCTGGTCTCTATCGGCATGTATTGTCAACATAACCGAAGCTTGTTCATCGTGGCGACGTGCCTGGTCAACGCTGCGGCAACGGTAGCTTTTCCGTTCTCGTTGGGTCTGCTCGCAAACCTGGATGAAAGCGGGCGTAGCTCCGCCATGGCAGGGTCCGTGTCGAATATTGGTCTGGCGCTCGGGCCTGCGGCGGGCGGGGTCGCGTTGGCTTACGGCGGCTTGCAGGGCGTGGGCTGGATGTCGGCTGGTGTGATCGCGCTGGGGATTATTGCCATCACGTTGGCGTCGCGTAAAACGGCCTCGGGACAAGCACGGGCCGAGGCGTTTTAAGAGCGTGCATTGAACAGGTCTGGTTTGAAAGGGGTTGTGTATGCGGTGAGCGGAATGGTGAGCGCCTGCCCCGAGGAACAGGCAGGCGCTCTCGGTCGTCGTATATGGCAGATAGCGTTGCCTGTTCACGGCAGTTGTGCCGAAGACCTTTGGGAACTGGATGTTGTATCGCCATCGTCTTAACGAGGAGGCGAGGCATGATGCGTTTTTGGCTCGTTGGTATCGCTGGTGCCGATATATCGTGCGTTCTATTTCCTTGACGCAAGAAAAACTCGACGTGCTATTCAATAACGCAGGGATCCTGCGTTTGGCGCGCAACGAGGATAGACCGCTGGCAAAAAAAAAGAACGGCTGGGAACATGCCGAAAGGCAAGGAGGGATTCTTTCGGTATGAATCCCGGCCGCCGGCGTATGACGCCCTTAAACGCTCATCGGGACTCTACGGCCGATGAAGCGGAGAGATATCTCGCGGTTTACGCGACTGCGGCGTTGATCGCAGCTTCGAGGATTTTCATGCTTTCCTCAATCTGCTCGGCGGTGGTGATCAGTGGGAAAGTCATGCCAAGGACTGGGCCCATCGGGCGCGCGATCAGGCCACGGCCGAGTGCCTCATTGCCGACGCGCTCACAGAAAGCTGTCAACTCTTCCTCGGAGTCGCCGCGGCAGAAGTCCAGTGCTGCCAAGACGCCAACTGAACGTGCTTCGCCGACCACAGCGTTCTTTGCAAACTTTTCCATCCAGCGCGCCAAAGCCGGAGCAATGTTGTTGTTCACATTGTCGAGCAGATGATTCTCTTCAATCACCTCGATGTTGGCCAGTGCGACAGCGGCCCCTACCGGATGTCCGCAATTCGTGAAGCCATGCACGAATTCTTCGTTGGCAGTCGCCAGCACGTCGGCGACTTTTTTGCTCACGCCGACTGAAGACAGCGGGAAGTACGTCGACGTGATGCCCTTGGCCATCGTGATCATGTCCGGCTTGAAGCCGTAATGCTGGTACGCGAACATCGAACCGGTTTTACCAAAGCCAGTCACAACCTCGTCGGCGATGACAAGAATTTCGTGACGGTTGCAGACCTCCTGGACTGCTTGAAGGTAGCCGATCGGCGGCATGATCATGCCGCCCGCACCCTGGATCGGTTCGACGAAGAACGCGGCGATCTTGTCGGCGCCAATTTCGGTGATCTTCGCTTCGAGATCGGCGGCGAGCTTGCGGACGAAGTCTTCCGGCGACAGACCATTGCCGCAGCGGTAAGCGTAGGGAGCGCCAACGTGCTGAACAAGGTGGTTAAGCGGCAGCTCGAACTGGAAATGGTAGTGGGGTATGCCGGTCAGTGCGGTGGTGATCACCGTATTGCCGTGGTACGCGTATTCGCGCGCCAGCAGAATCTTGCGCTGCGATTGGCCCTTCAGGCGCCAGTAATAGTAGGCCAGCTTGACTGCCGACTCGTTGGCGTCCGAACCTGTCGACGCAAAGAAGAACTTCTCGAAGTCGTGATTCGTCAGTTCGGCCAGCTTCCTGGACAGCAGTGCAGCTTTCTGGTTGCTCACACCGACGAAACAATGCGAATACGACAGCTGTTTCATTTCCGCGTACGCAGCCTGGCACAGCTTTTCATTGCCGTAACCGATGTTCACACAGCCCAGGCCCGAAACGCCGTCAATGATTTTTTGACCGTGAATGTCGAGGTGGATCCCTTCAGCGCCATCGATGAAGGTCGGGCCGTCGTGTTCCAGCGTTTGGGGGTTCGTCACCGGGTGCAGATGGTGTTTGATATCTGCACTCAGATAATCAGCGGCGCTTATCGTGTCTACGGTGCCGGCTTGGTTTTCGGCCATTTTTCAGCTCCTACGGTTAGCTGGTCAACATATTCGAATCGCAGCAATTCTTCCGTCCGATCGCGCTCGTCGCGATTGGGGGAAAGGTGCTACGGCGACCTTGATCGCCTGCTGCGCCCAGACATCTCGTCTTATAGGGGGAGGGTTGCTGTCCTGCCCATGTGGACGTTTTGGTCGTGTCCGTTTCTTCCGGTTGCGTTATAGAACACAATACCTAAGTTAGGCTTAGCGACCAATTAGGTCATAGTGACTAAGTTGGTAAAAAATAAAAAGACGGGGTATTCCCTGATCGATGCGCTGGATCCGATGCAGGGGGGGGCGTTGCCAGCCGGGCACTTTGTTTAAGGCGGTGCCAGAGCAGCGATGGCGGCGCAACGTGGACGCCGTTGGCGGTGGGCGCCAGGAGTTCGATTGCCGATCTTGTTGTCGGCGGAAACGGATTGTGCTGCGTTGGGCTTGACGGCGTGGTGTTCAGTCAGGGCCCAGGGAATACGTCATTCGATGTTGGCCAGCGTGATAGCCGCGCGACGCTGACCGCCGCCTTAATTGATGCTACCGGTAGGTCCGATGGATCTCGGTGGCGGGACGGGGGCTGTCCGCGGTGAGGGAAACTACATGGTGTAAGATGTAGGCAAGTATACCTAGCTTACCGTTAGTGCCGTTACTTTTTCTGCCCGCGAGACCGATACGCTTTACTCATAACGGAAATGACGACAGTGCCAAAAGAAGAGCCGCGTAAACGTCGCACATCAAAAACTGCACCTGCCGGCGCCGAACCCGGCAACTTGAGAGCCCAAGGGGTGCGGACGCGCAACGCGATTATCCGAATCTCAAGAAAGCTGTTGCTCGAAAGCGGTCCGATGGAATTCTCGCTACGTGCCGTTGCAGTTCGCGCACGCATCAGCGTAAGTAATCTCCAATATTATTTCCCGACGCGCGCAGCTGTGCTGCGCGCAATCATGGTACCTCTGGTCGATAAGCATCTGGTCGAGCTGAGGGCCGCGCTCGAGAGCGATGCCTCGCCGGAGGCAACATTGGTCGTTTTGATTGATCGCGCATTGCAGGACGCGAAAGATCCGCAGATTGGTGCGCTGTGGTGGAACTTCTTCGCGATTGCTTCGGCAGATCCCGAGTGTGCTCAATTGCTCAACGACTGGTACGACACGTTGACGGAAGAGGTTGCGAAACTGATCCGTGCGGCAAATCCCGCCCGCACCGCCGCCGAGAGTTTGCACATCGCTGTCTTGTTGATTTCGATGGTCGATGGCGTCTCGGTGCATCTCGGCACAGAGCGGATCAAGCGACCGTACATGCAGAAATTCGATGCGTCATTTATGGCTGCAGCGCGCTACCTTGTTTTCGGGGAAGTCGCTGAGGAGAGAGGCCGCTAGCGGTTAATACGCTGTGTCGCAATGATTTTCTCCGCAAGCGACTCAGCCGCGCGGCCAGTCAGGATGCTTCCCCGCCGTCCATCGAGCAGCGGGAAGTCGGTCGAATTCACCAAGGTCACGTCGCTCCGGGCCAGTGGCGCGTGACATCCGCGAGGCGGCTCACGAAACCCCACTCGTGGCGCGCAACGGACAGGACCATATCAATCGACGACGCGTTATGCGTGGGCACGCGGATCGCCCTGGCATGTACGCGACCATCAAGTTCCGGAAGCAGGCGTTCCACGCCGCGTGCAAGCCCAGTCGAAACAGGAACGGCCGATTGCATTGCCGAACGTGTCAGGTTCAGATCCCGGTGGTGGTAGCCGTCAATCAGCGGCTGGTCATTCATTACCGAATGCAGCGTCGTGAGTTGTACCCGTTTTGACGGCATCACGGCAGCCCGCTTCGTATAACGCCCGCAGGAAGCAGCGGCCGATGCGACCGCAACCATTGATCGCAACGCGCAGCGGCGCGGGGAAGAGGCGAGGCACGGCGTCATTCCTCAAGGGATGAATGCCGCAATTCTTTGGCGCACTCTCACGGTCGAATTTCCCCATTCCTGTCGAGACATGCTGCGGGACGTCAAATGTCCTCTGTGCGTTGCGTATCCAGGACCGGATACACAGGGGTTACCGAACACTCTACTCATGCCATACGGGAGCGAGGTCTCGACCGGAGTGAGCTGAAGTTGCGGCTGGTATGTATAGATATTAATCCACAATTATGCGGCCCGCAGCGAGGCGGCTGATGACCCGATCTTCAGTTGTCTCGCAGCGTAAACCCTATTGACGGCACGAAATCGTCCATATAGCCTAATCAAAAATAGATTTTCATCTATTTTTGTACGCCCCCTGCACTAGATCGCAGGTCAACGTTCTCTGCTGGGCCCTGCCAGTGACCGGGCTCGCACACACCCACAAAAGAGGCAATTCATGGCACTCACCCGTGCAGAAGAAGTGATGTACAGCAGTGGAGCTCATCCTCGGCACAGGCACGCACCCGAATTCGAAGAGGGCGTCGCGTTTATGTTTGGCGAATACGTGCCCGTCGAGCAAGCGGGTGTACCCATCACTGACACTGGCTTTATGCAGGCGGATGGCACTTACGACGTAGTGAGTGTGAGCAAGGGCATGTTCTTCCGGCTCGAGGATCACCTTGATCGCTTCGAAAGAGGGTGCGACCTGTTTCGTATGCGCAATCCCTATTCCAGACAACAAATGCGTGAAATCTGTGAAAATCTGGTCCGTCTCTCCGGATTTCAGGATGCCTATGTCTGGTACGGCGTCACGCGCGGGCAGATGCCGCATACGGACCGAAACGACGTCAACCTGTACGAGTGCCAGTTTTACGCATTTGTCATTCCCTATCTGTTCATCGCTGACGATCAAATGCGCGAGAAAGGGCTCGCACTGCACGTCAGTCAGAGCTACATCCGAATTCCCGAACACGCAGTCGATCCGCGGGCAAAGAATTTTCACTGGATGGACCTGAAGCTCTCCTTGTTTGAAGCGAGGGATAAGGGCCACGACTGGTCGGTACTGCTCGACGTCGATGGCAATCTTACCGAGTGCCCCGGAGCGAATATCTTCTTCATCAAGGATGGTCGCATCTGCACACCGGCAAATGGCTGTCTCGAAGGCATCACTCGCCTGGCTACGTTTGAGTTGGCGAAGGAAGTCGGCCTCGAATTGGAGGTCGGCCGCTTCCACGTCAGCGCACTTGAGGCCGCTGACGAAATCTTCCTTACCTCCACCGCCGGTGGCATCATCCCGGTCGGCAGCCTCGGTGGAAAGCCGATTGCATCGAATCGGGAAAACGCCTATACGAGGAGGATGCACGACCTCTATTGGACGAAGCGCTGGGCGGGCTGGCACGGAACACCTGTCGCATACGACTGACAACACGCTGTTTCCGCGAGGTCGCGGAATTCTATCTGTATGACGTCAGCGCGAATGTACGCCCGGAGAAACTGGCCGGGCGTGTCGCGTGTCGCGTAGTGCGCTCCATGCGCGCCGAACGGCGCATCGAACGCAACGGGACCCGCTTTGGCTGGCTGACGGTAGCTGCACCCGGCTACGGCTAAAATATGGCAAACATGTCTGGAACGCGTACTTCGTTGTGGAACGCACGCACGGCGGACGCGTTATCAGAACCCGAATGCCCGTCCATGAATACAGTCGTCAATCCCTGGTTGCACGTGACGAGGCGAATGCGCCGCAACGATGTGACTGGTCGATAGCACCTGTATCAGGTCCATATTTTTCTACATTAGGCCCGCAATCGAGATGACCTCGGTCGGGTAGTTTTCCGGGAGGGCTGCTGAATGTCGGTCAAGGAAGTGAATGCTGTTGTCACGCCCGACAAAGGCGATGGGGGAGCTCCCGCAATTCGGCGGCCAACACAGGGCCGCGGGCGGCTGAAGTTCGACGCCATACTCGACACCACTGAGAAATTGCTGGAGACAATGGAGCCTGGCGAGATCAGTCCATATCACATCGCTGCTGCCATGCAGACGTCTCCTCCGACCATCTATCATTTTTTCCCCTCGGTTTCTCTGGTATTCGTTGCGCTCGCTGAACGATACCTCGCACGCTTCGAAGAGGTCATAAAAACCCTCGACGTAGTCGTTGGCTCCTGGCAGGAATTTGACGCCGTCATGTCCAGGAGGCTCATCGCCATTTATCACGAAAGCTCCTCGGTCAGGAAGGTGATTCTTGGATCTTGTTCAGCGGAGATTCGCCATCGTGACCTTGAGTGCGACAAGGTAGTGGCGAACGCGATTGTGGATGCACTGAGCAAGCGGTTCGTCATGCCTGCGATCCCATCACTCCCGGAACGATTTCTGGAGGCAATTGTAATTAGCGATGCACTCTTCGCACTGTCGCTTCATCAGCACAACTTCATTACACCGGAGGCTGAAGAAAACGCGAGACGCGCTCGTGTCAGCTATCTGCGAAACGTACTGCCTGAATATCTGATTGTCAGGGATGACGCACGTTAGCCAGGTTCCCCCGGATAACTCAAAAGACTGCGCCGGCTTCGGCGCAATCGGATTTTCGGCCGCTCTGCACAGGTCCACATTGCCACGCTGATGGCGCCTGGTGGGGCGCGTCGTGGTCAAGAATTTTTGCCATTCGAGCAATTTCCTCATCAGGCAACTTGAGGGGAGCAGAGACCGCAGCGTCCAGTTCGCCCCGTACAGCGATCCTTCGTTAATTAACGTCCGCACACCGCGGTGCATGCGGGTGCTTCTTCGTGCGTCTGGACTCAAGCCCTCACTTCGCGCTCCCTCTACGCCTCCATTTCCCTTCTGTTGCGCATCCATTTTTCGGCGCATTGCCAATCTTGCCGCTGCCACCCGCGAAAAGCAGGGATTACCATTCTTTTGTAAATTTACTAATTTAGTCATCATGCACAACAAATTAAGTGTGCCTAATATAGGTTTAATGTCCTACAAATTGCCGGGCTTCATGACTCGATAGCGCGCTGATGGATGGCCACTATCTCGCCCCGTTTTCGAGGCGTCGAAAATCGCGTTCGTCGCGATGAAGTTCACGGAAATGAGGGGCGAAGCGGTGTCGTCCGCGATGTCGGTTCAGGTGGTGTAGCCGGTGTTGCCCTGGCTGCGCCTCGACGGCCGGGCACTGCGCGCAGCGAGTCGCGCAGCCAGTAAGCAGCGGCGATCAATTGGGCAAGTCGTTACCACGAAGGATGGAATCGGAAGGAGCACTATGATGACGAAGCACAGAATCGGGGTGGTATCTGCGATTGCAGCAGCGTTAATGATCCTGGCGGGGACCGCCGCTGCGGACGATCTCACGGCGGCCGGCGCCGAGCGTGCCGCCAGCAAGGATGGTCTCGTTCCAGCCTTTGCGGGCCGGGAAGCGACGCCGGCGGGTTGGACGTGGGGGGAGAACCGCGGCGACTTCTGGAAGCACAAAGGCGAGAAGCCCCTGTATTCGATCGATGCGGCGAACGTCGACAAATACGCGAGCCAGCTTTCGCCGGGGCAGGTGCAGCTCATCAAGCAGCTGAAGGGTTACCGGATGGATGTCTATCCGTCGCATCGTACATGTCAGCTGCCGGACTTCGCCGAACAGAACTCGAAGACGAATCTGACGTCGGCGAAGCTCGATTCCACGGGCGAAAAGCTTCAGTCAGTTGCGCTTCCGGGCGTCGCGTTCCCGCAGCCGAAGAGCGGCGCAGAAGCGGTTCTGAACTACGAGACGCGGTACCGCGGCGAAGGCATCGACTTTGGAAAATACGTCACCGCCATTTCGCCGCGCCCCGGCGGGAGCGACTGGATCGAGGTGGTCGGCCCACAAATCTACTATTTCCCGAGCGGCAAGCCGGGCAAGGCCACGCCGCAGGACGTCGACCAGCTCAACTTCGGTGCCTACTTCGCGATGGAGTCTCCCGCGGCGCTGGCCGGCCAGTCCTTCGTACAGCGGCAATATTTCGACCGGGACCCGGAGACGTACTACTACTTCCCTGGCCAGCGTCGCGTGCGCCGGATGCCGGCCTATACGCACGACGCACCGCTAATCGGCTTCGAAAACCAGTACCTGATCGACGAGGTCAACATGTTCAACGGCTCTCTCGATCGCTTCAACTGGAAGCTGGTGGGTAAGCGCGAAATGCTTGTGCCTTACAACGACTTCGGCATGTACACCTTCAAGGACAAGCTGCATGACGTTGCGACGCCCGCAGGCATTTCGCCCGATCACCGTCGTTATGAAGTGCATCGTGTATGGGTTGTCGAGGCGACGCTCAAATCTTCCGCCCGTCACGTCGATTCGAAGAAAATCCTGTATCTGGATGAGGACAGCTGGCTTGCACTGGTGGGCGAGGACTACGACGCCCAGGGCAAGCTCTGGAAGGTGCGCGAAAGTTATCCGATTCCGGCATGGGACATCGGCGGCGCGTGCGACAACGAGCCGTTCGTGCAGTACGACCTGAATGATGGGCGCTACGTTTTCGATGAATCGACGATCGGCCTCGGCAAGGACGTCCACTGGTTCGAAAAGGTAGCCGACCCGCGCTTCAAGACGGATTTCTTCTCGGCAGAATCGCTGAGATCGGTCAGCGAGCGCTAAAGCCAATCAAGTGGACAGGGGAGGGCTGGCGCACGTCGATGACGTGCGCCAACGTAGACGTGGACGTTGACGTCGGGCTGAGACCATGAAGATGAAAATGACAGTTAGAAAAACTACCGTTTCTCTGGCAGTTTTTGGTGCATTTGCAACCGCAAACGCACATGCTTACGATTTCACGATGGGGGCGGGGGATATCACGGGTTCGTGGGTCACCAACCTCACGGCGGGCGCAGGCATCCGCACCAAAAACCCGAGTTGCTCGTTGACGGGCGATCCGAACGCATTCAACTGCGGTGCGGCTGCCAACGTCAACCAGTGGGGCGCCGGTGACGACGGCAACCTGAATTACCGCAAGGGCCAGCCGTTCAGCACCTACATCAGTGCGACGTCGGAGCTGCTGTTCACGATGCCCAGCGAGGGGCTGAAGGCCATGATCCGCGGTACGGGCATGTACGACTTCCTCGCCGGGGACACGAATCGCACGCCCCTGTCGAGCACCGCGCGGGCGCAAGTCGTCTACAACGCGCAGTTGCTCGATCTTTGGGCGGAGAAGGATTTCACGATTGCCGGAAATTCGGCTCACGTGCGGCTGGGCAACCAGGTGATCAACTGGGGCGAGAGCATGTTCGCGCAGGGCGGCATCAACGCCACGAACTCACTCGACGTGCAAAAGCTGCTGATTCCCGGCGCGCAACTGAAGCAAGCGTTGCTGCCGGCGCCGATGCTGAGCTTCGCAGCAGATCTTTCGCATGGGTTTAGCACTGAGGACTACTACCAGTTCTGGTGGAATGGAAACCGCTATCCCCCCGTTGGCAGTTACTGGTCCATATCCAACAGTGTGGGTCGCGGCACGAGCCCGCTCACGCTGAATGCCAACAATCCCAACGTGCAGGGACCGGGTGCGGGTGCGATCGCAGGGCCGAACAGCGGCAACGCGAACGTGCTCAATGCAATCAATAGCGGGCTTGTCAATGGTGCCTTCGCCGGACCGCCGTTCAACAGCATTGGCGTGCCGGTTGCCTGGCAGGCGCCCTCGAAGTACAAGCCGCAGTTCGGCGTGAAGTTCAACTATGCGCCGCGCTCGTTCGACGCCAACTTTGCGTTTTACTACCTGAACTACACGGACAAGGCACCTGTGCTTTCGTCGCTCGCCGACGGGTCCCTGAAGTGGTCCTATCTTCAGAACCGTCAGCTCTTCGGCGCCAGTGCGAATTTCGGCCTTGGCGCATGGGCGATTGGCACCGAGCTTTCGTACCGGCCACATGATGCCGTCGCGCTGTCGTCCTGCTATGGCGCGGGCGGCCCTTTCGATCTGGTCACCAATGGCACGACGGGCCTCGACTGCCAGCAGTGGGCCGACATGAAGCGTTTCCAGTACGACGTCAACGGTCTGCTGGCGCTGACGCGCAGCGAGTATCCGTTCCTCAAGCTGCTGGGCGCGGATTCGGCGACGCTGACGTGGGAACTCACCTGGATCTACTACCCGGGACTCAGCTCGAATGGTGTGACGCGCACCGTCAATGGACAGTCGGTCACGCAGATTCCGCAGGCCGGCTACATGACGTGGCTGAACAACGGTTCGACGCTCGGCTATCCGATTGCCGCGCCACAGGGCACGGCAAGCTCGGCGGGTGTCACGCTCGATTTCAACTGGACCTATGACGGCACGTTGATTCACGGCTGGCAGGTGACGCCGGGTATGACCTTCTCGGACGGACTCTACGGGTACACGCCGACGTTCACGGCGAACTACATGCAGGGTGCGAAGTCGCTGAATCTTTATGTGCTGTTCAACCAGAATCCAACCGTGTGGCAAGCGGGCATCAACTACACGATGTTCTGGGGCGGGCATAACACGGTGGGACAGCCTTATGCGGACCGGAATTTTGTCGGGATATTCGCCACGCGCAATTTCTGACGACGCCGTTGAATCACCTGAAGGGGTAATGTTGTGCTAAATCGCTTCGTCAAATTGTTGGAACGGGTGCTCTTCGGGCACCGCTTGGTGGTACTTGGGGTCATCGGCCTGTTCACTGTCATCATGGCCGCGTTTGCGGTGCAATTGCGCATGGACGCCGGGTTTGAAAAACAGATGCCCATCGGCCACGAATACATCCAGACTTTCCAGAAATATCGGTCGCATCTGCTGGGCGCAAACCGGATCACGGTCGTCGTGCGCGCCCGAAAAGGAACGATCTGGACGAAGGAGGGCCTCACGCGGCTGTACAAGGTGACGCAGGCGGTGACCTATCTGCCTAACGTGGACCGCGTCGGTGTGCAGTCGTTGTGGACGCCCAATGCCTACGTCAATGAGATTACGGACGAGGGTTTCCGCGCCGAGCCGATCATTTCAGGCACGATTACCCCCAGTCAGCTTGATCCGGAAGTCGTCGGAAAGATTCGCCGTGCAACGACGGTGGGCGGTTATATTGGCACGCTCGTTTCGCACAACGAAAACAGCGCGATGATTACCGCGGAACTCAACGAGCGCGACCGAAACGGCAAGGTGCTCGACTACGTGGCGTTCAACCACCTGCTCGAAGCGCAGATCCGCAAACCGTTCGAGGACGCGGGGTTCGAGGTTCAGATCATCGGCTTTGCCAAGCAGATCGGCGATATTGCAGATGGCGCCACAGCAGTGCTCGGCTTCTGTGCCATCGCGCTGCTGCTTACCGCACTCGCTGTCTACTGGTACTGTCACTCGGTGCGCTTCACGGTGCTGCTGATCTTGTGCTCGCTCACTTCGCTCGTGTGGCAATTCGGCACGCTCAAACTACTGGGTTTTGGTCTTGACCCGCTGGCGGTGCTCGTGCCGTTCCTGGTATTTGCGATCGGCGTATCACACGGCGTTCAGCAGGTGAATTTCATCGTGCGGGAGCTTGCGCACGGTAAAACATCGTTCGACGCGGCGCGCAACAGCTTCAGCGGGCTTCTGATTCCCGGCGTGCTGGCGCTCGTGACGGCCCTGGTGTCGTTCATCACGCTGCTGCTGATCCCGATTCCGATGGTGCGGGAGCTTGCCATCACGGCCTCGCTCGGCGTGGGCTACAAGATCGTGACGAACCTCGTGCTGTTGCCGGTGGCTGCGTCGTGCTTCCACTTCAAGAAAGGCTACGCGGAGAAGGCATTGAAACGCGGCGAGCGGCGCGGACGCTGGCTGCGATTCCTGGCGCGCGTGGCACAGCCCGGATTCGCGGAGGTTGCGGTCGCGCTGACGTTGGTGGTATTCGGGCTGGCGGTCTGGCAAAGCCGTGATCGCGTGATCGGCACGCTTCAGCCGGGTGCGCCAGAGTTGCGCGCGAGCGCGCGTTTCAATCGTGATGCGACGTCGATTGCATCGAGCTACGACATCGGCCTCGACTGGCTCTCCGTCGTGATCGAATCGTCCGGCACCGCCTGCGATAACCCGGCGGTCGGCCTGTACGGGGACGAATTTACAAGTGCCATGCGCACGGAGCCAGGCGTCGTATCGGTGGAGTCGTATTCGGCAGCGCTGCGCCGCTATAACCAGGGCTACAACGAGGACTATCCGAAGATGAACGTCGTGCCGATCGACCCCGGAAACTACGGGTCGGTATCGGTGGATGTTGGGCGCGCGAAGGGTTTCATGCGGGCGGATTGCAGTATGACGGCCGTGCATCTGTTCCTGACCGACCACAAGGCAACGACGCTCAGTCAAATCCTGACCGACGTGAAGGCATACCGGGCGACTCATCCGTTCCCGGGCATCACGGTGCGCCTCGCTGCGGGCAACGCGGGCGTGCTGGCGGCCACGAATGAAGAGGTGGCGGCGAGTGAGCTGCCGATGATGCTGAATGTGTACGCGGCAATCCTGATCCTCGTGTTCCTTGCGTACCGCGACTGGCGCGCGATGATGGCGTGCTGCCTGCCGCTGACCGTAGCGACATTCATCGGCTACTGGTTCATGAAAGAGCTGCAGATCGGCCTGACTGTCGCGACGCTGCCCGTGATGGTGCTGGCCGTGGGTATCGGCGTGGATTACGCGTTTTATATCTATAACCGCTTGCAGGCGCATCTGGCGGGCGGTCTCAGCATTGCGAAGGCGGTCGAATTCGCGATGCAGGAGGTTGGGGTGGCAACGATATTTACGGCGATCACGCTGGCGATTGGTGTCGCGACATGGAGCTTCTCCGCGCTGAAGTTCCAGGCGGACATGGGGAAACTGCTGGCGTTCATGTTCCTTGTGAACCTGCTGATGGCGATGACGGCGTTGCCGGCGCTCGCTTCGGTACTTGAGCGTTGGTTCCCGCGCCGCAAACCGGCGCGTGCGCCGGGCCTTTTTAGCCATTGAAATTCGCGGGAGCGAATCATGATCAAGATGTTGGTAGCCTGCGCGATGCTATGCGCAAGTGCAGTCGCTTTCGCCCAGCCTCAAGGAACCGTTGCGAATTGGGCGGCAAAACCCGCGCACAAGTGGGATCGGCCGAGCCACATGATGCTGCTGGACGCCGCCCGCGCGGGCAAGCGTATCGTGGCGGTCGGCGAGCACGGCGTAATTCTTCTTTCTGATGACGAGGGAAAAACGTGGCGGCAGGCGAGTCGCGTGCCGGTTTCCGCCACGCTTTCTGCCGTAAATTTTGCGGATGCGCAGCATGGGTGGGCGGTGGGGCAGTGGGGCGTCATCCTCGCGAGCAGCGACGGCGGCGACACGTGGCAGACGCAGCGTATCGATCTCTCTGTCGATCAGCCGCTGTTCTCCGTGTTGTTTACAAGCGAGAAAGATGGGATTGCGGCGGGGCTATGGTCGCTGATGCTTGCGACGCACGATGGCGGAACAACCTGGACGAAGGTGAAGGTGCCGGCGCCGCCGGGCGCCACCAGGGCAGATCGCAATCTGTACCATCTTTTTGACGACCAGAAGGGGGCGCTGTACGTCACCTCGGAGCAGGGAATGGTGCTCAAGTCGGCTGACGGCGGCGCTAACTGGAACTATCTCTCGACAGGGGGCAAGGGGACGCTGTGGGCGGGCGTGGTGTTGCCCGGCGGACGTATCGTCGTAGGCGGCCTGCTCGGCAGTATGTTCCAGAGCGACGACAGTGGCGCGACGTGGTCTCCGGTGGACGCAGGCGCCAGGAGTTCGATCACCTGGTTGGGCACTACGCCCGGCGGTCTGATGGGCGTCGGGCTGGACGGGCTGATGTTCAGCAAGCGCGAAGGCGGCACATCGTTCGAAGTCCACCATCGCGAAGATCGCGCGGCCCTCACTGCGGCCCTGATCGATGCCACCGGGAAGCCGGTCATGTTCTCGGAGAACGGTGTGCTGCCCGCTCGCTAGGGCGGCTGCGGAAGGCTCTTTACGCAGGAATCCCGGCCCCTGAAGCGGAAGCGGCGCGTGGCGCGCTGTGGCGAGAAGTCGTGTGCCGCTCCCGCAATGCTTGCCCGGTCATGGAACTCAAGTGTGGTGTTAGATGTAGTCACAACCATTCAGCGAGCCGGGCGTTGGCGCTTCGCGGCCAGCGAAACTGGCCGCTTCATTCAAGACGGAAGTGATGACAGTGCCAAACGAACAGCACAGTAGCCGCAAGCGTCGCGAGTTGGACGTTGCGCCATCGGGAGCCGCACCGCACGGCCTGAGAGTGCAGGGGGTACGGACGCACAACGCCATTATCCGGATTGCAACGAAGGCCCTGCTCGAAGATGGTCTGCTGGATTTCTCGCTGCGGTCGGTGGCGCTTCGCGCGGGAATCAGTGTCAGTAATTTGCAATACTACTTTCCAACCAGACTGGACGTGATGCGGGCCGTTATGGCGCCCCTTGTAGAGAGCTATCTCTACGATCTGAAACAGGCGCTCGAAAGCAACGCGTCGCCACGTGAATCGCTTGATGAGATTCTCGATCGAACCTTGCGCGACGTGAAGGATTCGAAGGTTGTCGCGCTGTGGTGGCATTTTTTCTCGATCGCAGCCGCGGATCCCGGATGTGCCCGATTGCTCGACGACTGGTACGAAACGGCGATCACCGATCTCGCGAAGCTCATTCGGATTGCCAATCCGGCCCGTACGGAAACCGAGAGTGCGCACATTACGGTATTGCTCATTTCGATGGTGGACGGCTTGACCGTGCATCTCGGCACTGCGCGTAGCAGTCGCGCTTACATGCGTGACATCGAGGAGAAGTATCTTGCGACGGCCCGAGCCCTGGTGTGGGGGAAGTCGCCGGAGACAGAGGCAGCCCCGCGACTTGAACGGTCCAGGCGCAACGGAACGGAGCCGTGAAATCGCCGGTTTACAAAAGATGTGCCGACGAAGTGACTGGCCCATTGCATGCGCAACGGACTGAAGAATGCGGCGACGATGGGTGGACGCGACGCGTTCCGGCCGCACCGGAACCGAGGTGACGTGCGTTGCCCGATCCTTATCGCGTGGCCGAAATTGTCACTAGATGGTCCGGTTTCGCCACCGGGATCCGGATCGATCGCAGCTACCATGTTTCGCGTTTGTTTGGCGGCGATGGCACATTGCTTCGCGACGCAGATCCTGCCGTGTGCGGGTGCGTTCGAATCCGTCCTCGGCGGAGCACATGACAACAAGGGCGCACTGGCCCCGATCGAAGACCAGTTCTGACGCAGAGGATGGCATGTTGAGTGCAACAAATCTGATCGAGCAATACGGCCCGCGCGAGTCGATGGAATACGACGTGGTGATCGTAGGCGGCGGTCCGGCTGGCCTGTCTGCGGCGATCCGCCTGAAGCAACTGGCGCAGGAAAAAGGCGTCGAGATTGGCGTGTGCGTCCTGGAAAAAGGCTCGGAAATCGGGGCGCATATCCTCTCGGGCGCGGTCATGGACCCGCGCGCGCTCAGCGAACTGATCCCCGACTGGAAGGAACAGGGCGCGCCGGTGACCGTCGAGGTCACGGAAGACCGCTTCCTGTTTCTCTCGGAAACCGGCGCGAAAGCGGTGCCCAACTGGGCATTGCCGGACAACTTCAAGAACCACGGCAACTACGTCATCAGCCTCGCGAACGTTACACGCTGGCTTGGGACAATGGCCGAGGCGCTCGGCGTGGAGATCTTTCCGGGCTTTCCGGCTGCCGAAATTCTTTATGGTGAAGACGGCTCGGTGAAGGGCGTCGCCACCGGCAACATGGGTATCGGCAAGGATGGCGAGCCGACCGGGAGCTTCCAGCTCGGCATGGAGCTGCACGCGAAGTACACGCTCTTTTGCGAGGGTGCGCGCGGGCATCTGGTCCGGCAGCTCACCGAGAAGCTCAAGCTCGGCGAGAACGCGGATCCGCAGGTCTACGGCATCGGCA